>JBPCLB010000068.1:0-37480 GCA_051003695.1 Gaiella sp. | reverse complement strand
ACAAGGCGGCAGCGAACCGGCGCCGGTGCGCGACGACGAAGGGATCCTCGACACCGACCAGTTCGTAGAGCGCCACAGCGACCTCGCGGAGACGGTCCCGGCCCGCCTCGTCAGCGGACGGCAACAGAGCGAGGATCGCCTCGAGGGCGCCCGGAATGTCGTCGTCGTCCAGCAGCGCGACGATCCGGGGTAGCTCACGCGAGGCGCGGAGCTCGTCGATCAACGCCAGCGCTCGGGGCGGCGCGAGTAGCTCGTCGAGAAACGTCGACACAGCGGTGGGGGAGAGCGCACCGGTGAACTCGGACACGATCCTGCCGTCCCGAAATGCCTTCACCGCCGGGATTCCGCTCACCCCGAAGCGCTGGGCGAGCGCCTGGTTCGCATCGATGTCGATCTTCACGAGCTCGACCGCGCCACCGCGTGACTCGACCTCACGCTCGAGCACCGGGGTGAGCGTCTTGCACGGGCCGCACCATTCGGCCCAGAAGTCGACGAGCACGGGATGCGCGTGTGAACGCTGGACGACCGCGTCGTCGAAGGTTGCCTCGGTCACGTCCACAGTCGTCAGGCTACAGCGCGACGCCGCAGCTCAGCCTACGACAACGTCCGCGGCACACCCGGCGATCAGCGCTGCAGGCACATCCTGGGCCGCGACGTAGGCGAGCGAGGGATGGTCGAGGTCGATCTCGATGGGATCCCAGCGATCGAGCCCGAGAGCCGCACCGCCGCGTGCGCCGCCGATCTCGAGCAGATCGTTTGTCGAGAAGACGCCGCGCGCGCCGCTCTGCCGCCGCGCGATGCCCTCGAGCTCGCGCAGCTCCTCGAGCGGAGCGATGCGCACGTTCGAGTCCGATCCGATGCAGAGCGACATGCCTCGGTGTCGCATCCGGACAGCTGCGATGAACCCGTCGCCGAGGTCCGCTTCGGTCGTGGGGCAGGCGCAGACGGTCGAGCCGCTATCGCGCAGGAGGTCGAGCTCGGAGTCGTCCGCGTGCGTCGCGTGGACGACCGTCGTCCGCGAGCCTAGACAGCCCGTCTCCTCGAGCAGCTGGACCGGTCGGCAGCCGTGCTCGGCGAGGCACTCCTCGATCTCGCGCGGCTGCTCGTCCGCATGAACATGCAGCACGAGCTTCTCGGCGGCCGCGTACCGGCCGATCTCTTCCAGCCACGATCGGGGACAGGCCCGGACGGAGTGGGGGGCGACACCGACGGCGATCCCCCCGTCCCGCATCGCCTCGACCTCCCGCACGTACTCCGACACGGACGTCTGCCGCATCCGCTCGAGGCCACCACGCGCATACGCGACGTGCAGCAACACGAGACCGAGCTCGGCCTCCGCTGCCGCCTCGGCCGCGGCGAACGCGGCGTCGAGACCCAGGTAGTGGAACTCACCGACCGCCGTGAAGCCTGCGGCACGCATCTCGCGATACGTGTCGGAGTACAGCGCCCGCACGGTCTCGAACGAGTGCCGATCCGCCTCCTCGAGCATCCCGTCCCGCCACGCCCAGAAGTCCCGGCCCGCGGCACGTCCGCGCAGCGCACGCTGAAAGGCGTGGCTGTGCGCGTTGACGAAGCCGGGCAGCGACAACGTCCGGGCCACGACGCGCGACACTACCCTATGCGGGGATGACGACGGCACCCGTCTCGCCGACACTCCGGCAACTCCCGAACGCGTTGACGATCGTCCGGTTCTTCGCGATCCCGGTGTTCGTCTGGCTCCTCGCACGCGAGAGCGAGGGGCCGAGCTGGGCTGCGGGCCTGGTGTTCGGCGCGGCGGGCACGACAGATCAGATCGACGGCTGGCTCGCGCGCCGCTGGCGCGTCGAATCGGCGTTCGGGAAGGTTGCCGACCCGCTCGCCGATCGCTTGCTGATCGACGTCTCCGTCCTGCTCCTCGTCGTCTACGACCGCCTTCCGTGGATCGCGCTCGTGATCCTCCTGCGTGATGTCGTGCTGATCGCGGGATACAAGCTCATCGCGCCACGCGGGTATTCACTGGAGGTCTCGCGACTCGGGAAGATCGCTACCTGGGGCCTCTACGCCTCCCTCGGTTTCGTGCTCGTGACCGAGCAGGGGACGTGGTGGCCGCTCGCCTGCTTTTACGTCAACCTCGGGCTCGCGGTGATCGCAGCCGCCCAGTACGTCATCGACGCTCGCCGGGAGCTCGCCCGATGAAAGCCGTCGTCATGGCCGGCGGCGAAGGGACCCGGCTCAGGCCGCTCACCTCGAATCAACCCAAGCCGATGGTCCCGATCGTCGGCAAGCCGTGCATGGAGCACGTCGTCGAGCTGCTTCGCACGCACGGCTTCGAGGAGATCGTCGTCACCCTCGCATTCATGCCGCAGGCGATCCGCGCGCATTTCGCCGACGGGGAGTCGCTCGGGGTCTCGATCGACTACTCCGTCGAGGAGCAGCCTGCAGGGACTGCGGGTTCCGTGCGACTTGCCCGGCAACAGCTCGACGAGACCTTCCTCGTGATCTCCGGCGACGCTCTCTGCGACGTCGATCTCGGGTCGCTCGTGGAGGCGCACCGCGCGTCCGGCGCGGCGGTGACGCTCGGCCTCAAGTCGGTCGACGACCCGCTCGAGTTCGGAATCGTCGTCATGGACGAGGATGGGCGCGTCGAGCGCTTTCTCGAGAAGCCGTCGTGGGGGCAGGTCTTCTCGGACACGATCAACACCGGCATCTACGTGATCGAGCCGGATGTCCTGCGCCACGTGCCGGACGACAGGCCGTTCGATTTCTCGACGGAGCTCTTCCCGCTCCTGCTCGAGATGGGACGGCCGATCCACGGGCACGTGCTCGACGGCTACTGGCAGGACATCGGCACGCTCGAGCAGTTCCACCAGGCGAATCTCGACGTGCTCGACGATCTCACCCGGCTGAACATTCCCGGCCTGCGCCTGCGCGGCAACGTCTGGGTCGCCGAGGACGTCGACATCGACGACGTCGCCGGGGTCGAGGGCCCGGCGTTCGTCGGCTCGAACTGCCGGATCGCGGACAGCGCCTCGATCGGGTCGCACACGGTGCTCTCCCGCGGCGTCATCGTCCAGCATGGCGCGCGGATCGTCCGCAGCGTCGTCGACGCCGCGACCTACATCGGCCCGGGAGCGGTGATCGAGGGCGCGATCGTCGGCCGCCGCTGCAGCCTCCGCGATCACGTGCGTGTGCACGAGGGCGTCGCAATCGGCGATCAGGTCACGGTGGGTGAGGAGGCGACGCTCTATCCGGGTGTCCGCGTCTATCCCTTCAAGGAGATCGAGACGGGTGCGCAGATCCACGAGAGCGTCGTCTGGGAGACCCGCGCGAACCGGAGCGTCTTCGGCGACGACGGCGTCGTCGGGCTCGTCAACGTCGACCTCACGCCGGAGACGGCGGTCCGTCTTGCCGGTGCGCTCGGAACCGCGCTGCGTCGCGGTGATCGGGTCGTCGCGAGCCGTGATGCTCCCGACGCCTGCCGCATGATCCAGCGAGCGTTGATCTCCGGCCTCACCTCCACCGGCGTCGACGTAGCCGACCTGCGCGTCTCTCCGGCGGCGATCACACGGCACGTGCTGAAGACGCAGGGCGTCGCTGCCGGGGTGCACGTCGGTTGCTCGAGCACCGAGGAGGAGATGGTGCAGGTGCGAGTGTTCGAGGCACCGGGCGTGCAGATGAGCGAGTCGCTACGCAAGGAGCTCGAGAAGCATTTCAGCCGGCAAGAGCCTCGGCGCGCGACGTTCGCCGACGTGGGGGAGACCACCTATCCCGCCCGTGTCCGCGAGAGCTACGCGCAGGACCTGATCGACGCGCTCGATCCGGCGCTGATGCGCAGCCGGCGTTTCAGGATCGCCGTCGATTACGGCTATTCGGCTGCCTCGTTCACACTGCCGCTGGTCTTCGGGCCTCTGGGCGTGGAGGCGATCGCGACGCATGCGTTCCTCGTCGAGGACTCGGGCACGCCGGAGCTCGCGACCGCCGACGTGCAACGCATCGTCACCGGTGTCGGGGCCGATCTGGGCCTCGTGTTCGACCGCGCGGCGGAGCGCCTCGTACTGGTCGACGAAACGGGGAGAGAGCTTGCGCGCGATCTTGCGCTCCTGCTTGTCGTGCGCCTGCTCGCGCTCGCCGGAAGGGCCGGAATCGTAGCCGTGCCCGTCACGGCTACTGGACTCGTCGACGATCTCGCCCGAGACTCCGGACTCACGGTCCTCCGGACGCAACACTCCGTGAGCGCGCTCACCCATGCCGCCGCCGAGCCGTCGGTGCTCTTCGCGGGCGCGCCGACCGGTGGCTTCGTCTTTCCGGACGTCGTTCCCGGCTACGACGCGATGTCAGCGTCGTGCAAGCTGCTCGAGCTGCTGGCGAGCTCGGGTCGCGCCCTCTCGGAGCTCGTCGACGAGCTACCGCAGCCGGTCCTCGTCCGGCGTGCGCTTCCGTGCCCCTGGTCGCGGAAAGGGCTGGTCATGCGCGTGGTGCACGAACGGCTCGCCGAGCGCGAGCTCGACCTGCTCGACGGGGTCAAGGCCTTCGACGAACGGGGCTGGGTGCAGGCGCTCTTGGATCCGCACGAGCCGATCGTGCACGTCTTCGCCGAGGGAGCGAACGCCGAAGCGTCCGAGCTCCTGGCAGACGAGCTGGCAGACGCGATCGAGAACGCCGTGGAGGGAGGCGAGAGCGGACGTCGAATCACGGAGCAAGCCTCAAGCTGAGGTTGACCCCTGACAGTGGCTCAGGTTGAATCCGGCCCGGAGCGAAAGGCACGCGTGGAACCCTTCCCCGATCTCAACGCCCTCACCGACGATGCGCTCGCAACGCGTCTCACCGCGCTCGAACGAGAAGAGGATGACGTTTCCGTCCGTCGTCGAGACCTCCACGAGCGCATCGACCATCTACGCCGCGAGCTCGTGCAACGCGTGAAGATCCGCCTCGCCGAGGGTGAGCTCACGGCACCGTCGGGGCAGGCAGCGACAAGGTCGATCTTCGAGGGCACCGGCGACCTGCCTGCGCCGCACGACCTCGGCCCGGTCCCCGCCGTGGCGACGATGGCGACCGACGAGCTTCGCGACGCGATCCGGCTGCTCGAGCGTGAGGAGGACGACGTGTCCTTGCGCCGGCGGGTGCTTCACGGGCAGATCGACATTCTCAGAGCCGAGCGCTACCGGCGCACCCGAGGCGATGTCACACACGTCGGCGCCGACGACCTCGCCTCGATCCTGTCGCACGTCGATCCGACCGACGAAGCAGCATGAATGCTGGCCTCCGCCGCTCGCCTCCGGCTCGCTTCGTGGTGAATCGGCCGGGAAGACACGGCATCGATCTGGAGCTACGGAGAGCAGGCGCAGAGCCGTGAGCCACGTCTACTGTCCCGAGTGCGGGTTCCAGAACCCGGAGGCGGCGAACTACTGCGCGCGGTGCGGGGCGTTCCTCCGTCACGAAGACGCGGCGGAGACGACCCTGAGCCTCGGCCCGGACGAGGTGGCCGAGGCCGCCGACGCGCTTGCCGAGGGTCTGCGGGGGCCTGCGCTCGTCGTCCGCTCGGGTGGTGGCCGAGCGGGCGAGAGCTTTCAGGCGGCGGGGGAACGAACCCTGATCGGCCGCTCTCCCGATTGTGACGTCTTCCTCGACGACGTGACCGTGTCGCGACGCCACGCGGAGATCTTGCGGGTTGACAACCGGTTCACGATCCGCGATCTCGGCAGTCTCAACGGCACCTTCGTCAACCGCCATCGAATCGACAGCGCCGTGCTCGACGACGACGACGAAGTGCAGATCGGCAAGTACAGGATGACCTTCCTGCCGAGATGACTGCGACCGCCGAGCCTCAGTCGCGGCTGCACACGATCGGGGCCGTTTGCGAACGACTCCGAGCGGCGTACCCGGACATCTCGATCTCGAAGATCCGCTATCTCGAAGATCAGGGTCTGCTTCGCCCGAAGCGCACCCGTGGCGGCTACCGGCTCTTCTCGGAGGAAGACATCGAGCGCCTCGAGACGATTCTGCGCCTGCAGCGAGATGAGTTCCTGCCGCTCAAGGTGATCAGGGACGAGCTCGAGGCACCCCGAGTGGAGCGCCAGCGGCGGAAGACGAGCGGACTCCGCGTCGCGGACGGGGAGGTGGATCTGGCCGGGTTGTGCTCGCGTGGAGGAATCACGGCGGAGTTCGCCCGTCGGCTCGAGGAATACGACCTCGTCACGCCGCGCGTCGCCGGTGGTGAGCGCTACTACAGGGAGTCGGACGTCGAGATCGCGACAGCCTGCGCGCGGATCGCCCGACACGGGCTCGATGCGCGTCATCTCCGAGCGTTTCGCACTGCGGCCGGTCGTCAGTCGGCCCTGCTCGAGCAGCTGGTCGCGACGGGGTTGCGCTCTCGCGATCTCGAGCGCCGGCGACAGGCGCTGGAAGATCTCGAGTCGCTCGCCTCCGTCGCAATCGAGCTCGCTCAGCTGCTGCTCCTGCGGGATCTCCGGGACGCGGCCGACCGATGACCGACGATCTCCTGCGTGCTCGGGTGCGCGACGTCCCGGATTTCCCGAAGCCGGGGATCGTCTTCAAGGATTTGATGCCGCTGATCGCCGATCCGACCGCCTTTGGACAGACGATCGACCTGCTCGCAGGGTGGGCGCGGCCCCGGTCGCCGGACGTGATTCTCGGTGCGGAAGCCCGTGGCTTCATCTTCGGCGGTGCGCTCGCATACGCGTTGGGTTGTGGCTTCGTTCCTGCCCGCAAACCGGGGAAGCTGCCCTGGCGGACGGTCGAGGCGACCTACGAGCTCGAGTACGGCACGGACACGATCGAGGTTCACGCCGACGCGATCGGTGAGGGCTCCCGCGTGATCGTGCTCGACGACGTGCTTGCGACCGGCGGTACAGCCGAAGCGAAGGTCGGGCTCGTCCAGCGGATGGGAGGCACGGTCGTCGGCGCGCTCTTCGTGATCGAGCTGACGTTCCTCGAAGGCCGCGAGCGGCTCGCGGGCACCGAGGTTCATTCGCTGATCGCCTACTAGAGGAGTCGCCTCCTCGACAAAGATCACTCAGGGCGGGTGAGCCGACTTCAGGGAGAGCGAGGATCCGAAACCGAGCGCAGCCGTCGATCTCGAGGTGCTCGTCGATCTTGCACGCGTGGCTGTCCGTTCGCGTTCCCTCCCGGGAGGGATGATCCGCCGATGCCCAATCGTCCGATCCTGGTGAGCATGCCAGGATTGCGTGCCGACACCTCGATCCAGATCCGCGAGTCCGAGTTGCACCTGCTCCGGACGTGCCTTGCGCTGGGGTATCCGGCCAGCCGGCGTGCACCGGCGAAGGTGCGGCTCGAGGAGGCGCTCGGTCGCGACCTCACGCGCCATCTGCTGAGGAGCCTGCGCGTCACGCGGCCGTAGAGAACTACCCAGTCCCAGCTCGGGCAGTCGGCCGAGCTCAGTGCCGGCGCGCGGGATCGTCGGCGCCGCGGGTCCGCACGAAGAGAAAGATCAAGAAGGACGCGACGAGACTGATCAGGATCGCTGTCCCCTGCGAGACTGCGATCAGCACCATCCCGACGTACAGCACGAGGAAGAACACGATCGCCCAGACGAAGCTCTGGACTCCCCGGTCGATGCTCGGCATGCGCAGGTGCACGATGAGATTCTACGCCGCGCACGTTTCTCGGTTGTGGGTCGAACGAGGCGCGGTGGGCCGAAGGGCGATTCGCTCGCCCGAGAGGCCACACCAACGCTGGGGCCACGGATCGCGAAGAAGGGGGGCTCGTGGGGGAAACATGGTTTTCCCCACGCAAAAATGCACCGAGCCGGTGGCGTTTTCGTCCACCTGTCGCGTCGACCCTCGGCTTGCGCCTCATGCCTTCGCGACGGGCTTCGACCTACTCACGCTCCGTGCTCGGTGCACAGGGGAAGCTACGGGGGCCTGGCAGCCGAGTCAACCGCGGCAGCAAAGAAAAGGCCGCACATTGCGCACGTTTCGTGCGGGTCGACCTTGTCGTGCACTCGATCGCCGAAGCGGTACACGCAATCCCTACGATGCCGCGGTGCGCCGTACCGCTGTTCTCATCGCCGCAGGCACGAGCCTGGTCCTCGCGCTCGGCCTGTCGATCCTGGGCGTGGGGGACGATCCTGCGAAGCTCTCCAACTGGCAGGCGCTGACGCTTGGTCTCGTCCAGGGGGCGACGGAGCTCCTGCCGATCTCCTCGTCGGGCCACCTGATCCTCGTTCCGTGGCTCTTCGAGTGGGAGTACCTCGAGGCCAACGACGCGTTCAACCAGACCTTCGACGTCTCGCTGCATCTCGGGACGCTCGTCGCCGTCGGCGCGTACTTCTGGGCCGATCTGCAGGCGCTCGTCGGCGCGTGGCTGCGAACGCTCCGCAGGAGAGCGATCGAGACGCCCGACGAGCGAATCGCGTGGGTCGTCGTCGCGGCCACGATCCCCGCTGGCGTGATCGGTTTCCTCGGGGAGAATCTGATCGCCGAGAACTTTGGCGAGCCCTGGCAGATCGCGATCCTGCTCGCGGCGTTCGCGCTGCTCCTCGGCTGGGCCGATCGGCGGCCCGTCACGCGCTCGATCGGCGAGCTCTCCCTTCGCCAGGGCGCCCTCGTCGGACTCGCCCAGAGCCTTGCCCTGATGCCGGGTGTCTCGCGGTCGGGGATCACGATCACGACGGGCCGACTGCTCGGCCTCGATCGGGACGCGGCCGCTCGCTTCTCGTTCCTGCTCCTGCTGCCGATCACGTTCGCCGCCGTCGTCTTCAAAGGGCTCACGGACGTTCTCCTCGCCGATCTTCCGTCTGGCCTGACGGGGCCGTTCGTCGTCGGTGTCCTGGCGTCACTCGGGACCGGGCTGCTCGCGATTCTCGGGCTCCTCGACTACGTGCGTCGGCACACGTACGACGCGTTCGTCGTCTACCGTCTGATCGTGGCCGCCGTCATCCTGCTGCTGATCGCGTCCGGTATTCGCGCTGCCACGTTCTAGGCAGGAGGCTCCCCGGCGCGATGGTGTCGATTCGTCGTCGCGGCCACGCACGATAACGGGAGTTATGTCAAGTAGAGGGATTTCGGAAGAAATCACCGTCGCCCCCATCCACGACGAGCCCGGATGCGAGCGAGGAACCTCCGCTGAGCGGCGAGGAACGCTTCCGGCTGCTCGAACGGGATCATGGATCGGGGTTGCCTTTCACCTGCGAACTGTGGGAACCTCGGAATCGGCATCCCCGTGACGACGCTCGATATCGACACCCTGCTCGCGCAGGACGACCTCAAGGCGCTGCTCGAGCTCTCCGAGACCGCCGGCGCGATCCGTGCGGCGGAGCTCCACGAGATCGCCGAGGCGCATGAGCTGACACCGCTCGAGCTCGACGCGCTGCTGCAGGAGCTCGACAAGCGCGGGATCGGCGTTGTCGAGGCCCCAGCCATCGAACAAGCGGCTCCACCGCCACAGGTCGTCACGGAGACGACCACCGACGCGCTCCAACTCTTCCTGCGCGAGGCTGCTCGCCATCCGCTGCTCACGGCGCCACAGGAGGTCGCGCTCGCGAAGCAGGTCGAGCTGGGTGACGAGGCAGCGAAGTCCAGGATGATTCAGTCCAATCTGCGGCTCGTCGTCTCGATCGCCAAGAACTACCGCAACCAGGGTCTGCCGTTCCTCGACCTGATCCAGGAGGGGACGCTCGGACTGATCCGCGCGGTCGAGAAGTTCGACTGGCGCCGGGGGTTCAAGTTCTCGACCTACGCAACCTGGTGGATCCGCCAGGCAGTGGCGCGCGCGCTCGCCGACAAGGCGCGCACGATCCGGATGCCGGTGCACATCGTCGAGCGGGTGCAGAAGATCAGCCGCGCCGAACGGACGCTCTGGACGCGGCTCGGGCGCGAGCCCGAGCTCGAGGAGATCGCCGAGGAGGCGTCGCTGACGCCGCAACAGATCCTCGACGTGCGCGCCGCAGCGCGTGCCTCGTCGAGCCTCGACGCGCCGATCGGAGCGGAGGACGATGCCGTCCTCGGAGACTTCGTCGCGGGCGACGAGCCGTTGCCGGAGGAGACCGTCGAGCTACGGCTCCGAAGCCAGGCGCTGCGCCGCGCGCTCGGCGATCTGCCCGAGCGCGAGCGCGAGGTCATCATGCTCCGCTATGGGATCGACGGCGACGAGGCCCGCACGCTCGAGGAGATCGGAAACCGGCTCGGGCTCACGCGCGAGCGAGTGCGCCAGATCGAGCTTGACGCGCTCCGACGCCTGTCGACCGTCCGCGAGGTTCAAGCCGTTCAGCGCTAGCGGCTCGCTGACGCTCGGCGCAGTGCTGGAGCCGGGTGTGGTGGTCTCGCGCTCGGCTGCATGCCTCTTCGAGGCGCCGGCGCTCTACGTGCGGAGATACAGCTCCAACGCGGGCGCGACGTGGCGGAGCTCCCGCAATGCTCTCGTCTCGAGCTGGCGCACGCGCTCGCGCGTGATCCCCATCTCGACCCCGACCTGCTCGAGCGTCCGTGGCGTACCACCTTCGAGTCCGAAGCGGAGCGAGAGCACCTGCTGCAACCGGGGGTTCAGCTGACGAAGCGCCCGCGCGAGCTCGAGCGAGCGGAGCTTGTCGGACGTTGCGGCTTCCGGCTGAATTGCGGCAGGGTCTTCGATCAGGTCCGCCATGACGCTCTCCCCATCCCCCACCGGGGTCTCGAGGCTGACGTGCTCCTGGATCAGGTCGAGCAGTTCCTGTGCGCGCTCGGGTGTGAACCCGCTTTCCACAGCGATCTCGTCGATCGACGGATCGCGATTGAGCTTCTGGCCGAGAATCCGACGCGCCTTCTGCACACGGCGCACCTGGTCGGCGACGTGCACGGGCAGTCGGATCGTGCGGCTCTGCTCGGCAAGCGCGCGCTGCACCGCCTGCCGAATCCACCATGTGGCGTAGGTCGACAGCTTGTAGCCCATCGTCCAGTCGAACTTCTCGACCGCGCGGATCAGACCGAGGTTCCCCTCCTGGATCAAATCGAGGAGCGGGACGTCCGCGCGTGTGTAGTTCCGAGTGATCGACATCACGAGCCGAAGGTTGCACTCGATCAGCCTGCTTTTCGCGGCTTCGTCGCCGGCGTCCTTGCGCTGGGCGAGAGCACGCTCCTCACCGGGAGTCAGCAGGCGCCCGTCGCCGATCTGGCGGACGTAGAGCTTGAGCGGATCTTGGGTCGCCTCCGCGACGGCGCGTTCGAGCTCGGGCTCGTCCGGCGCGTCGAACAGGGGCTCGGCAGTGCTCTCCACGGGAGACGTATCGGCGGCGCGCGTCCCCCACTTGAGGCATTTCCGTTCGGGGACGCTCGAGGACAGCCATGCGTGGTTCCGAACAGTCTCATCACGACTTGCGCCTACGCTGCTTCAGGAGGTCTTGAACGAGTTCATGTGCGGCATCGCTGGATACGAGATCGGGGAACGGTCGTCACTCGACCGGACGCTCGCGGTGCAGTCACTGCTGGCGGGGATCGCAGAGCGAGGCGCAGACGCGGTCGGGTACGCGTTCCGCGAGCACAGCGGCACGGTGGTCGTGCGCAAGCAGCGAACCGGTGCGAGCGCCTTGCTCGAGACCGTGGCGCTCGGAGCTGCGACCGCGCAGGCACTCGTCCACGTCCGCGACTACACGAAGGGGCATCCGACGGTCGCGGCAAACAACCACCCGATTCGTCACGGCGCCGTCGTCGGGATCCACAACGGGATCATCGAGAACGACGACGAGCTGTTCGAGCGACACGGGCTCGACCGCGCGGAGCCGGAGATGACAGTCGACTCCGAAGCGATCTTCGCCCTCGTCGACACTTACGGGACGACTCCGGAGGTACTCGGGCAGTTGCGTGGCGCGATGGCGGCCGCCTGGATCGACGAGCGCACACCCGCGCTCTTGCACGTCGCCCGCGGAGTCGGACGACCCCTGTGGCTCGGGAAGGGACGCCACGAGATCCTGTTCGCCTCCACCCGCGCCGCACTCGACGTCGCGTCGGAGACACTTCGCATACCGCTTCGGATGCGCGAGGTGCCAGAGGGTCGCCTGCTCTCGCTCAGCGGTGGGAGGGTCGTCGGCGAACGCCGCTTCGACCCGGACCGCACGTACCGCGACCGGCACAACCTCCCGGCCGTCCGCGCCCCGCACGAAGGTCGGTCGTGTCTCGAGCGGCTGGCCGTGCTCGCCGCAGGCTCACCCGCCTAGCGTCCCGTCCAGCTGAACGGTCAGCCCCTCTTCGAGCAGACGCGCCCGAACGAGGTACTGAAACGCCGACCAGGCGCCGGGCTGCACGTCGATCAGCCGATACACCTGCCACTCCGACTGCAGAGCGGGATCGCGCCGACGAGCGTCCTTCCAGTCGGCCATCTTCGGGAGCCGTCCGAGCCGACGCGCGAGCACCGCACCGTCGGCCACGGCTCGCTCCAGGCGCTCCTCCCCCACCGGCACGTCGAAGCCCGCTTCGCGCAAGGCGGCGGTCAAAGATCCGAACGTGTGCCAGATGAGCGATTTCGACGCCATCCGCCCACGCCGTCCTTCGAGGTCGCGTGCGGTGGGGACACGACCCAGCTCGGCCCCGAGCAGTCGTAGCTGGTCGAGCAGCTCCTCTCTGCTGATGAATCGGCGTGGCTGCAGCCCAGCCGCTCGTTTCGCGGCGTTCCAGGAACCGAAGTGCTCGATCACCGTTTGCGGATGCACCGAGGCCTCCGAGTCGGCAGCGAACTCCCTCATGGTCGGCGACCTCCCCACCCGCTCGGCGGACGCTCGCAACTCCGCGAGAATCTCCTCGTCGGTGTAGCGGCGTCGCAGACCCGCGCGAAATGCGGCCAGAGCCTCTGCGTCGATGCCTTCGACCGCAGGATGCCGCTTGCGGGCTCGGCCCATGCAAGCATGGTAGACCACTCTGGAAGTAATGCAAGTGCGCCAGAACGAGGATCACTCGACTACCCTCGACTCGTGGGTCCTCGCCTCGCGATCGAAACCACGGCCGCCCGCCTCGTCGGACGGCTGTCGCGCGCCGCCGGCCGTGGTGGCGGAACGACCTTGCCGGGCAAACTCGTCTGGAAGCTCGACCCGGGCGCGGTCGACGTGCTCGCAGCGCGCCTCTCACGTGGGGTTGCTGTCGTCTCCGCCACGAACGGCAAGACAACGACCGTGGCGATGGCGGCAGCCGTACTCGGGCGGATCCATCGGCTCGCGTGGAACAACTCCGGTGCAAACCTCGCCTCCGGCGTGACCTCGACGCTCCTCTCCGCTCGAGACGCGGACCTCGGGCTGCTCGAGGTGGACGAGTTCGCGCTTCCGGCGGTGCTCGAGCGCGTCCGGCCACGTGTCGTTTGCCTCGGAAACCTGCACCGTGACCAACTCGATCGGTACGGCGAACTCGAGCACGTCGCCGCGCGCTGGCGCGATGCGATCCTCCGGCTCGCCGAGCCGTCGACGGTGATCGTCAACGCCGACGATCCGCTCGTCGCAGGGCTCGCGGAGGAACGCGACGGAGCACTTCGCTACGGGATCGACGATCCGACCGTCGGTCGTGCGGTCCTCCCCCACGCCGCCGACTCCAAGTACTGCATCCGCTGCGATACCCCGTATCGTTACGCAGTCACCTACGTTGCTCACCTCGGCGACTACGCCTGCCCTGCGTGTGGTCACTCCCGCCCGCCGCTCGACATTGCCGCGCGCGACATCGAGCTCGATGGGCTCACCGGCTCGTCGTTTCGGCTCGAGACGCCAGCTGGGACAGCTGCGGTACGGCTTGCGCTCCCGGGTCTCTACAACGTCTACAACGCACTCGCAGCCGCTTCGGTCGCTCATGCGCTGGGGTCGGTGCCGGCCGAGATCGCCGAGGCGCTCGCAGGCTTCACAGCGGCGTTCGGGCGTTTCGAGCGGATCGCGACGGACGGCAAGGAGGTCATCGTCCTGCTCGTGAAGAACCCCGCCGGTGCGAACGAAGTCGTCCGGACACTCGTCGATGGCGGCGCCCCGCCTGTTCTTGTGGTTGCGCTCAACGACGCGATCGCGGACGGGCGCGATGTCTCGTGGATCTGGGATGTCGACTTTGAGCCGCTGCTCGCGGTCACCAAGCGGATCGTCGTTGCGGGCGAACGAGCCGCGGAGCTTGCGCTGCGCTTCATCTATGCCGGCTATCCCGAGGATCAGCTCGAGCTCGAGCCGTCACTCGAGCGAGCATTCGATCGCGGCCTCGAATTGACCCCAGACGGCGGCACGCTCGGTGTCCTGCCGACGTACACCGCAATGCTCGCCCTGCGTGGACTCGCCACGAGCCGCGGTCTGACCCGGCCCTACTGGGAGCAGGTCGACAACGTATGACGACGATCCGGGTTGGGCACCTCTATCCCGCGTATCTCAACATCTACGCCGATCGCGGCAACATCGCCGTGCTCGTCCGCAGAGCGGCGCTCCGTGGGCACAGGCTCGAGGTGCTTCCGATCTCGCTCGACGACCCGATCGAGGCGGGCGCGTTCGACTTGCTCTACGTCGGTGGCGGACAAGATCGCGAGCAGGGGATGATCGCCCCCGATCTCGCGGCGAAGAGCGATCCGATCCGGGCGAGCGTCGACGGCGGAACGGCCCTCCTTGCCGTCTGCGGCGGCTACCAGCTGCTCGGGCGCGGCTACCGCGGTCGTGACGGCTCGTGGATGCCCGGGGCAGCGCTCTTCCCACACGAGACCGTGGCAGGCGAGAAGCGGCTGATCGGCGACGTCCTGCTCGAATGCGAGCTCGTGCCGGGTGAGCGCCGTACCCTCGCCGGCTTCGAGAATCACGCCGGCCGTACGCTCCTGGATGCCGGAGCGGAGCCGCTCGGCAGCGTGGTCGCCGGGTTCGGCAACGACGGGACGTCGGGATACGAAGGCTGCCGCGTCGGCCGGGCGCTCGGAACCTATCTTCACGGGCCGCTGCTGCCCCGCAACCCCTGGCTCGGCGACCTGCTCCTCTCGTGGGCGATAGCGCATGCCGGAGGGGAGCCACCCGTGCCGCTCACAGCGCTGCCGGACACCTATGAGGCGCTCGCGCACGACACGGCCGCTGGACGGGCGAGGACGCGCGGCGGCCGCGCGTGACTCACGCCAGCGCACCGGCTGCGAATGCGAGTAGGGGCGCAGAGGCGTGATCGTGCGGCAGCTATCCTGGGGCGCCGCGCCAGCGATCAGCGACGCCGACGTCACACTGGCGAAGGTCTGTCCTGGTCACTCTGCCCAGACCGAGCCGAGGTAGACGCACGGATCTCCGGGCTGACAGCGTTCCAGGAAGCGCTGGATCGGCGGGTGCAGCGCGAGTCCTGCGAGGTCGGTCGGCGCGAAGAGACGATGTCCTCGCACTGCGTCATCGCTCGAATGGAGCCCGTCGAGCGATCCCGAAAGCTCCGCAGCGAAGACGACGTGGACGATGTGCTTCGACCAGAGGCTCCGCTCCGGCGAGATCGATTCGACGATCGCCACGGGGCCTTCGAGCGGCTCGTGCCCGTCGCGACCGTCCTCTTCCGCGAGCTCGCGGTGCAGCGCCGCGACCAGCGTCTCGCCGCTGCGCACGCCGCCACCGGGGAGCAACCAGTGCTCGCGACCGCGCTTCTCGTGACGGCAGAGCAGAAGCCGGCCGTGCCAGCGCAGGACGGCGGAGACGCGGACTCTCGGCTCGGGTCGCATCAGGCGCCCGACGACCCGAAGCCGCCGACTCCCCGCTCGCTCGGTGGTAGCGCGACGACCTCCTGCACCTCGACGGTGGGAAGCGCGACCACGACGAGCTGCGCGACTCGCATCCCGGGCTCGACCACGAACGGCGCGTCCCGGTCGGTGTTGAGCAGGATCACCTTCAGCTCCCCGCGATACCCCGGGTCGATCAGCCCGGGCGCGTTGACCTCCGAGATCCCGTGGCGCGCTGCCAGGCCAGAGCGGGGAATCACCATGCCGGCACAGCCATCGGGGATCGCAACGGCGAGCCCGGTCGAGACCATCGCGCGGCCGCCCGGCGGGATCTCGACCCTCTCGCACGCACTGA
The DNA here is from genome assembly GCA_051003695.1 of Gaiella sp. Classification (GTDB taxonomy): domain Bacteria; phylum Actinomycetota; class Thermoleophilia; order Gaiellales; family Gaiellaceae; genus Gaiella. The sequence continues at coordinate 21,522 of JBPCLB010000068.1, read as the reverse complement.
GGTCGAGACCAGCGTCCCCTGGATACGCACGGGTCGGCAGGGTCGCGTCATTTCGAAGACGCTGGATCGGAAGCAGCGTCACGTTCTCGTGCTCCGCGGCCGCATCCGAGCCGTTGCGGGCAACGAGATAGGCGGCGTAGCGGCGCACCTCGCGGTGCGGCAGCCGCGCACGGACGAGGACGCCGTCCGCGGTGTCCGCGCGCTCGTCGATCGGGGCACCGAGCGCATACAACGCCGACAGCACGGCACCGTCGTCGTACGGAATCAGCAGGCGCACATCGACGAATCGGTCGGCAAACAGCCCGGCGACGTGTTCCTTCAGCTCCATGATGCCCTCACCGGTGGCGGCGGAGACTTGCAGCGCATCCGGAAACCGGTTGCCCACCCGGCGGCGGGCGAGCAGGTCGAGCAGATCGACCTTGTTGAGCACGAGCTCTCGCGGAAGAGCGTCTGCGCCGATCTCCGCCAGCACCGACTCGACTGCAGCGAGTTGCTCCCGTAGACGCTCCTCCGGCAGGGACGCGTCGAGGACGTGGAGCACGACGTCCGCGACGAGCGTCTCCTCGAGTGTCGAGGCGAACCCCTCGACGAGCTGGGTGGGGAGCCGACGGATGAAGCCGACCGTGTCGGTCACGAGGTAGCGCCTGCCGTCGTGAACGAACCCGCGGGTCGTCGGATCGAGAGTCTCGAAGAGTCGGTTCTCGACCGAGACCTCGGCACCCGTGAGCGCGTTGAGAAGCGTCGACTTGCCCACGTTGGTGTAGCCGGCGAGCGCAACGGTCGGGATCTCCGTTCGCGTGCGTTCCTTTCGCCGGGTATCGCGGTGCGCCGCGACATCGCGCAGCCGGCGCCGGAGCAGCGTGATGCGTCGATTCGCCATGCGACGGTCGCTCTCGAGCTGCGATTCGCCCGGGCCCCGGGTGCCGACGCCCGCGCCGAGCCCACCGGTTCCGCCACCGAGGCGCTCGAGGTGCTGCCACATCCCGCGCATGCGCGGGAGGTTGTACTGCAGCTGGGCGAGCTCGACCTGGAGCTTGCCCTCCGCCGAGACGGCATGCTGCGCGAAGATGTCCAGAATCAGCTGCGTCCTGTCGACCACGCGAGCCTCCAGCGCGTTCTCGAGCGCACGCTGTTGCGTCGGATCGAGCTCGTCGTCGACGATGAGCACCTCGGCGCCAACCGCCGCGTAGACCTCCTTCAATTCGACGAGCTTGCCCTTGCCGACATAGCTCCTGGGATCGGCATACGCTCGGTGCTGGACGAGCTCGCCAACGGGCTCGACGAGCGCCGTCAGGGCAAGCTCGCGCAACTCACCGAGCTCCTCATCCGGGTCGACACCCTTCTTGAGCACAGCGAGCAGGAATCCACGCTCGGGCTCTGCGCCCGGTCTCGCGGCGAGTTCGCGCACGGTCACGACGGCGAATCATGCCCGGTAGTCTGGCCGGGTGTCCAGCCTGGCCGAGCGCCTCGCCGCCCGCACGCTCGAGCTGGTCGACATCCCCTCCGAGAGCCTGCACGAGGAGAAGATCTGCGCGCACGTCCGCTCGCTCGTCCCCGCGGAGCTCCCGTGCCTCTACGAGGACGCCGACGCAGCGTTCTGGGCCCCCCCGAGACGCACCGACACCCCGCTCGTCGTGCTGGCCGGGCACTACGACACGGTGCCGGCGCAGGGGAACCTGCCGGGTCGAGTCGAGGGTGGCTGGGTGCATGGATTGGGAAGCGCCGACATGAAGGGCGGGGTTGCCGTCGCGATCGAGCTCGTTCGTGAGCTCATGACCCTCGAGCCGAAGCCGATCGACGTCGGTCTCCTGCTCTTCGGCAAGGAGGAGCTTCCCGCGTCGTTCAACCCGCTTCCCCGGGCCTTCGAGCGTGCCCCGCACCTCGGGGGCGCCGAGCTTGCGATCTTGCTCGAGCCGAGCGCGGGAGCGATTCACGCGGGGTGCGTCGGGACGCTGATCGCAACGGTGCGGTTCGACGGTGTCAGTGGTCACTCGGCGCGACCGTGGCTGGCCGACAACGCGCTCGAACGGGCTGTGCTCGGGCTCGGGCGAATCGCCTCGCTCGGGCGCCGCGAATCGGTCGTCGGCGGCTTGCCGTTCTACGAGACCGTGACGCTCACGCGTCTCGACGCCGGTATCGCCGCCAACGTCGTACCGGACGTCGCGCTCGCCACCGTCAACCTTCGCTATCCACCTGACCGAGCGCCCGAAGATGCGATCGAGCTCCTGCGATCGCTTCTCCCCGGCGACGCGGTCGTCGAGGTCGTAGGAAACTCGCCACCCGGCCGGGTCGTCTCGGACACGCCGTTGGTTCGCGGCTTGCTCGAGGCGGGCGCCCGCGGGATCGAGCCGAAGCAGGCCTGGACGAACGTCGCCGACTTCACGACCCGTGGGATCGACGCGATCAATTTCGGGCCGGGTGATCCCGTGTTCGCGCACCGGCGGGACGAGCGCGTCGAGATCGCAGCGCTCGTCGAGACGTACGAGACGCTGCGGCGCTTGCTGCACCCGGACTGACGAATGGCAATCTCGCCGATTCTGCGCGCGCAGGCGACGTATCCGTTTCTCCGCCTCAATCAAGCGGCGGCCGAGCGCCGGAGGCAAGGGCTCGAGGTGATCGACCTCGGAATGGGCGATCCGCGCGAGCCGACCGACTCGAGGATCCTGCAAGCCCTCCGCGACGGCGTGCGCGCGCGGATGGGCTATCCGGCCGCGGTCGGACTGCCGGAGTTGCGCGAGGCTGTCGTCGGCTGGGTCGAGCGGCGTTTCGGGGTCACGCTCGATCCCGACACACAGGTGATCCCGACACTCGGGTCGAAGGAGGCGATCTTCTCGTTCGCCCAGGTCGTGCTCGATCGTCCCGCCGGGAAGGACACCGTGGTCGTGACCGAGCCCGGGTATCCGGTCTCCGGGAGAGGCGCCGAGTTCGCCGGGGCACGTGTCGAGGCGCTCCCGCTTCTCGAGCCCAAGGGATTCCTCCCCGATCTCGATGCCGTTCCGATCGAGACCTGGCGGCGGACGGCTCTGCTGTGGCTCAACTATCCCAACAATCCGACCGGTGTCGTCGCGCCGCTCGCGTTCATCGAGGGCGCGGCGAAGCTCGCCGCCAGACACGACTTCGTGCTCGCTTCCGACGAGGCCTACTCGGAGCTCTGGTTCGACACCCCGCCCGCCTCTGCGCTCCAGCTCGCCGACCTGACGAACGTCGTCGTCTTCAACACGCTGTCGAAGCGCTCCTCGATGACCGGTTTCCGATCGGGATTCGTCGCCGGCGATCCCGCGCTGATCGCAGCGCTGCGGCAGTACCGGCCGAACGTCGGTACCGCGCCGCAGGAGTTCGTGCAGAGAGCCTCCGTCGTCGCGTGGTCGGACGAGGAGCACGTCGCTCGAATGCGGGCGGCCTACGGACGCAAGCGGACGTTGTTCCTCGAGGTCTTCGCACGAAAGGGCCTGCACGACGCGGGCGGCCCCGCGACCATGTACCTCTGGATCGCCGTCCCGGCCGGCGAGACGTCTGCCTCGCACAGCGCTCGGCTGCTCGAGCACGGCGTCGTCATCGCTCCGGGCTCGTACCTCGGCCCGTCCGGCGAGGGCTACGTTCGCTATGCGCTCGTGCCCACAGAGGACGAGTGCGCTCGCGCCGTCGAGCTCCTCGAGACGGCTCTCTGAGAGAATCCCACGGTGAGCCAGACGCAGCACGCATGGGGCTTTGGCCTTGCGACGGTGACCGACGCCGGAAAGGTGCTGGACACCTGGTATCCCGCCCCTGCGCTCGGCCCGGCGCCCGGACGAGCGTCGGCCCCGGACGAGCTGACAGCGCTCGCTCGAGCCGACGCACGACGCAACGTGCGGTCCGAGATCGTCCTCACGATGATCGACCTCGCTGCGGCCCCAGTCGACGCCGTCGACGTCTACCTCCGCCTCCACTTGCTCAGCCACCGCCTCGTGCGTCCCCACGGGCTGTCGCTCGAAGGCATCTTCGGATGTCTCTCCAACGTCGCCTGGACGAGTGCCGGCCCCTGTGACCCCGCCGACTTCGACCGCGCGCGCATGGCTCTGCGAGCCGAAGGCTCCCTTCAGGTCTACGGCGTCGACAAGTTCCCGCGCATGACGGATTACGTCGTCCCCGCGGGCGTGCGGATCGCGGACGCAGACCGTGTGCGCCTCGGCGCCCACCTCGCGAGCGGGACGACCGTGATGCACGAGGGGTTCGTGAACTACAACGCGGGCACGCTGGGCACCTCGATGGTCGAGGGTCGCATTTCCTCGGGCGTCGTCGTCGGTGACGGCTCCGACATCGGCGGGGGCGCGTCGATCATGGGCACGCTCTCCGGGGGCGGAACGGAGCGGATCAGCATCGGCGAGCGCTGTCTGCTCGGCGCGAACGCGGGAATCGGGATCGCGCTCGGCGACGACTGCGTCGTCGAAGCGGGCTGCTACGTGACTGCAGGGACGAAGGTGACAGTGGAGGACGGATGGGTGCTGAAGGCGCGCGAGTTTTCGGGTCGCGACGGTTTCCTCTCCCGGCGCAACTCGGTGAGCGGCGCGGTCGAGGCTCGACGACGCGCCGGTAGTGTGAAGCTCAATGCGGCGCTGCACGCGAACGACTGAGGCGCGCGCCTGCTGCCGGCGGTTGCACGTCACTCCCACGCCTCCATGATCAGCATCGCGGCTCGACGTGCGCCCCTGGCCTGCGCGGCTTTCGCCGGCAAATGAGCTTTGCCGGAGAGACCACTAGAGCTCGGTTTCGCCTACGCAGAGCCGTTCAGCGGGACCGGTGAGCGTCGCGCGCCCGTGTGCCAGGGAGACTGTCAGCTCCCCGCCCGGCATCGCGACGCGGACGGGGCTCTCGCACCAGCCTCGTGCGACGGCGACGCTCGCGGCGGCGGTCGCGGACGACCCCGAAGACGCCGTCTCGCCTGCCCCCCGCTCCCACACGAGCGCGCGCAGACGATTTCGCGCCTCCGGCCACACGAGCTGGACGTTCGTGCGCGCGGGAAAGCGTGGATGCCGTTCCAGCGCCGGCCCGAGCCGGAGCAGGTCAGCGCGGGTAAGGCCCTCGCGCAAGACGACCGCATGAGGATTGCCGAGGCTTACCGCCACGACGACCAGGCGCTCACCGCCGACTTCGAGCTCTTCGTCGGCCCCGACGTCGACCTCGCCGAGCTGCTGCTCGACGAGCATCACTCCGGCACGCGTGCGGCCCTTCGAGTGGGCCTCGACGACGCGCGAGCCCGTCTCGACCTCGACGGGGCCAGGCCCCTGCCCGAGCAGCCAGGCAGCCGCGATCCTCGTGCCGTTGCCCGACATCTCGGCGTTGCTGCCGTCAGGATTCCAGATCACGACCTTCATCTTCCTGCTGCGTGCGAGAATCTCGACCACGCCGTCGGAGCCGATCCCCGTCGCGACGTCGCACAGGCGCCGAACGCGCGCCGCGTCGAGCCTCCGCTCATCGTCGCGCTCGACGAGCAGGTACGAGTTTCCATGCGCGTGCCACTTCTCGAACCGCATGCGCGCGACTCTACTGCCGAGCTGCCAGCGCGAGGATGTCCGTGGCGACCATGCGCGATTCTCTGTTCCCGTCGACGAGGTGGAGCTCTGGAATCCGGCGCATCCACTTTCGCTGGTAGGCGGCATAGCGGCGGGTACGGACGATGAGCCGTTCTCGTGCCTCCTCCAGCGGCAGCTCGACCAGCTCCCGCAGACCGAGAGCCCGCTCCGCGGTGCGCGAGATCGGTTGCGAGATCGCCGCACGAGCTTCGGCCAGGGCACCGTGGGCGATCATCTCGTCGACCCGGCGCTCGATGAGCTGCTCGAGTACGGCCACCGGGACGTCCAGACCGACGGTAAGCGTCGGACGCCTCGTTTGGCCCTGCCACAGCGCATCGACAGCCGGCCGAAGCGATTGCCCGAGCTCGGCGAGCTCGAGCGCGCGCACGACGCGACGACGATCGTTGACGTCGACCCGTGCGGCAGCTTTCGGATCGAGTGCCTCGAGTCGTGCGAACGCCACGTTCCGGTCGCGGTCGTAGGTTCCTTCGATTCGCTCGCGCTGGCCGGGCGACGGTGCCGCCGGCACGGCGAGGTCCGCGAGCGCCGCACGGAAGTAGAGACCGGTGCCGCCAAGGACGATCGCCGTACCGGTTGCAGCGACGAGCTCGTCGATCTCCGAGTGTGCGAGCACCGCATACTCGCCGACCGACATCTCCTGGTCGAGCTCTCGGATCGCGACGAGCCGTGTCGGCTCAGCGGGCTGATTCGTGATGATCGGGATCCCGCGATAGACCTGGAGTGCGTCCGCGGAGACGACCGCGCTCGTGCGGGCGTCGGCCACCAGCGCGCCGACCGCGCTCTTGCCGGACGCCGTTGGTCCGAAGATCGCGATCACCTCGTAGCTGATGTTCGCAGAGGACATGTCCTGCTCGGCCGCTACTTGGGCCACCGACCTCCTCCCCATATTTTCAGCCTAACGCCGAAACACGCGCGAATGTGTGCCGACTTCGGGCCGAAAGAGTGCCGGTCGTTCCACAGGCAGCCGAAACGATCGAGGGGTGTGCGGCGTCGCACGCTCCAGCTCGAGGGCGTGGTCGGTCGGGATCGGTCAGGCTGACGTCGCGAGAACGGCGACCGCGCCGCGAAGCGTCGTCGACGTCGATGAGTGGATCTGAACGTCGACCAGGTCACCCTGGCTCGCATTCCCCGCAAAGTTGACGGTGGTGTTGCGACGGGTGCGGCCGCGGAGCAGCGCAGGATCAGTACGGCTCGATCCCTCGACGAGCACTTCCTCGATGCGGCCGACCCGGTCGGCGTTGCGCTCGCCTGCGATCCGGTGCACGACCTCGACCAGTCGCTCGATGCGCTCACGCTTCACGTCGTCAGCGATCTGGTCGCCGAGCGATGCGGCAACGGTTCCTGAGCGCGGCGAGTAGACGAACGTGAATGCGCTGTCGAATCGAACTTCCTCGACGACCTCGAGCGTCTCTCGAAAGTCGTTTTCGGTCTCGCCGGGGAAGCCGACGATGATGTCCGTCCCGAGAGCGAGGTCCGGGATCGCGGCCCTCAGCCGCTCGACCAGTCGCACGTACCGATCGCGGTCGTACGTGCGGCGCATCGCCTTCAGAATCCGGGAGGAACCCGATTGTAGGGGGAGGTGAAGGTGCTCGCAGACGGCTTGGCAGTCGACGATCGCCGCGATCACGGGGTCGCGGAAGTCTTTTGGATGCGGGCTGGTGAAACGGATCCTGTCGATGCCCTCGACGGCGTCGCATGCGCGGAGCAGCGCGCCGAAGTCGGTCGTCAGCTCGGGAGCGAGGTCGCGTCCCCAGGAGTTGACGTTTTGTCCCAGGAGCGTGATTTCACGTACTCCGTCGCGCGCCAGGCCCTCGATCTCGGAGACGATCTCGCTGGATCCCCGACTCTGCTCACGACCGCGCACCGCCGGGACGATGCAGTACGAGCACACCGAGTTGCAGCCCATCGAGACCTGCACCCAAGCCTGGTGCCGCCGTTCTCGTCGCTCGGGTAGATCTGCGGCGAAGTGCTCGTGTGTGCCGAAGCGCCCTCGCGGAACGGCGTATCCGCCGGCGGCGATCCATTCGCCGAGATGCGGAATCGAGCCGGGGCCGAATGCCACGTCGACGAAGGGGTAACGCTCGAAGATGCGCTCGCGCTGCGCCTCGGCGTAACAGCCGCCGACGGCGATCACGGTGTCGGGTCGGTCGCGCTTGCGTGCAGCGGCCTGGCCCAGATGAGCGGCGAGCCGCGTGTCCGGCTTCTCGCGGATCGTGCAGGTGTTGAAGACGACGACGTCGGCGTCCTCTTGCGCCGCGGCCTCGCCCAGCCCGAGCGACTCGAGCATGCCCTTGATGCGCTCCGAGTCGTGCGCGTTCATCTGGCAGCCGAACGTGGTCAGGTGATAGCGGCGCATCGTCGCTCGATGGTAGCGGGGGCGGGTGCGACGATCCGGTAGCCCCTCTCAGACGAGGGCGCGGAGTATCTCGATCTCGTTCTCGTCGGTGCGCAGATATGCGCCCCGAATCACCGCCCAGGCGCGCATCCTCTTCTCATCGAGACCGGCAGCCGCGAATGCCGAGAGCCGGCGTGTGGTGACGTCCCGCTCCATCCGATACGAGAGCGGATTCCACAGGAACGAGGGAACGTCGTATTCGGGCTCTCCGAGCATCGGCTTGGGGTCGATCGCGACGTACCGACCACCGGTGCTGAGCACGTTGTGATGGTGAAAGTCGCCGTGGACGAGGGTGGAACACCCGATCTCGAGCGAGGCATAGAGCTCGCGGGCAAGCGGAATCAGGCCGAAACCTGTTCCCGCAACCAGCTCTGCCTCGTCGAGCCAGCGCGGCACGTGATCTCCGATCCAGCGAAACGGCGTGCCCGCCGGTCGCCACAGCTGAAGTCCGACCTCAACGGCGATCTCCGTCGAGCGCTCGTCCGGAAGCTTCCCGAGATCCGTCCCGGGTCGGAGCCGCTCGAGCAGCAACGCGCGTCGCGCAGTGTCGTGGCGCAGGAGACGCACCGCGCCTTCGCCCGCCCACAGCTCGAGCGCGAGAGCTTCCTCCTTCGACTCGTCGTCGTCGCGGGGTACGAGCTTGATCACAGCTTCGTCCCCCGCCGGCGCGACGTAGGAATGGCGAGCGTGTGGGTACACAGGTCCCAATTCGACGTTCCACTCCACCGCGAGCTCGTGCGCGAGCTGTGCGAGGTTCATCAGCTCGGGCCGGGTGGTCACCAATCGTGTCGCGTCGGGGGCCCCCTGCGAACGCCGGGATCCTGCACGTAGGCAAGGCGTTCCGCCAGCATCGCGAGCGCGCCGGCCGACGGGTTGCGGCGAACGATCACGACCAGGCCCGCGCCCACACCTCTCTCATGCGGCGGGCGGCCGCGCGCACGGGCATCTCGATCGTGCCTCGTGGCTCCCAGGCTCGATCTGAACAACGCAACCTACTTCGCCACCTCCACGGCGCGGGATTCGCGAATCACGGTCACCTTGACCTGGCCGGGGTACTCGAGCTGGTCCTCGATCTGCCGTGCGATCTCGAACGAGAGCAGCGCCGTCCCGTCATCATCTACCTCCGTCGGCTCGACGATCACGCGGATCTCGCGACCAGCTTGGAGCGCGTATGCCTTCGCGACCCCCGGCTTCGACGTCGCGATCTCCTCGAGGGCCGACAGCCGCTTGATGTAGTGCTCGAGACTCTCCCCACGGGCACCCGGCCGCGACGCCGAGATCGCGTCGGCGGTGATCAGCAGCACGGCCTCGACGGTCTGAGGCTGAACTTCGTAGTGGTGCGCCTCGATCGCATGGATGACTCCATCGGTCTCGCCGTGGCGTCGGGCAAGCTGTGCCGACACGAGAGCGTGCGATCCCTCCATCTCGTGGGTCATCGCCTTGCCGATGTCGTGCAGGAGCGCTGCGCGCTTCGCGGTCTTGACTCCGGCCCCGAGCTCCGCGGCCATCAAGCCGGCGAGGTGGACCACCTCGAGCGTGTGCTTGAGGACGTTCTGACCGTAGCTCGTGCGATAGCGAAGCCGTCCGAGCACCTTGACCAGCTCCTCACTGAGCTCACCGCAGTTCGCCTCGTACACCGCTTGGACGCCCGCTTGCAGGATCTGTTCCTCGAGCTCGGACTTCGACTGGTAGTACATCTCCTCCACGCGGGCCGGATGGATCCGGCCGTCTTCGATCAACTTCTCGAGCGTCATCTTCGCTACCTCGCGTCGGATCCCGTCGAACGACGAGAGCACGACCGCATGCGGTGTGTCGTCGATGATGAAGTCGACCCCCGTCAGGTGCTCCAAGGCGCGAATGTTCCTTCCTTCGCGTCCGATGATCCGACCCTTCATGTCGTCGCTCGCAAGCTCGACCACGGTCACCGTCGTCTCTGCGGTATGGCTGGCAGCGACACGCTGTAATGCGTCGGCGACGAGCGCGCGGGCTCGGCGACGCGAGTCTGCACGAGCCTCCTCCTCGAGTTGACGCACCGACCGCGCGAGCTCGTGCCGGACGAGGTCCTCCGATCGCTCCAGCACCGCCTGCCGAGCCTCACCGATCGTGAGGCCAGCGTTGCGCTGGAGCTCTTTGAGCGCGTCGTCGCGCGCCGTCTTCAGCTCGTCCTGGAGTTGCTTGAGATGCACCTCGCGGTCGCCGACACCCTGTTCGCGTCGGTCGAGCTCGAGCAGCTTTTGTCCCAGCTCGAATTCGCGCTGTGTGACCCGCTCCTCGACCTTCGCGATCTCGACCCGGCGATCGCGCACCTCGGACTCGACGTCGGCCTTGAGCCGGACAGCCAGCTCGCGGGCTTCGACCTGTGCCTCGCGTCGCACTGTCTCAGCCTCGCGCTCGGCGTCCGAGACGAGCCGCTTGCGCCCGTCTTCGGAGTGCCGGAGTGCGGAGGAGCTGGCGTGTCGGAGCCAATAGGCGGCCGCCGCCCCACCGACGACCAGACCGACGAGCACCGCGATAACCGTGAGCATCTCCACTCCTCCGGGAGAGAATCGATTGTCCGTGGGGCTTCCCCACGGGTGCTCACATCCGGCACTCCGCCCACGGCTGGGACGATCCGGTCCGTTCAGCCCGGGCTGCTAGAGCTGGAGACCCCCCACGGCGACGGGACGTAGCACGTCGCACGGTCGTTGTTGATCGAGATGTGCATGGGTTCGACGGTTTCGGAAAAACGCTCAGCGTGCAGGAGAAATGTCGGATGCTGCACCGCTCATCCTACAGCGTCGGCGGAGATCCCCGCAACGGTCTCTTCGATCACCTCGTCGGCGAAGCCGCGCGCGGCGAGATACCGCGCCACGGAGGCTCCAGCGCCTCGACGCGCGAGGATCTCCGCCGCTCGCACGTCCTCCGGCTCCAGCGCCGCGATCGCCGCTGACACGTGCTCGTCGCTCACCCCACGATCGGCGAGATCTGCGGCGATCATCGCGTTCCCGCACCCGCGTCGTGCGAGCTCGCTCGCTCGCCCCGTCGCCACCCGCTTGTCATCGACATACCCCGCGCGCTCCAGCGCGGAGAGCGCATGCGCTCGCTCTGCGTCACGGACGCCACGCTCGGCCAGGCGGCGCTCGAGAGACTTGCGTGTGTGTGTCACGTGACGCAACGCGTGGACACCGGCGACGAGCGCCGCCTGCCGACGGATCGCAACGTTGAGCTCGCAAGCCCGAGACCGGTCGAGGTGCAGTCCTGGTGCGAGACGCGCCTCGACCGCAGCACCCAGCGGGATAGTGCGCCACGGGACGCCGTCCAAATGGATCTCGACGCGGTCTCCGCCACGCGGCCGGATCGCCGTCACGATGGGTGGCATCCTCGCCACCCTCTCGGCGGTGTCGGCGGTTGGTTGCCTGGCAAGAGCATCCCTCGAGACCACCCCCGTCAGAACGGGCCGGACAGGCCCCCCTACGCGATCACCTCCTCGTCGACCGGCATCACCTCGACCGGGCCGGTCGCCTCCGCCTGTGGCAGGAGCCGTGCCGAGACCATCTGGTCGGGTCCTGCCTCGGCCTGGATGCGCGCGAGGATCGACTGCACGAGGTCGGGATTCTCCGAGAGGAACGCCGTCGCGTTCTGCCGGCCCTGACCGAGCCGCTCGTCACCGACGCTGAAGTACGAGCCGGATTTCGTGACGATCTTGCGCTCGAGGCCCACGTCGAGCACCGTGCCTTCCCAGGAGATTCCCTGGCCGTAGATCACGTCGAACTCGGCTTGCTTGAACGGCGGTGCGACCTTGTTCTTGACGACCTTCACCCGCACGCGATTGCCGAACGCCTCTGCACCGTCCTTGAGCGTCTCGATCCGGCGGATGTCGAGCCTGACGGACGCATAGAACTTCAGCGCACGACCACCAGGGGTCGTCTCGGGTGAGTTGTGGACGACGACATGATCGACGAGGTACGTGTGGTTGCCTTCGATCTCGAGATCGAAGCGATGCGTTCCCCGACTCGTGTGCTTGCGGTACTTCTTGGTGATCCGCATGGGAACAGGAGAAAACGACGGCCGACCCGAGATCCGGGCCTCGGGCGCGTCTGCGCCGACATCTGGTTGCCAGGTGAACCGGCCTCGAAGCGACGGATGGAGCTTGTAGTCCAACGACGGATGGACGTACGGTGCGATCCGCTCGTGGAATCGACGGGTGCGCTCACCACTGAAGACGAGACCTCGGTCAGTGACCGTCGGCCGTCCCATCCCGAGTTCGTCACAGCGACGCGCGAGCAACTCGCGCGACTCACGATCGAGCGAAACTGCGCAGATCTCGGCTTTGCCGTGCCTCCAGCGAGCGTATGAGCTCGAGAACGTCCCGTCGTCTGCGTACCACACCGCGATCGCGCGCTCGTCGAGCCGCTCGACGAACTCGGCATCGACGCGACACTTGCCGATACGCGCACCGGTGTAGACAACCTCGTGGAGAAGTTGCAGCTCTCGAATGGGGACTGTGTCGAACCCGACACCGTTGCCTGTCGGGGCAAGCGCGTGTGCGTACGGGGTCAGAAGCTCGCGTTTCCATGAGCAGTAGTCGTGCTGCTTGGTGCCATGGCCGACACGGAAAGAGACGCCGTGCTCGGACACGCGGCGAAGAGCACCGTCTCCCAGGACACCGCCGTAGATCAGCTGCCGCTGGCCTGTGGTCAGCGCGTAGTCCTTGACAGCGACAAGGACCTCGTCGCCCACCGAGAGCTCGGCCGCCTCGCGCTCACCGGAGGGCGTGAAGATCACATGGTTCGGTGTACAGGCGAACTTGCGCCGACCCGACCCGCCGCCGGCCTCGACTTCGAACTGCCAGAACTCGTCCGTAGGGCCGTTGTCGAAGTACGAGACGACGGGTTTCGGCGTGATCGCGCCCGTGTCCGGGTCCATCGACATGACGCGCACGGGAAGCCGTTGGTTGACGATCTTGCCGATCTTCTCGGTGCTGCCGTCCTCGAGCACGACTCGCGCGTCGTAGTGCATGCAGCCGAACATGACCCCGATCTTCTCGCGCAGCTGATTGGTGAAGAGGCAGATCGTGTCCGTGCGGTTGAGCGTTCCGGCGAGCTTGCGCAGTGCCTGGCTCATCAGGCGCGCCTGGAGACCGACGTGGGAGTCGCCCATCTCCCCCTCGCTCTCTGCCTTCGGCGTGAGCGCGGCGACCGAGTCGATCGCGACGACGTCGACCGCGCCCGAACGGATCAGCAACTCGGCGATCTCGAGCGCCTGCTCCCCTGTGTCGGGCTGCGAGACGAGCAACTCGTCGATGTCGACGCCGATCCGCTTGGCGTAGGTCGGATCCATCGCGTGCTCGGCGTCGATGAACGCGCAGATCCCCCCGCGCCGCTGCGCCTCGGCGATCACGTGGTAGACGAGCGTCGTCTTGCCCGACGACTCCGGCCCGAAGACCTCGACGATCCGGCCGCGGGGGAGCCCGCCGACTCCCAGCGCGAGGTCGAGTGACAGCGAGCCGGTCGAGATCGACCCGATCGAGACGAGGGCGGCGTCGTTCATCCGCATCACCGAGCCTTTGCCGAACTGCCGCTCGATCTGGCCGAGCGCGACGTCGAGTGCTTCATCGCGGTTCATCGGGTCGTTCCTCCTAGCGGTGTCGTGTGGAGAATCTCGTAGCGAGCCCCGGAGGGGTGAAGTCGGGAAAGGAAAGCAGCAGCGTCGGACGGAACGAATGTTCCCATCGGCGGCAGCATGGGTGCCAGGCGCGGCCGCTCGCGGAAGCGCAAGACCGTGACGTGCGGAAGCCACGGTCGTCGCTCGCGCCGGTAGCGACCGAACGCTTCCAGTCGCCCGGCGAGATCGTCGGCGAGCTCCCGCGCTGCGCGGTCTTCGGCCAGCACGAGCATGCCGACGCTGCGTGTCTCCCGCCAACCGAGGGGTGCCAGCTCGATCGGGCCCGCGACGGACGCCGCCCTCTCCAGAGCGGTGTACACCTCACCGAGCGCGCATCGCGGCGTTGCCCCGAGAAATGCGAGCGTGAGATGCAGCTGCTCGCGTGGCACGATGCGCCCTCCGCTGAGCTGCTCCTGTTGCCAGCGCGCGAGCGAGTCGAGCGCCGTCTCCGGAAGGCGGAGCGCGAGGAACACTCGAAGTGGATCATCTCTCGCGACCGTATCGCGCGCGATCACACGACTTCGTGCCGTCTTCGTGTCAACTCTGCGACAGCGCGCGTCTGACGAGATGCAGCGCTGCGACGGTCGCACGCGCTCTGATCCAGTCGCGGTCGCCGGGCAGCTCGAAGCGCTGCACCTCCACCGAGCCTGGTGCGGAGACGTGGATGAAGACCAGACCGACGGGTTTCTCCGGCGACCCTCCACCCGGCCCGGCGACGCCCGTCACGGAGACCGCGACATCGGCGCCGAATCGCTCCGCCGCGCCCAAGGCCATCGCGGCAGCTACCTCGGCCGAGACCGCGCCGTGCGCGCGCAGGGTCGCGGCGGGAACCCCGAGCTCCCGCTCCTTGACCGCATCCGCGTACGCGACGATACCGCCGAGCACCACCTCGCTCGCTCCGGGAACGTTGGTCAAGCGTGCTGCGATCATCCCCCCCGTGCACGACTCAGCAGTCACCAGCGAGAGGCCCCGCTCGCGGCAGAGGCCGATCACGAGCTCCTCGATCGCTCGCTCGTCGTCGGTGAAGAGGTACCGCTCCAGCGGGTCGCGGAGTCCTGCGACAACCGACGCAGCCCGTACCTCGGCCCCGGGCTCCGCCACCACGTCGACGTGGATCTCGAACTCCCTGGCGCAGATCGTCGCCTCCACCCCGTCCCCGTCGCCGCCGGCCTCGACGAGCGCGCGTGCGACCGCCGACTCGCTCACCCCGTAGAAGCGCAACACACGGCGCGTCGGCGCCTGCGTGCGTGCGAGGACTGCGCGGACGGGCTCGGCCTCGAGGGCCCTCGGCCACAGGCGCCGCAGCTCGCTCGGAGGGCCGGGAAGCACGACGAAGACGCAGCGACCGGTGTCGAGCACCAGACCCGGCGCGGTGCCGGCGAGTCCCAGCGAGATCGATCCCTGCGGAACCGTCGCCTGCTTGGTGACGCCCTCGACGAAGTCGGCATAGGGGCGGCCGAGGCGATCTGCGATCAGACGCGAGACGGTCTCGATCGTCGTGCGGAGCTCCGGGTCGACGACGAGCGGGCGACCGGCCACCTTTGCGACGAACTCGACCGTACGATCGTCGTGTGTCGGGCCGAGCCCGCCCGAGACGAGACAGACGTCGGCTTCGAAGCCCTCCTGCAACGCGCGCTCCAGCTCGACAGGATCGTCTCCGACGATGATCATCCGGGCCGGCTGCAGACCGAGTGCAAGTGTCTCCCGCGCGTAGAACGGCCCGTTCAGATCGGTGCGCTCGCCACGCACCAGCTCGGTTCCCGTCGCGATTACGACCGCGCGGGGTCGCGTCAACGTGCGCTCGCCTGTCCCCCTAGTGTCAACTCGCCCGCCCTTGGAATCGAGACACGCCGACCGTTCTGCGACAAGATGACGTTCCCGGGCTTCTCGATCGCGAGGTACAGGATCTTCCCGCGGAACACCTGCACGTCGCCCCGCTCGAGCGTGCCCAGGTAGAGCGCCTGGCCGAGTCGTTTGCCGGTTCGAACCTCGAGAAACGACGAGCCCTTCGCCGCGCGCACCGAGATCTTGATCGGCACCGTCCTCAGCGGCCCCCGCGTGACCTGTGGAGTCGCGTTGACTCCCTGCACCTGGGGGGCATCGGGCCCGCCGAAGCGCCACGCGACGATCACGAGCGCGGTCGTGACGACGATCGCGACCAGAGCGATCCCGACGGTCCGGGACTCGCGCGACTGCCGTCTCCGTCGCGGCTCCGGCGGTCGAGAGCGCGGCAGGCGCGGCTGGAGCTCGTCCTCCACGCCGACGAAGCGGGAGTTGTACTCGTCGACGTAGAGACCACCGTCGAGACCGAGCCCGTTCGCGTAGACGCGCAGGAATCCCTTGGTATACGTGTGTCCCGGAAGCTGGTCGAAGCGCTCTTCCTCGAGGTGGCGCAGGTATTTCGCACGAATCTTCGTGCGAACCTCCATCTCCTCGAAGTCGAGGCCCTGACGCGTCCGCGCCTCGCGTAGGCTCGATCCAATCTCGAACATTGCCCGGCAGTGTAGACGGATCGGGCGTAAGCCCGATCGCTGCTCTCTCCGCTCCGTCAGAATCCGTGGGGGCTGAGCCCGACGGCGGGCAGACTCATAGCGCGGCGCGGTGCCCGGCCGGAAACCACATTCCAGCCTCGCACGTAGGGGGAGGCGTGCCTCGCTCGCGTCGGGGATTCGCGAGACCGAGCGTTCCGCCACCGGATCGGTCGCCTACCGCTCGCCGAGATACGTGAGCACGCCGTAGACGCACACCGCGACGAGCGCCGACGACGCGAGCGCGATACCCAGCACACCTAGCGCAGCCCCGAGCCGTGGCCCGCGCGCCCGCCCGCCGAGCTCGAGCCGGAGGGAGTTCCGCCGCCGCGCGGACCGTGCCGCAACGAGGGCGCCGCCACCGAGCGCAAGCGCAAGCGGGATCGCGAAACCCGCCTGCAGCAACTCGTACGACTCCGAGTATCGCGTCGCATAGATCGCCACGGGCATCGTCGCGCTCGCGAGCAGACCGAGCACGATCGATCCGACGCCGCGGCTGCGCCGACCCGCCGAAACGCTATTGCTTACGGTATGGACGGCCAACCGCCGCAGGTGGGATCGACCGGCCGATCACACCGGCAACGGCGATGAGCGTGAGCACGTACGGGAGCGCCTGAAAGAGCACGGACGCAGATTGCGAGTACTCGGGCAAGCGCTGAGCGAGCGCGCTCGAGAAGCCGAAGAGGAGACATGCGGCCGCGGCTCCGACAGGTCGCCAGTTGCCGAAGATCAGTGCCGCCAGCGCGATGAATCCTCGACCCGCGGTCATGTTCTCGTTGAACGAGTTGACGAACCCGATCGAGAGATACGCGCCACCCGCGGCTGCGAGCATGCCCGACAAGACGACCGCGCCGTACCGAATCGCGTAGACATCGATCCCGACCGTGTCGGCTGCGCGTGGGTGCTCTCCGCACGCTCGGATGCGCAGGCCGATCGGGGTTCGGAAGATCACGAGCCACGTGAGCGGCACGAGCACGATCGCGACCCAGATCATCAGGTTGAGCTGGTCGAAGATCGCACCGAAGAAGGGCACGCCCTCGATGAGCCCGAGGCGCACGTCAGGGATGCTGGGAATGTCGCTCGGGGTTCCCTCCGTTCCGTAGATGTCGATGAAGAGGTAGCCGGTGAGCCCGACCGCAAGGAAGTTGATCGCCGTGCCTCCGACGATCTGATCGGCCTGCAGGTGGATCGCGAAGAATGCATGCACGAGCCCCGCCCCCGCCCCGGCCGCGATCCCGATCAGCAGGCCCAACCACCACGAATCGGTCTTGTCGGCGCCCATGATCCCGAAGAACGCGCCCATCAGCATCATTCCCTCGAGGCCGATGTTGACGACACCGGCCCGTTCGGAGAAGAGCCCGCCGAGCGACGCGAAGACGAGGGGCGTGGCAAAGCGAAGCATCGCGGCGAAGAGCGCCGACCAGACGACGACGCTCTCGAGCTTCCCCAGGCCGGAAAACGTCGCCAGCAGAGCGAGCCCGAAGCCGAACACACCGGCGACAATCGCGAACCAGCCGAAGCGGCGCTCGCCGCGAACGACGACCGAGGCGCCCACGGCGATGGCGACGAGCCCGAGCACGAGGCTCGGCACCCACGTGCGGGCCGCGACCGGCGGCAGCGCCACCCATGCGGCGGCGAGGCCGACCGCGATCCCGATCCACGCGAGGCGCTTCAACCCCTGAGCCGATCGGAACGTTGCGGGCAGCGCGATGCTCGTCACCGGTGGCCTCGGGCGCGACGGAGAAGCCAGAGCACGATGATGTCGGCACCCACGAAGAGCACGACGAGGCCCTGGATCAACAACGTCAGGTTGGATGCCAGCTCCGGCTGGAAGATCTCGGGATCGAGGTTCCGGGTCGAGGTTCCGGTCACGAGGGCGCCGAAGAGCAGCGCGGCGAGAAAGACGCCGACGGCGGTGTTCCGGCCGAGCAGTGCCACGGCGATCCCGGTGAAGCCGAGCACGCTCGTCTGGACGTCGCTCGTCGAAAGCCGATGTTGCCAGCCGAGGATGTCGATTGCCCCGGCAAGACCGGCGAAGGCGCCGGAGATCGCCATCGCGAGGAAGTAGTTGCGGGCGACGCCGATCCCGCCGTAGCGCGCCGCCTCCGGGTTGAACCCGACCGCGCGGACGCCGTAGCCGAGCGTCGTCCGGTTGAGCACGCCCCAGTACACGACGAGGGCGGCGATCGCGAGAAAGAGGCCGACGTGGAGTCCCTGCAGTAGCGCGTCGCCCCAGAACACCGGCAGGAACGCGTTCTCCACGATGTCGTTCGAGATCGGTACCGATGTCTGCGTGTCGTTTTGCAGCGGACCGCCGAGGCCGAAGAGAAACGACCCGACCCAGATCGCGACCCAGTTGAGCATGATCGTGGTGATCACCTCGTGGGCGCCGACGGTCGCCTTGAGAAAACCTGCGATCCCCGCCCACACCGCTCCCGCGAGCGTCGCGACGGCGATCGCGAGCACGATGTGGAGGAAGGGGTTCAGCCCGGAGAACGACGAGCCGACCCAGACCGCCCAGATGCTGCCCACGAGGTACTGACCCTGGCCGCCGATGTTGAACATGCCGCAGCGGAACGCGAAGGCGACCGCGAGGCCGGTGAGGATCAGAGTCGTCGTCACGATCAGCGTCTGCTGGAGGTTTGCCGCCGCGACCGACTCGGCGTCGCTCACGTTCCACGGGAACCACACGGTCGTGTCGCTGAACGGCAACCCGACGCGGTTCGAGCCGACATCGAAGAACCACGAGAACCCCGCGCCCTCGAAGATCGCCTTGTAGGTGGTGAGCGGGTTCTTGCCGGTCGTGACGAGGACGACGAGCCCACCCACGAGGAACGCGAGCACCGTCGTGATCAGCGGGGCGGCCAGCCCCTCGGCGCGCTGCGAGATCCCGTAGCGCTCGACGAACGACGGTCGCGTCTCCGGCCCGAGGCCCGACGGGTCGACGCCAGGGGCGGCCGGCGTCGTCGTCATCCGCCCGACCGCTGGATCACCGAGGAGAAACACCCGGTGTAGACGTCGATCTCCCGCCTCGTCGCGCCCGAAGGCCGATTCACTCGGCCGAGAGGGCTGGTCATCGCTCGACTCCAGGACTCGGCGAGAGGGGGGCTCGCGGGGGCAACATCGTTTTCCCCGCATTGCGTCCGCCACCGGTCATGGCGACGCCGAGCTCCTCCTCGGTCACGGTCGGCGGGAACTCGCCGACGAGCTCGCCCTCGTACATCACGAGGATCCGGTCGGAGAGCGAGAGGATCTCCTCGAGCTCGAGCGAGACGAGGAGGACGCCACGGCCCTCGTCCCGCTCCTCGACGAGTCGCCGATGGACAAACTCGATCGCCCCGACGTCGAGCCCGCGCGTCGGCTGGGCGGCGATCAGCACCCGCGGGTTGCGATCGATCTCGCGTGCGAGCACGACCTTCTGCTGGTTCCCGCCCGAGAGTCCGCCCGCCCGCGTCCGCGCCCCTCCACCCCGCACGTCGAACTCCTTGATCAGCCGCGCCGCCCGCTCCACCAGACGCCTTGGAAAGAGCCAGCCGAATCGCGAGTCGGGCGCGCTGCGATAGTCGTGCACCGCCATGTTCTCCGCGATCGAGAACTCGAGCACGAGCCCCCGGCGCTGCCGGTCCTCGGGCACGTGACCGAGACCCGCCTCGAAGTGCTCCTGCACACCCGCCGTCGTGACGTCGTCGCCCGCAACGGTCACTGTGCCGCTCGCCGGCTTGCGGAGACCTGTCATCGCGTCGATCAGCTCGCTCTGACCGTTGCCGTCGATCCCGGCGATGCCCACGATCTCACCCGCCCTGAGCTCGAACGAGACGCCCTTGACCTGCTCGATGCCACGTTCGTCGACGACGTGCAACTCGTCGACGGTGAGCAACGCCTCGGTTGGGCGCGAGTGCGTCTTGTCCACGCGGAGCAACACGTCCCTGCCCACCATCAGTCGCGCAAGGCTGGCCTCGGTTGCGCCCTCGGCCGGCAGCGTCTCGATCAGCTTCCCGCGCCGGAGCACGGTGATCCGATCGGCGATCTCCGCGACCTCGTTGAGCTTGTGGCTGATGAAGATGATCGAGGTGCCTTGCGCGGTCAGCCCGCGCACGATCTCGAAGAGCTCGCGCGCCTCCTGCGGTGTCAGCACGGCCGTCGGCTCGTCGAGCGCCAGGATCTCCGCGTTGCGGTAGAGCGCCTTCAGGATCTCGACGCGCTGCTGCTGACCCACTGTGATGTCCTCGATGCGCGAGCGGGGATCGACCGCGAGGGCAAAGCGCTCGGAGAGCTCCCGGACGCGCCTCTCCGCTTCGCCGAAATCGAGCAGCACCCCGGTGTGGGTCGGCTCCGCGGCAAGCACGATGTTCTCGGCCACGGTCATCACCGGGATCAGCATGAAGTGCTGGTGCACCATCCCGACACCGGCGGCGATCGCCGCGTCCGGAGAGCCGAGCCTCACGGCCTTCCCGTTGATCCGGATCTCGCCCTCGTCAGGGTGGTACAGCCCGTAGAGGATGTTCATCAGCGTCGACTTGCCTGCGCCGTTCTCACCGAGCAGTGCGTGCACCTCGCCCTTGCGAAGGTCGAAGCTGACGTCGTCGTTCGCGACAGTCCCCGGGAAGCGCTTCGTGATGTTGCGCATCTCGAGGACAAGCGGGCGCTCGCTCATGAGGCGCGATTCTACGGAGCGAGCGGTACCGGCGCGTGTGGAGACGGGCACGACACGACGGGCGAGCCCCGCAGGCTCGCCCGTCGCTTGCGTCCTGTTCGAAGCACCGCTTACTTGATCGGCGCCTTGATCTTCCCGGCCGCGATCTGCTTTGCGACCGCCTCGAGCTTCGCGATCAGTGCCGAGCGATTCGGTGCCTTCGTACTCACCTTGCCGAAGCCGACGCCGCCGTTCTTGACGGTGAAGACGCCGTCGGTGCCACCCTTGAACGTGTTCTCGACGACCTGGCTCGCGGTGGTGAAGACCGCAAAGTCGACCTTCTTGGTCGCGCTCGTGAGGATGTGCGCGCCGAGATAACCCTGGTCGGCATCGACGCCGATCGCCCAAGCGCCCTCTTCCTTCGCCGCCTGGAGCGCGCCGAGCCCGCAGCCACCCGCGGCCGCGAACACGACCTTCGAGCCCTGGGAGATCTGGTTCAGAGCGAGCTCCTTGCACTTCGCCTGGTCGACGAAGTCCTCGGAGTACCCGGACAGCACCTTTGTCTTGCCGCCTGTCTTCGTCGCACCTGCCTTGTATCCGGCGAGGAAGGCGACCACGGCCGGCACTGCCTGACCGCCGACCGAGCTGACGGTGCCGCCCTTTGCGACGGTGGCAGCTGCGACGCCGGCCAGATACCCAGCCTCCGCCTCCCTGAAGACGAGCCCACGCACGTTCGCCGGCTTGCCCTTGAGC
>JBPCLB010000067.1:0-5980 GCA_051003695.1 Gaiella sp. | reverse complement strand
ACCACGATCAGCTCCTCGCCTGTTTCGGGATGTGGCCCGTTGAAGACGGCGCCGAGCTCGAGGTAGTCGTTGGGTGAGAACCGGTACAGACGCAGGTGATCTCCGCGTTTGATGTGCGGCTTGCACTCAGGGATCTTCTCGGTCGGGATGCGCGGTGACGGAAACAGCTTCATCAGGTCTGCGCCGGTGAGACGCTCGAGTGCCCTCGCGTAGGCGAGCTGGTGGACACCGCCGCGGACGAGCAGATAGCCGGTCAGTGCTCGCGCGACCGGGTGCTCGACCATCTCGTACACCTTGAGCTTGTTGTTGCGCGCGCCCGTCTCGAGGAAGAAGTTGTGGGTCAGGTCCTCGACGAGATCTCCAGACGAGAACACATAGTCGCCGTTCCAGGGACGCCCCTGCGAGTTCTGTGGCAGCGCCCCCTGGCCGCCCGCTAGAAAGTGATGCGGGTTCCCCACGCCCTTCAGCGGGGCAAGTGAGGCCTTGGGCGCGTGGCCGCCGTCGACCGGTGAGGCACCCGTCAGCATCGTATTGATTGCGGCGGCGACGAGCTCGACGTGTCCGAACTCTTCGGCCGCGATGTTCGCAACCAGATCGTAGAACGGCCTCGCTCCCTGGCGGTTACGGAAGTTGAACGACTGAAACATGTAGTTCAGGAACGTCGACATCTCGCCGAAACGCCCGCCCATCAACTCCTGCACCGCCGCAGCGCCAGCAGGATCGGGTTCCGAAGGCGGAGGCAACTCCGTTGCGATGCGATCGATTCGACGAATCATCTTCTACCTCCGTAGGGGTCGAACACCGGTGAATTGGACGACGAGCGAGCTCGAGTCTCTCCCTACCAGGCAGACGACTCGAACCGAGCCTGCCCGACCGCCGAGCTCGTCAAACGAGTGACGGGTGAATAGGCAGCCCCGGCCACAAGCTCCGCTCTACGGACGAGCCGTTTCCCTCCGAACGAGCCGGGCCACCGTCAGCAGTGCAAGCAGGGGTACGAGCGCGAGGTCGTTGACGAGGCACCAGATGCACCACGCGTCGATCACGAACGCCTGGAGCACGATCAGGTACCCGGCGAATCCGACAGCTGCGAGGGCGATCGCGGCAGTCAGAGTCCGGGCGAGCTCCGAGTCCCACGCGACGAGGCCGAGCACCACGAGGTACGTCGCGAGGCCGAGCAGCGCAACGGGAACTCCGGCGAGCTCCGCGTACCGCGAATCCTGCACCTGCTCACACCCGCCGCCACCCGTGCAGATCAGCGCAGCCGGCTCGAAGTGGACGTACGTGACGTATCCGGCGACCGCGACACCGGCGAGAGCAACGAGCGCGACCAGCCCGCGGAGCAGGCGGTCGCCCATCCGGTGCTACCCGCGCGCGGCGTCGAGGATCGACTCGAAGGCGCCGAAGTCGAGTGATGTCGGCCGTACTTCGTACGGATCGCCGTCACCGACTTGGACGTAGAACCACGGTGTCCCGGGAATCTCCCGTCTCGTCGCCTCTGCCGACATCGAGTCGAGCGTCTGCGTGACCGACGCACTCGAAGCATCGGTACGCAGCTTGGCGAAGTCGAGCTCCAGCTCCACCGCGACGTTCTCGAGCAGCCCGTCCGTCACCCAGCCGGCGTTTTCGTCGCCCTGCCGGCGGTAGAGCGTGTCGTTCATCTGCCAGAGCTTGCCCTGCTCGCCGGCGGCGAGCACGTACCGGAGCGCCTTCTCCGAGTCGGGGCCGATGAACGCGAGTCCGACGAAGCGGATCTTGACGTCACCTGAGCGGACATACTCTGCGACGATCCCCTCGAAGCCTCCCTCGGTGTACTGCTTGCAGATCGGACACTGGAGGTCCTCGTACTGGATCAGGGTCAGCGAGGCGCCCGGATCCCCCAGGATCGCACCGTTCTGCGGAATGCCGTCGAGATACTCGGACGAGTCCCGCTCCGTCGGGACGACCGCCGACCCCTCGTCGTCGCTCCCTCGAAACGCGAGGCTCGCGACGACGAGCACGACGACGAGCACGATTGCGCCGGCCAGCGCGAGCAGGAGCTTGCGGCGAGCCAGAAGCAGTGGGCGCGGCGGTCTCTTCGCGGGGCGGGGTGGCATTGCTCAAGTCTGCCTACGCGTGCAAACGCCCTAGCGGAGCCGAGTGGCTTCGACCGTGAGCGCTGCGAGGATCCGTCCCACCTCCGGCGCGAACTTGAATCCGTGGCCCGAGCACGCCGAGCCGACGACGACACGGCCGTGGCGCTCGACGACGAAACCCTCGTCGGCTGTGTTCGTGTAGATGCACGTCTCTGCCGCGAGCTCTCGTCCGGCCGCGGGGAAGCGACCGTGGGCCCAGTCGACGATCCACTCGGCGAGCTCACGGTCGGGATCCGGATCGTCGTCGGGGTCGGTCACAGCCCCGGCATGGTGAAGCCCGGCCTTGAGTCCGATTCCCGGGGCGTGCAGTGCGTAGCCGACCTGCCCTGGCCGCGCCAGCCCTGCAGCGTCGACGGGCACCCGCTCGTAGTCGATCAGCGAAGGCATCGCTGCGTCGTCGAGCTCGAGATAGACCACCGTCTCGCGCGTCGGCGTCACTGCGAGGTCGATGCCGAGTGGCGCGAGCAGCGCCGGTGCCCACGCGCCGGCGGTCACGACGACGGCGTCCGCACGCAGCTCGTCCGTTGCCGTGCGCACCCTGACCGAACGGGAAGCGAGCTCGAGCTCGAGCGCGGGTACCTCCTCCCGGAACTCGGCGCCGTGGGACCGCGCGCTCTCGACGAGCGCTTCGTACGCTCTATCCGCGGCGAGAACCCCGCCATCCGGCTGGAAGACCGCGTGCTCCGCTGCCTCCACCGCCAGTGACCAGCGGTCCGCGACCTCCGCTCCGGTGAGCAGCTCGAACGTGATGCCGCATGCGGACAGCGCTTGTGCGTTCTCGGACGCGCGATCGCCGAGATCGAGCGCGCCGTTGTGCGTGAGCAGCTGTACGCCACTCTCGGCTTCCAGCTCGCGCCAGCCCTGGAGCGACGCCTGCGCGAGGCGGACGTACCGCTCGTCGGGATAGTTGAGCCTGAAGATGCGAGAGCTCCCGTGACTCGAGCCACGCCGGTGGCCGAGCGGGAATCGCTCGAGCACGACGACCTCGTGTCCTGCGCGGGCGAGGGCCCGCGCCGTCGCTGCGCCGGCGATGCCGGCGCCGATCACGACGATGTCGGCGTCAGCCGGCCCGCCGGATCGGGGATACGTCAGGCTCGGGCCTTGGCCGCCCGGGAGGCGGCACGCGAGAGCGCCTGGTAGGCACGGGCCGCCGTGGCCCGGTCTCCGGTCGCCTCTGCGGCCTCCACCTCGCGCACGAAGCGTGAGACATCGCCGTCGAGCCGCTCGTTGCCGTACGCAAGCTGGCCTTCGCCGATTCCCGTTCGTCTCGCGAGCTCCCGCAACACCTGCAGCGAGGGGATCCGCTCGCCCCGCTCGATCCGTGAGATGTACGCGGCGCTGCAGCCCGGAAACGCCAGCTCCCGCTGGCTCAGCCCGGCGGCTTCGCGTGCCGCGTGCAACCGCAACCCGACTTGGACAGGATCGTCGTAGTGGGGTGTCCGAGGACGCTTGAAGGTCATCTGCGGAGGACCATACACATGCGCTGACATTTCACCAAGCCTAATGCGCGAACCCCGCTCGCGCCAATTCCTCGTGCGAGGATGATGCGATGGAGCTGGATCTCCAAGCGCTCTTTCGCCCTCGTTCGACGCCGGTCGGCGGCTGGCGGCGGATGCCGGCCGTCGCTAGCCAAGCGATGATCTCCACCAGTCATCCGCTCGCTAGCGAAGCGGGGTTGAAGGCTCTCCGTGACGGGGGGAACGCCGTCGACGCGGCGCTCGTCGCTGCTGCCGTGCTCACGGTCGCCGAGCCGACCGACAACGGTCTCGGGGGGGACGCGTTCGCGCTCGTCTGGGACGGCGAGCGCCTCCACGGCCTGAACGGGTCGGGTCGCGCGCCCCGAAGGCTCGAAGGCAGCGGGGTCGCCGAGAGCGGGCCCCGCTCCGTCACGGTTCCCGGCGCGGTCGCGGCCTGGTCCGACCTGGCCGTGCGGTTCGGTACGTTCGGCCTCGACCGGGCGCTCGCACCCGCGGCCGAGCTCGCCGCGCAGGGGCTCGCGTGCTCGGCGAGGATTGCCGACAAGTGGGCGCGGGCAGCCCGGCCGCCGCGCCCTGCCCCGGCGGCCGGCGAGCACTACCGCTTGCCCGAGCTGTCGCGCACGCTGGAGCTGCTCGCCGATCAGGGGCCGGGGGCGTTCTACGGCGGCCTCGTCGCGCGTGCCATCGCGGGGGCGTGCTGGCTCGACGAGGAGGATCTCGCGGCGCACGATTCCGAATGGGTCGAGCCGCTCCGGCTCGACTACCGCGGTGTCGAGGTCTGTGAGCTCCCGCCGAACGGACAGGGGGCTGCCGCGCTGATCGCGCTCGCGCTGTACGACGGGCTCGAGCCCACTTTGCACTCGCAGCTCGAGGCGATGAAGCTCGCCTTCGCCGATTGCGCTGCCCACCTCGCCGACGGCCCGCTACCACCGGAGCTGCTCGCGCCCGCTCACCTTGCTCGGAGGCGAGCGCTCGTGCGTGTCGATGCGGCACTCGATCCCGAGCCGTCACGGCTCACCCGCGGCGGAACGACCTACCTCTGCGCGGTCGACGGCGACGGGATGGCCGTCTCGCTGATCCAGAGCCTCTATGGCACGTTCGGCTCCGGAGTCGTGGCAGGCACGACCGGGATCGTCCTCCAGAATCGGGCCGCCGGCTTCGTCGAGGACGCGAATCACCCGAATCGCCTCCGCCCCGGCGCGAGGCCCTTCCACACGATCATCCCCGGCATGCTTCTGGAGGAAGGCCGGCTGCTCGGCCCGTTCGGCGTGATGGGCGGCCCGATGCAGCCGCAGGGCCACTTTCAGCTCGTGCTCAGGCTCGTCGATCACGGTGACGATCCGCAGGCCGCGCTCGACGCTCCTCGCTGGCGGGTCGAGCCTGGTCGCCTGGTGGAGCTCGAGCCGGGGCTCTGGGACGCCGAGGAGCAGCTGCGCGCACTCGGGCACGACGTGCGCCGCGCATCCGTCCCGCATCCGTTCGGCGTCGGGCAGGCGATCGTCCGCCACGGCGACGCGCTGATCGGCGGGTCCGACGGACGTGGTGACGGGTACGCAG
The DNA here is from genome assembly GCA_051003695.1 of Gaiella sp. Taxonomy (GTDB): domain Bacteria; phylum Actinomycetota; class Thermoleophilia; order Gaiellales; family Gaiellaceae; genus Gaiella. The sequence goes on along the minus strand of JBPCLB010000067.1, from coordinate 813 downwards.
CCGGCTTCTGACCGTTACACCCACGGTTACACCGCGCGGCGAATGGATCCCTCGAACGAGGGACGCGAGAATCGCACCATGACGAAGGCGGCGATCCAACTCTCGAGCGCGGAGCTGACGGACCGACAGCGCGAGATCGTCGCCCTGATCGCAGCGGGATGCTCGAACAACGAGCTCGGTGCTCGTTTGGGCATCTCGCCGCGGACGGCGAAAGCCCACTGCGACGTGCTCAGGGCGAAGCTCGGGGTGTCGCGGCGGCGCCACATCCCCGTGGCGTACCGCGCCCTGACCGGGGAGGATCCGTACGCCCCGTCCGTCGTTCGGCTCCAGAGCAGGCGGAGCTGACGGCAGGCGCCCGCGACCCGCCCCCGCCGGTCGCGGGCGCCCACTCCTCGATGGGTGCCGTTCCAGTAGCTTCAGCGTTCACGCAGATGGCCGACGAGGCCCCGACGCCCCGGATCCGCCGGCGCCGCATCATCGAGCGTCCGAGGCTGTACCGCGCGCTCGATCGCTCGAAGGCGCGGGTCCGGACGCTCGTCGGAGGCCCGGGTTTCGGAAAGACGATTCTCGCGGAGCAGTGGGCGCCCCGCGACGACCGCCGACCCGTTTGGTTCCGAGCACGCCGCTCGGCCGCAGATGTCGCCGTCGTCGCACGCGGTCTCGTCAGCGGCGTCTCCGAGGTGGTCCCGGGTGCAGGGCGCCGCCTGCTCGAGCGACTGGCCGTGACCGACGATCCCGAGCGGGAGGCGGTGTTGCTCGCCGAGATGCTGTCCGACGATCTGCTCGAGTGGCCCGACGATGCCTGGATCGTGA
>JBPCLB010000066.1:0-2788 GCA_051003695.1 Gaiella sp. | reverse complement strand
CCTTTCCGCAACGCCGGAATCCGCAGGAGCGGATCCCGACCTTTCCGCAACGCCGGAATCCGCAGAAGCGGATCCCGACGGCGGTCAAACCCCTGAAGCGGCCGCTGCCCGGCCGGAAACCACATAGCTCGGGTGAGCTTCGAGAGCGGGTCGGGCGCCGCTTGATCGCGCACCGCGGGCGGCCGGTATCAGCCGTGCAGCGCGGTAGCCTTCCGCGATGCGTTACGTCGTGACGGGGGCCGCCGGGTTCATCGGCTCACATCTCGCCGAAGCTCTCCTCGCTGACGGTCATGACGTGGTCGCGATCGACGCGTACACCGACTACTACGACCCGGCGCGCAAGCGCGACAACGCCGCCGGGCTCGAGGTCGCCGAGGACGATCTGCTCACGACCGACCTCGACCGGCTGCTCGCGGGTGCCGACGGTGTCTTCCACCTTGCAGGCCAGCCCGGCGTCCGCGCCAGCTTCGGGCCCGACTTCTCCCTCTACGTCGAGCGCAACATCGCTGTGTCGTCCCGCCTCTTCGAGGCAGCGGCAGCCCACGGCGTCCGGGTGGTCTTCGCGTCGTCGTCGTCCGTGTACGGCGATGCCGACAGCTACCCGACGCGAGAGGACGCGATCCTCCGCCCGATCTCGCCGTACGGGGTCAGCAAGCTGTGCGTCGAGCAGCTCGCGTACGCGCATGCGCGGACGCTCGGCCTGGAGGCGATCGGGGTCCGCTACTTCACGGTCTTCGGGCCACGACAACGGCCCGACATGGCGTTTACACCGCTGCTCGAGGCGCTGGCCGACGGAACGCCGTTCAGGCTGTTCGGCGACGGCTCCGTCTCGCGGAGCTTCACCTACGTCGGAGACGCCGTCGCGGGGACGGTCGCGGCGAACCGGAGCGGTCGCAGCGGCGAGCTGTACAACATCGGCGGCGGTGAGGAGGCGACGATGAGCGAAGCGATCGCTCTCGCGGAGCAGATCGCCGGCCGTGAGCTCGCGATCGAGCGCCACGGTGCCGCCAGCGGCGATGTGAAGAGAACGCGCGCGGACGTGGAGAAGGCGAGGGCCGAGCTCGACTGGCGGCCCACCACCACGCTCGCGCACGGCCTGCAAGCTCAGTGGGAATGGGCCGCTGCTAGGGTCGCACGCGCATGACGGCCGCTCCTCAGCAGATCGACCTCGACGCCGAGCGCGAGGTCGACCTGCGCTCGGCCTGGGGGCGCGTGACCGGTCGCTGGTGGCTGCCCGTCGCCGGGCTCGTTGCCGGGGCGGCGCTCGGGCTGGTGCTCGCCGTGGGAGGCGGAGACACCTTCGAGGCGAAGGCCCTGCTCTACCTCGGCCAGCCGTTCACCCCGAGCGGCGGCGGTCAGATCCAGAACCTCGGCACGAATCCGAAGACGGTGAGCGAGGTCATCCGCTCGCAAGCAGCGCTCGAGCAGGCGGCCGCGGCAAGCGGGCTCACGGTCGGTCAGCTCAGGGGCAACGTCACGTCGACGCCGATCGTCCAGGCCGGCCAGCTCGCTCCTTCGCGAAACTTCACCCCGCTGATCGAGCTCGAGGTGCAGGCGCCCGCGGCCACGAGGGCCGAGCGGGCGGCGGCGTCGCTCTCCGCGACGGTGATCGATGCGATCTCCCCGTACGTCGAGGTCAAGCTCGACCTCTTCAAGCGGCAGATCGAGGAGGACGAGCAGCAGTTGCAGGGGATCGACGAGCGGATCTCGACTGCACAGCGACAGCAGAGACTCGCGTTCGCCGACGACTCACTCAGCCTCGCCGAGAAGCTCTTGGTCTCGACCAACTCCAACGCGACGATCGCAAACGCGGAGGCGCGCCGCGGCGCCGTCTCCAACAGCATCGGCAACGCGATGCAGCTCCTCTCGCTCGCCCAGCAGGTCGAGCGCAGCCGCATCGTCCTACCGGCGAAAGCCGTGAAGGCCTCGGCGGGCGGCACGCGCAATTCCGCGGCGGTCGGCGCGTTCCTCGGGCTCGTGCTCGGCGCGATCGCTGCAGTCGTCGTCGATCCCTACCTCCGCAGGAGAGCCGGCCGGGACCGGTAGCTCGGGTGTTCGAGGGCAAGCGCGTGGCCGTCGTCGTCCCGGCCTACGACGAGGTCGAGCTCGTCGAGCAGACGCTTCGCGGGATCCCGGATTTCGTCGATCGGATCGTCGTGGTCGACGACCACTCGGGGGATGACACCGTTGCCCGGGTCCGGGCGATGGCGGACCAGCGGGTCGAGGTGATCGAGCACGACGAGAACGGGGGCGTCGGAGCTGCGATCCTCACGGGGTACGCGCGTTGCAGGGACGAGTCGATCGACGTCACGTGCGTGATGGCGGCCGACAACCAGATGGATCCGCAGGAGCTCGCCTCGCTCGTGACTCCGGTCGCGCGCGGGGAGGTCGACTACGCCAAGGCCAACCGTCTCGTGTCCGGCGAGGCGTGGAAGCTGATCCCGCACTCGCGCTACCTCGGCAACGCGGTGCTCAGCCTGCTGACGAAGATCGCGTCCGGCTACTGGCACGTCGCCGACTCGCAGGCCGGGTACACCGCGCTCGCGCTCGACGCTCTGCGGCGCCTCGACCTCGACGGCATCTACCGCCGCTACGGCTTCCCGAACGACATGCTTGTCCACCTCAACGTCCAGAGCGCCCGGGTTCGCGACATCCCGTCCCGGCCGATCTACGGCGTCGGCGAGCGATCCGGGATCCGCATCACACGCGTGGCACCGAGAATCGCGTGGCTGCTCGTCAAAGGCTTCTGGTGGCGGATGACGCAGAAGTACGTGATCCGCGACTTCCA
>JBPCLB010000065.1:0-13959 GCA_051003695.1 Gaiella sp. | reverse complement strand
TGCGCACTGTCAAGGTGGCTGCCTGCGCCCGTTCCGCCGTTTGCTGACCGGCTCGAGCATCGGCGGCCAAGCTCAGACCACCGACCAGGGCGACGCCGAGCGCCCCGCCGATCGACAACCGGGCGGTGTGCCTTGCAAGCGATCTGGAGCTCATGAAATCCTCCTTGGCGGTCAGAGATCAGGCGCGACAGGGCGTTCACCTCGCCGCGTAGTCGGTCGGAGTGCTCGTGCCATTTCATCCGACGCTCGTTAGAACGGCCTCACGCGCGTCTTACCAGAAGGTGAAATCGATGCTCTCGGATCTACCCTCATCGGTTGCGCTTTCGTCTCGCCATCCTCGCGCTCGTGGGAGTCGCCAGTACGCCAGCACCTGATTCACGGCCGCGTCGTTCGTCATCGCATGCCGGCTCCGCGGTGCAGAAGCGTCAGTGAGGTTTCGCTCGCACACGCATTGCTGCCTGGTGATGTGCCTTTCTGAAGATTCGCTCACACATCGCAAACGACGATTCAGATGCCCGAAAACGGCCATAACCAGGGCAATGCGGTCGTGGTCACTGAGCATGCGATGGTGGCTTGCCTTGGTTTTCGCGCTTGTCGCTGCGATCACCGCCCTGCTCGTCGCGCAAGGGCTGACACAGCGCTCGGAGTCAGCGTTCCGCGAAGATGCGGAGGCGCATGCGCTCGCGAACAGCGTCGCGGCCAACCGCGCCCTGCGCAGAGCCGTCGCGCGCGGCAATCTCCGCGGGGCGCTCGAGACCGTGTCGGCGCGCCGTCGGCTCGCCCTCTTCGTCATGGACGGGGAGGGTCGACCGGTTACGCCCACACGCGCGTCGCAAACAGAGCTCGGTTCGATTCCGAACGCCGACGAAGCGGTTCGCGCGGCGCTCGAGGGACGCCGGCACGTGCGGAGCTACGAACAGGGTCGCATCACCGTCGTCGCTCTGCCGATGCCCTGGGAGTCGACCGCCGTCCTGCTCACCTATTCGATCCAGCCGGGCTACGCGTCGACGATGACGATGATCCGCGACCAGATCTTTCCCGTCGTCAGCTTGGCCGTCTTCCTCGGCGGCTTGGCCGGGCTCTTGATCGCAGTGCTGATCGCCCGGCGGCTCCGGCGCATCGCGCGGGCGGCCGGCGCGATCGAAGCGGGCGACTTCAGTTACCGAATCGAGGCTCGCTTCCAAGACGAGGTCGGTTCGCTCGCCGCCATGTTCGACCGCATGCGCGTGAGGTTGCAGGAATCGTTCGAGAGGATCCAGACGGAACGTCTCCGTCTGCGCCGGACGCTCGAACGCCTCGATCAGGGGGTGGTGACTCTTGATCGGGAGTTGAACGTCGAGAACGCAAACGTCGCTGCGGGCCGTCTCCTCGGTGCGCAGGAGCTCGACGAAGGCGATCCGCTGCCCGAGCCCTGGCCCGACTTCCCGCTCCGGTCGTTCGCGCGTGAGCTCTTCATCGAGGGTGCGAAGGTCGAGCGCGTCCGTGTCTCGCCGCGTGAGGGTCTGTATTACACCGTCAGCGGAATCCCGGCCGGCGACGGCTCGACAGGGGTCCTCGTGATCACCGACGTCTCGGAGCTCGAGCGTCGCGAGCAGATCGAGCGAGAGTTCGTTGCGAACGCCGCGCACGAGCTGCGGACGCCGGTCGCGGCGATCTCGAGCGCCGTCGAGGTCCTCGAGGCCGGTGCCAAGGAAAGCGTCCCCGAGCGTGACCACTTCCTCGCCATCATCTCGCGGCAGTCGACGAAGCTTGCGCGACTCAGCAGGTCGCTGCTCGTGCTCGCCCGGGCGCAGACCGGCGAGGAGGCCTTGCAGACGATCCCGGTCGAGCTGTGTCCGCTGCTCGAGACCGTCGCCGCCTCGCTGACGACGAGCGACGACGTGATCGTCGCGGTGGACTGCGATCCCGCGCTCGTCGTACGTGCGGAGCCGGATCTGCTCGAGCAGGTCTTCTCGAACCTCGTCACGAACGCTGCGGGCCACACGCAGCAGGGACGCATCACGATCACGGCCCGGCAGCTGGGAGACGATCGGGTCGAAATCGAGGTCGTCGACACCGGCGAGGGGATTCCCGGCGAGCTCCAGCCGCGCATCTTCGAGCGCTTCTACCGTGGCGACACCCGTGAGCGGAACGGCTTCGGACTCGGCCTCGCAATCGTGCGCCAGGCAGTCCGAGTGCTCGACGGCACGGTCGACCTCGAATCGATCCCCGACTCGGGCACGAACGTCCGGATCACGCTCCCACTCGCAAAGAACGAAGCGCGCGTGTGACCGGTCGGATCCTGATCGCCGACGACGAGCAGGACATCCTCGACTCGGTCGTGTACGCGCTCACGACCGAGGGCTACGAGGTCGATTCGGTCACCGACGGCGAGGCTGCCCTGCGTCTCGCGCAGACCGAACGGTACGACCTCGTGGTGCTCGACATCGTGATGCCCAAGCTTTCCGGTACCGAGGTCTGCCGCCGTCTGCGGGCCGACAGCATCGTTCCAATCCCGATGCTGACGACCAAGGACGCCGAGCTCGACCTCGTCCTCGGGCTGGAGGTCGGCGCCGACGACTACGTCACGAAGCCCTTCTCGGTCGCCGAGCTCGTCGGCCGGGTGCACGCGATCCTCCGCCGCCGCGACTTCGAGCGCTCCGCTGTCGGCGCGGCGGTCCGGCGGATCGGCTCGCTCGAGATCGATCTCGGACGCTACCGCGTCGAGCTCGACGGCAAGCAGATCGCGCTGACGCCGTCGGAGTTGAAGCTCCTCGTCTTCCTTGCCGAGCGGCCCGAGCAGGTGTATTCGCGCGCGCAGATCATGGAGCATCTCTGGGAGTCGTCCTACGTCGGCGATGCACGCGCCTGCGACGTCCACATCTACAACCTGCGCCAGAAGCTCGAAACCGATCCGAGTCGGCCCGAGCGGATCGTGACGGTGCGAGAGGTCGGCTACAAGCTCGCGGCCACGTGATCCTGCGCGGCCGGGAGGTACGTCCGCGACCGGCTCCTCCGTACACCGCTGGAGCCGCAGCTGTCAATCGCCGCCCTTGACCGCTCCGGACACGAGGCCACGCACGAAGAAGCGCTGGCCGAAGACGTAGACCGCCACGATCGGCAGGGTCGCCAGGGTGAGTCCGGCCATGATCACGGGCACATCGAGGCTGTAGCGGCTCTGAAATCCGGTGATCCCCACCATCAGCGTCTTCTTCGAGTCGTCCTGCAGGAACACGAGGGCGATCAGGAGCTCGTTCCACACCCACAGCAGGTTCACGACCGCGAGCGTGACGAGCGGCGCCGCCGAGAGGGGCAACACGATCAGTCTGAACACTCTCCACGACGATGCCCCGTCGATGATCGCCGCCTCGATCATGCTCTGCGGGATCGTGCGGAAGAAGTTCGCCAGCATGTACACGGAGAAGGGCAGCATCAGCCCGACATAGATCAGGATCACGAGCCTGAAGGTCGAGATCATCCCGAGCTCGACGCCGAACACAAAGAGCGGCACGAGCAACACGACGGGTGGCACGACCATCAACGAGACCAGCACGCCGAGCACGGTGTCGCGGCCCCGGAACGTCCACCTTGCGAACCCCCAGCCGGCGAGCGTGGCGAGCGCGAGCGTGAATACGACCGCTCCCACCGAGAGCATGGCGGTGTTCGCGAACCAGGCCGGGAACTGGTCGCTCAGCGCGGCGTCGAATCCCCTTAGCGTCGGCCGGAAGAACGGCGACCAGGGATGCGCGAGGAAGTCCTGCTGCGTCTTGAAAGCCGCCGTCACCATCACGTACACGGGGAACAGCGCGAGCACCGTCACGACGAGCAGGAGCACGTGCTTGGAGAGCGAGCCAATGCCGCTACGCATCGCTGGCCAGGCCCGCTCGTCGCTGGATCCGGAAAAAAGTCGCGATCAGCACCAGGGTGACCGCGAACAGCGACACGGCCGCGGCGGCCGCGATCTCGGGCGACTGATACTGAAAGGCGGTCTGGTAGATGTAGAGCTCGGCGACCTGGGTGGCGTCGCCGGGCCCGCCTTGGCCGTTCGTCATCACGTAGACGTAGTTGAAGACCCAGGAAACCATCGTGATCGCCTCGATCACGACGTAGAAGATGATCACGCTCTTCAGCTGTGGAAGGGTGATGAAACGGTGCATCCGGAAGAATCGCGCACCGTCGATGCGACTCGCCTCGAACATGTCGGCCGGCACGGAGAAGAGCCGCGCGAGGAAGAGGACGACGCCGAAGCCGAGCTCTTTCCAGATGATCACGCCGGTCATCGTCCAGAGCGCCCAGCGTGGCTGCCCGAGCCAGTCCTGGGCGAGACCGCCGAGTCCGAAGGCTCGTAGCAGCTGGTTGACGAGCCCGTTGAACTGCAACAGCTGGCCGAAGATCACGCCGATCACCGGGATCGGCAATACGAACGGAAGGAACACCGCCCACCGGTGAAAGCGCCAGCCACGCAGCCCTTCGAACAGCAGCACGGAGACGAGGAGCGCGAGGATCACGAGCACCGGGACGGCAAGCAGCAAGCGACCGTTGTGCGTGAGCGCCGTACGAAACGCGGGATCGCTCCACGTGACGCGGAAATTCTCGAACGTCCACTCCGTGTCATAGCGCAGCGAGGTCTTCACGAGCTCGACCATCGAGTAGCCGAACACGAAGACGACCACGACGACTGCCGGCCCGATCCAGAGGGCCGGCTCCATGCGACCCGGCCGCGGCAGCCTTCGCCGCGGAGAGCGAGGGAGAGAAGCCGCCTCGGGGGCCGTCGTCACGAGACCCCCGAGACGTCTTCGTCCTGACCGACTAGCGGTACGACGCCGCCCACTTTTCGAAGTTCGCGATCAGCTTCCGCTGTGTCAACCGGATCCGCTTGGCGATCTTCTCCGTCTCGGCAGCCGCCTTCGCGGCAGTCGTATTTCCGCCGAGCAGCAGTTGCGACTGGGCGAACATCGCCTTGGAGTCGAGCTCGGGCGGGATGAAGTTCTCGAGGTACGGAGAGCCCTTCCGCACCAAGTCGAACAGCACCTTCTGCTGTGGCAACGAGATCAGCTTCGTGTCGAACCGATCGTCCGCCGGGAATGCTCCCGTCGTCTTGAACCACGCTGCCATCCGCTCGGGCGTGTGCATGAACATGATGAAGTTCGCCGCTTCCTGCGGGTGCTTCGTCCACGCGGTGATGCCCATCGTCTGGGACGTCGAGCCGAGCTTGCCCGCGTAGGGGCCGTTGCCCCACTTCGGCATCGGCATCACGCCGACCTTGGCAACGCCGACCTGCTTGACGAACTTCGTCACGTCGGAGCCTGCAGTGATGGTCATCGCCGCCTTACCGTCCGTCCAGCGCTGCTGGCCCTGGTACAGCTCCAGGGAGTTGATATCGTTGTTCCAGCACTTGTGCTGCTGCAGCTCCTGGAGCCGCGACCACCAAGCCGCATGCTTGGCGTCGGTGAACTTCGCCTTCCCCGTCGTGGCGTCGAGCACATCGCCGATCGAGGCGACTCCTTGCGCCCCGATGATCGAATAGAGCCAGCCGCCGAACCAGCCGTCCTTGATGCCTCCGGCGATGGGCGTAATGCCCTTTGCGTTGAGCGTGTCGCACGCCTTCAGCAGCTGGGGCCACGTCTGCGGCGCTGCTACGCCGGCCTTCTGCAACACGTCCTTGCGGTACAGGACGGGGAACGAAGGCTGAACGTACCACGGCGCTGTCCACACCTTTCCGCCGAAGGTTTCCTCCTTCGCGTTCAGGTAGTGCTTGAGCTCCGACTTCGGGATGTAGTCGGAGACGGCCTTTGTGTTGCCTGCCCAGGCATCGTCGAGTGACCAGATCCCGCCCCAGAAGTACTGGAGGTCCGGGCCCTTCTTCGCCGCTGCAGCCGCCTTGAACGAAGGAATGAGGCCGTCCGTGGTCTGTAGCACCGTCTTGACGGTGACATTCGAATATTTCTTCTCGAACAACTTGACGGTCTCGGCCAGCCACTTCTTCGCGCCTGCGGCCTCCTGCTCACCCCACCACCACATCGTGAGGCTCACGTCCTCGGTGGGTGCGCTCTTCGCGTCGCGCGCGGCCAGGCTCGCGCCCGCGAGCACAGCCCCGGCGACGCAGGCGATGACCCCCACTACCCAGATGCGCCTTCGCATGCCACTCCTTTCGTTGAACCCACGGTGCGTCACCTTCGCGTCCCGGGGCACTGACCCGAACACCAACGACTTTCTGCCGCACAGGCTTTCACACCGCGAGGTCGTGGCGGAAGAGGTCTCGAAACCCTCGTCGGTGGCGGGTCGCGCGTCGTGTCGCTCTCGACAGGTTGCATCAGAAGGTCACTGTGACGCCGCCGTCGACGGTGAGCACCTGTCCCGTGACGTACGTGTTCCGCGCGCACGCGAGCCAGGCGACGTGCTCAGCGATCTCCTCCGGCATCGCGTAACGCCGCAGCGGCAGCTTGCCGTGCTTGACGTAGACGTCCGCGAACCACTCGCTCTCGAGCTCGTCCTTCCCGTCGACGATCGACATGCGCGTGGCGACGAATCCCGGCGCGACGGCGTTCACCAGCACGCCGTGCCGCGACAGCTCGATTGCGAGGGTCCGCGTCGCCTGCTCGAGGCCGCCTTTCGCCACGTCGTACGCCAGCGCGGTCTCTTCCCCGAAACGACCGTGAATGGACGTGATATTGACGATCCGCCCGTAGCCCCGCTCGCTCATCCCACGTGCCGCCCGCGACGCCAGGAATACCGGGGCATGCAGATTGACGTCGAGGACGCGGCGATAGGACGCGAGCGTGAGGTCGACAGCGAGCGCCGCCTCGAAGACGCCGGCATTGTTGACGAGGATGTCGAGCGGGCCGACGTCGGCCTCGGCGGCGGCGATCAGATCATCGAGCGTTTCGGTGCGGGACAGATCCCACTCGATGCCGTGAACCGCTTCGCCGAGGTTCGGGATCCGCTCGATGTCCACAGCGGCGACAATCGCCGCCTCCGCGGCGAGGCGCTCTGCGATCGCGCGGCCGATGCCGTTGGCGGCGCCCGTGACGAGCGCAGTGCGACCCTCGAGCAAGCTCATCCGGAGACCGTCGGGCGGCCCGTCGTCGTGGCCTCGCGCAGCTGCTTCGACATGGCAACCGCCAGTATGGTGCGATACCGCTATGGATGCTCCCGCCGCAGTCCGTCGTCGGCGCAACCGATGAGGATCACCGACGTCGAGCCGATCGTCCTCCGCCTCGACCTCGTCGACGCGACACGCGCCGATGGGACGCAGGATGCTTTCCTCGTCCGCATCCACACCGACGAGGGCATCGTCGGTCTCGGCGAAGCGGATACGTCGCCCTACGTCGCCCGCACGATCGTGGAGATGCCGTCCTCCCACTCGATCGCGCGTGGCCTGAAGGAGGTGCTCGTCGGGGAGGACCCGCTGCAGACCGATCGCCTCTGGCAGCTCATGTTCGACGCGAGCGATCACTACGGCCGCGGAGGGGCGGCCCTGCACACGATCAGCGCGATCGACATCGCACTCTGGGACATCGCCGGGAAAGCTGCCAACCGGCCCGTCAGCGAGCTGCTAGGGGGTAGGCGGATCGCGGATGTCCACGTGTACGCGAGCGAGGTCATGCCCGAGACACCCGACGAGGTGCGCCGGATCGCGGAGCGCGCCGTCGAGGCTGGCTACGACGCGCTCAAGCTCGGTTGGGGGCCGCTCGGCCGCGACCTCGCCCACGACGCGGCACTCGTGGGCGCCGCGCGCGAGACGCTCGGCCCGCGGCGCAGCCTGATGCTCGACGGCGGGCGTGCGTACACCGTCAAGCGCGCGCTCGAGCTTCTCCGGCGCGTCGAGGAGCACGAGCTGTACTGGCTCGAGGAGGCGCTCCCGCCCGACGACCTCGACGGTTACCGCCGCCTCTCCGATGCCGCGCACGTGCGCATCGCTGCGGGCGAGGCGGACTCGACCCTACTCCCGTTTCGCGCGCTCGTCGAGCACGGCCACGTCGATGTTCTTCAACCCGATCTCGCGCGGTGCGGCGGCTTCACGGTCGCGCGGCAGATCGCGTTGCTCGAGCGCACAGCGACCATCGAGATCGTGCCGCACTGCTTCTCGACTGGTGTGCTGGTCGCAGCGTCGCTGCATTTCGTCGCGACCCTCGACCGTCCCACGTGGTCCGAGTACTCCGTCGCCGACTCGCTGCTCGTCAACGGGATCCTGGCCGAGCCCTTCGTGTTGCGCAACGGCCGGCTCGACGTGCCAACCGGCCCAGGGCTCGGGATCGAGCTCGACCAAGACGCCGTCGACCACGTACGCCTGGCTTAGGCGCGTGTCTTCCACCGTGCCCACTTTCCGGACAGGCCCTTAGCTTAGATGGCCGGGATCACGTTCCGGGGGGTCACGAAGCAGTTCGACGACGGCACCGTCGCCGTCGACGACCTCGACCTCGAGATCCACGACGGCGAGTTCATGATCTTCGTCGGTCCGTCAGGCTGCGGCAAGACGACGGCCCTGCGGATGGTCGCGGGCCTCGAGCACCCGACCTCCGGGGAGATCGTCATCGGTGACAAGGTCGTCAACGACCTGGACCCCGTCGACCGTGATACCGCGATGGTGTTCCAGAACTACGCGCTCTACCCGCACATGACGGTTCGCGACAACATCGGGTTTCCGCTGCGGATGCAGAACGTTCCCAAGGCCGAGCGCAAGCAGCGCGTCGAGAGTGCGGCCGCCCTGCTCGGGATCGGCGAGCTGCTCGAGCGCAAGCCGGGCGCGCTCTCCGGTGGCCAGCGCCAGCGTGTGGCGATGGGCCGAGCGATCATCCGACACCCGACGACGTTCCTCATGGACGAGCCGTTGTCGAACCTCGACGCGAAGCTGCGCGTGCAGATGCGAGCCGAGCTCGTGAAGCTGCACCAGCGGCTCGGGGTGACGACGTTGTACGTCACGCACGACCAGACCGAGGCGATGACGCTCGGCGAGCGGGTCGCGGTGCTGAACCGCGGCGTGATCCAGCAGGTCGACACCCCAGGCGAGCTCTACAACCGGCCGGCGAACACGTTCGTCGCGACGTTCATCGGCAGTCCTGCGATGAACTTCCTTCGGGCCCGCCTCTCGGGCGGAGCGCTCGAGTTTGCGAGCTACCGGCTGGCGCTGCCCGCCAGCACCCTGGCACGAGTCGGCTCGAGGGAAGGCGACGTTCTGCTGGGCCTTCGGCCCGAGCATTTCTTCGACACGCGTCTCGTCTCATCCGCGACCGACCGGAGCTCGCTTCCGGTGACCGTCGAGCTCATCGAGCAACTCGGATCCGAGACACTCCTCTACTTCCGTGCCGACGGGATCGATGCCGAGCAGACGAGCGAGGGCGAAGTCGAGCTGGATGGTGCACTCGTGGCGCGTCTCGACCCTCGCACCCAGGCCTCCCCTGGCGAGCGGCTCGTTCTCGGGATCGACGCCGAACGGGCGCATCTGTTCGACGCTGGTACCGGTACGTCACTTTGAGAGGAGGTGCGCTCGGACCGTCGTCGACAACGAAGCGCCCCCGCCCAGTTCCGTCGCCAGCCCCGCCTCGACGGCTCGCTCGAGACTCGTCTTGCTCGTCCACGGCTCGATCCCGAGCGCGTAGGAGCCGGTGAGCGGAGGCGCGACTGCGCCCCCGTAGGGCTGCCAGAGGACGATCCAGCCGAACACGGCGTGATCCCACTCGAGCCGAAAAGTGAGCCCGAGCCGGGGGTTCGACACTGCGAGCCACCCCTCGTCGAGGTCGGTGACGTAGAGATCGTCATGGCTCCCCGTGTCCGGACCGGGGATTGCGCGCAGGTCGACCGTTCCCCCGTCGCGCCGGGGCGCGTACGGCCACGGCACGCGACGACCCGGCTCGAGCCGTGCTGTCTCCGGCTCCCAGAGCTCGGGCGAGGTGACGATCGTACGCGCAGGGATCTCGAGCGCGCAGCCCGCCTCGAGAAACGGCGGCCCGACGACGCAATGGTGGCCCCAGACGAAATGCGCGACAGCGGTCGACACGTTCGTCACGGTGCCGTCGATCACGAGCTCGGGTACGCCGTCGCGCAGGCCGAGGCTCCTTTCGACCCGAAACGGCGTCAGCCGGGAGCTCGTCCAGAATCGCACCCGAGCAGCTTGTCCGTCGTCGTCCAGGATCTCGTGCTCCCAGGGCAGCGAGGCGACCTCACCGTGGAACGGGATCCGCTGGCCACGGTAGACGCAAGCCTCGTTGACGCTCGGAAAGAGCTCCTGCCAGCCGCCTGCGTAGTTCCACATGAACTCGTCGTCGCCACTCCCTGGCAGGTGCGCGGCACCCGGCGGGCGAAGGCCCCACGGACCGGCGAAGAGGATGTCGGTTCCCGATCGCAGGTCGGTGAGCTGGTGGAGCTCGGCGCCCTTGTCGGGCAAGACGACGACCCGGATCAGGTCGTTCTCGAGCACGACGCTCCGCCAGCCGACTACCTCGCCGTGGCTGACGCGGCAGCTACCCATCCGTCGCGGGGATGGACTCGAGGATGTACCAGTTGGCGGTCAGACCGCAGTCGACCGTGAGGTCGATCCCGGTGATCCCCGCGGCGTCCTCCGACGCAAGGAACGCGCACGCGGCCGCGATCTCCTGCGGCCGCACGAGCCGTCGCAGCGGGACGCGATCGAAGCGGTTGACGAGGTAGTCCATCATCCCGGGCGGCACGCCGACCTCGGTCATCTCGGTGTGCGTGAACCCGGGGCTGACGCAGTTGACCCGTACGCCGAAGGGTCCCAGCTCGAGCGCCATCGTCCGGTTCAATCCGAGCAGGCCCGCCTTCGAGGCGTTGTAGCTCGCATACGGGCCGTCGCCTCCGGAAGCGTCGATCGAGGCGATGTGCACGATCGCTCCGCTGCCCGCTTCCGCCTGGAGACGGGCGACGCGCTGGGCCATCAGGAACGCTCCCCGGAGGTTGGTCGCGAGGATCCGATCCCAACCCTCGTCCTCGATCTCGAGAAAAGGCTTCTCCTCGGCGATGCCCGCATTGTTGACGAGGACGTCGAGCCTGTCCCAACGCCCGCTCGCGCCGGCAACTGCCGCGTCGACCTCGTCGGAGCTGCTCACGTCTGCGGGATGCACCCAGGCGCTCCCTCCGTCCGCCCGGATCCTGCCTTCGACCTCCTCGAGTGGATCCCGACGACGGCCGATCAGCATCACATCGGCCCCCTCGGCGGCAAAGCGCTCCGCGATCGCGCGACCGATTCCCTGGCCGGCGCCGGTGACGATGACGTTCTTCCCCTCGAACCGCCGAACGGTCATGATGCTCCTTTCAGACGACGTCTCACTTGACGGCGCCCGCGACGATGCCGCGAACGAGATGGCGCTGAAAGACGAGGTAGGCCGCGATCACCGGCAGCGAGGTGATCAGCAGCCCTGCCATCAGGGCCGGATAATCGGAGGTGAAGCGTCCCTGGAGCTGCAGCACTCCGACGGTGAGCGTCTTGACGCTGTCGGACTGCAGCATCAGCAGGGCAAACAGAAACTCGTTCCACGACCAGAGCACGTTGAAGATCACGAGCGTGGCGATCGCCGGCTTCGCGAGCGGTAACAGCACGAGCTGGAACGTCCGATGAACCCCGGCGCCGTCGATCCTCGCCGCCTCGATCAGCTCGTCGGGCACCGAACGAAAGAACGCGGTCATCAGGTAGACGTTGAACGGAAGGTTGAGCGCGCTGTAGAGAAGGATCACCGACCCGTACGTGTCGAGCAGTCCGAGTTGCACCATCTGCACGTAGATGGGCACCATCAGAAGCAGTGGCGGGATGGCGATCCAGGCGAGCACGAACAGATACACGGCACCCGACAGGCGCCAGCGGAGCTTCGAGAACGCATAACCCGCGAGCGTCGCGCTGACGACGGACAACGCGACGGTGGCTGAGGTGACGATCAGCGAGTTCCGAAAGTAGAGACCGATGTTCGCGCCGGTCCACGCTCGCTCGAACGCAGCGAAGGATGCCGTCGTGGGGAGGCCGATCTTGGCGTTCGCCCAGTCCGCCTGCGTCCGAAACGCGGTCGACGCCATGAAGAGCAACGGCAGAATCGCCGAGACGCAGAAGAGCCCGATCGCGAGGACGAGCGGCCACGAGCTCCGACGCACGCGCCGGCGCCGCCACGGCGGCGCGACGACGGCCGACTCGCCCTGCACGCTACCGGCCCTCCTTGCGGGTCAGGATGCGGATCTGGAAGAGGCCGATCGCAAGCACGATCAGCACGAGCGTCACCCCGATCGCGGCTGCGTAGCCCATGTTCTGGTTGGTGAAGGCCTGCTGGTAGATGTAGAACTCCGAGACGTAGGTGTCGGTGCCGGGGCCACCGTTCGTGATCGTGTAGACGTACGCGAACATGAACGCGAACGCCGTGATCGTGTTCACGACGAGAACGATCTCGAGCACGCGCCGCAGGTTGGGCGTCACGATCGAGACGAGGATGCGAGTCCAGCCGGCTCCGTCCATCCGTGCGGCTTCCTCGAGCGAGGGATCGAGCGCGCTCATGCCCGCGAGGTAGAGCAGGACGTTGTACCCGAAGTTCGTCCAGACGACGATCAGCAGGATCAGCGGGATCGACGTGCTCGCGCTCCCCAGCCACTCGCGTTGCAGGCCGTCGAGGCCGACACCGCCGAGCGCCTCGTTCAAGGGCCCGTCGAGCTGAAGCACCGTTGCGGTGAGGATGCCGATCACCACCGTGGCGTACACAGCAGGCAGGAAGATGGTCGCTCGAAAGAGCCGCCAACCGGGAACGCGTCGGTGGATCGCAAAGGCTACGACCAGCGGCAGGACGAGTTGGATCGGAACCGAGAGGGCGAAGATCGCGTTGTTCTGCAACGCGTTGCGGAAGATCGGGTCGTCCCAGAGGAGACGGAAGTTACTCACACCGACCCACTCCGCCGGAGCGATGCCGTCCCAGCGGGTGAACGCGTGGTAGAGGATGCTGCCGAACGGATACGCGACGAACGTGCCCACGAGCACGACCGCGGGTGCTGCGTACACGAGGCCCCACAGCCACTGCGGGCTGTGGGGCCTCCTTCGAGCTGGTGCCTGCGACGCGATCAGGGATTCAGCGACTTCAGGCCCTTGTCGACGTTCTGCATCGCCTGCAGCGCCGTCGATTTACCGGAGAACGCCGCCTGGAGCTGCTGGTAGTAGAGGAGCGCGATCTTCAGCGGGACGATGCTGTCCAGCAGGGGAACCTGCGGTTTCGCAGCCGTCTGCAGGAAGAACTTCGTGATCGGATCCTTGAGCCGTGCGCTCGCGGCTTTGTTGGTCGGCAAGGCGCCGACCGTCGTCGCGAGCTCGGAGGCCCCTCGGTTGTCGACCGCCAGCTTGATGAAGTCCCACGCGCCGTCCTTGTTGCCTGCGTTCTTGGGGATCACCCAGTTGTGGAACGAGTTCGCGGCCGTACGTCCCGGGTTCGGTCCCGACTGCGGCAGCCGCGCAATCCCGAGGTTCTTGCCGAGGGCTTTCTCGAAGTCCTTGATCACGAACGGGAACATCAGCACCATCGCGGCCTTACCGGAGGTGAACTCGGTGTTGGCGTCGTTGTTCTCGCGCGTCGACGCGTCCGCGTTCACACAGCCTTGCTGCTTGAACTTCGCGAGCTCGGCGAGCGGCTTGACGAGCTTCGGGTCCGCGTACTTCGTCGTGCCGGCGTTGACCTTCGCGATGTCGCCGCGCGCCATGTAGGAGGCGTAGTCGTACGTCACCCAGTTGTCGGTCGAGTACCCGTCACGGTCACCGTAGGCGAGGGGCAGGATCCCCTTCGACTTGAAGGTCTTGCACTGGGCGAGCAACTCGTCGTAGGTCTTCGGTGGCTTGGCAATCCCCGCCTTGCGAAAGAGCGCCTTGTTGTAGAAGAGCCCATACGTCCCCTGGTCGTTCGGCACGGCGTAGATGTCGCCCTTGCCGCCCTTGCAGTCCAGGTTGAGACATGAGAGGTCCCACGCGGTCTGCTTCGCATAGAAGCCCGGTGTCTGGCCGACCAG
>JBPCLB010000064.1:0-3010 GCA_051003695.1 Gaiella sp. | reverse complement strand
ATTCCGGGCGAAAACCGCGTCAGCGGGCGGCCTGGAGCTGTTCAAGAACTGGCACGAAGTTGGCACGAGTACGCCCTTGACAAAATCGGTGTGTGACACCGGGTTTCGCTGTGCAAGAACTGGCACGGAGTTGGCACGCGTGCGCCCTTGACAGAATCGGTGTTTGACACCGGTTCTCGCCAAAGCGCCGAGATCGCAGCCCGCCGCGAGCTTCATGCGCGGTTCCCGGGCCCCCAGACCGACGCGAACGACCGTCCCTCCGCGAAACGCGAGCCGGAGAGGCTCGAGATGTCGACCGGAGGCGCCTGACCCGCGATCACGTGAGCGAGCGACTCGCCGATCGTCGGCCCGAGCTTGAAGCAGTGGCCGCTGCCGCCGAAGGCAGAGTAGTAGCCGCCGAGCTCCTCCTCGCCGACGATCGGATACCAATCCTCGGTGATGTCGTAGACCCCGGAGTACCCTCTCACGAACGTGCCGCCGTAGCCCGGCCGGGTCAGCGCCGGCGCGAGTGCGGGCAGCCGCCGGGCGAGCCTGGGCACGATCCGCCGGAGATGCTCCTCGTCGGTCCCGTCGTCGTAGCTCTCCGGGTCGGCCGGCTCCTTGTGCTTCGGCCAGCCCTCGCCTACGAGCACGTTCCCGTCTCCGTAGCGGCGGAAGTAGAGCCGCTGCGTCACGTCGGAGATCACCGGGAGCGCGCCAAAGCCCTCGGGCGCCGCGAAGATCGCCTCGTGCTCGCGGCTGAACGTGAGTGGGTAGTCGATCCCGACCATGCGGCCGATCCGGTCACCCCACGGCCCGCAGGCGTTGACGACGACGCCGGTCGCGATCTCGCCGTCGCTCGTGACGACGCCCGTCACGCGACCGTTGGCGGTCGAGATGCCGGCCACCTCGCAGCCTTCGTAGACCTCGAGCCCGTTGCGCCGCGCCGCCCCGACGAGCGAGCCGACGGTGAGCACGGGGTTCGCATAGCCGGACGCCTCCTCGAAGCAGGCGAGCGCGACGCCGTCGAGCGCGAGCTCGGGCCACCGGGCAGCAACCTCGTCGACCTGGAGGATCGACGTCTCCACACCGAACCCCTGCTGCACGGGCACGATCTCGCGAATCGCCTGCGCCTCCTCGGGTGGCGCGATCAACAGGTAGCCGTGCTGTACGAAGCCGGCCGGGCCGCCGAACGCTTCCTCGGCGTTCGCGAACATCCCGGCCGCCCGCACGGCGAGCCTGATCGCCACCTCGTTCGTGTAGTGCTGGCGCACGTGCGCCGCCGAGTACCGCGTCGAGCCCGCGCAGATCGCGCACTTCTCGACCAGCGCGACGCTCCCGAACCCGAGCTTCGTGAGGAAGTGCGCCGTACTGGAACCGATGATCCCACCCCCGATCACCACTGCGTCAGCCGTGCGGATCACGCGTCGCTCCTTTCTCGTAGTTCGGTCGTCGCCGCTGGGTCGACGAGCCCATCGTCGCCGATCACGACGCCGTAGCACGCTCGTGCCGCACCCATGCTCACCTTCTCGTTCGCGACATCGTGCGCCACGGCCGCCGGATCGCGCAGGAAGGGATCGCCCCACCCGCCGCCGCCGGCGGTGCGATGGACGAAGACATCTCCCGCGCCGATCGTCGACGAGAACATGGCGGGCAACGCGGCTTCGCTACCGTCGGATCCCACGAGCCCGTTGCTCGAGAGAGCACCGCTGCTTCCGCCGGAGAGCCCGTACGGCGGGTGCTCGGCGCGGTCGGAACGCACGATCAGCGACGTGTCCGGTGTCAGGCAACGCCACACGCGCTCGACCGCGAGCCCGCCGCGATGCAGCCCCGCCCCACCCGTGTCCGGAACGAGTCCGTACCGCTCGACGACGATCGGCAACTCCGACTCGGCGACCTCGATCGGGATGTTGGCCGCGAGGCTGGCGGGGTTCGTGAGCCCGTCGTTCCCATCGGCCACTGGGGTCGCCCCCCAGGTACCGACGATCATCTCGTAGAAGACGTACCGACCACTGCCGTCGGGACGCTCGCCGCCGAAGATCGCAAGCGTGTTGCCACCTTCCCCCGCCGCGGGCACGCGGTCGGGAATCAGCTGCGCGAGAGCGCCGTTCACGGCGTCGAGCACGCGAAAGCCGGTGACGCCGCGCATCGACGAGGCGCCCGGCATCACGACCTCCGCCACCGTCCCCGGCTTCGTCAGCACCCGGATTGGCCGAAACGCACCGGAGGTGTTGGGCACATCGATCGTGAGCGCAGCCCGGACGGCCTGGTAGACGCACGCCTGGACGAACGAGCGGGTGCTGTTGAGCGAGCCACGCACCATCGGCGCCGACTCGGTGAGGTCAGCCGTCACCTCGTCCCCGGCGATCGTCACGTGCGCGACGATCGGGACATCGCAGGCTTCGATGCCGTCGGAGCCGAGGTAATCCGTGAACGAGGCGGTTCCGTCGGGCCAGGAGGCGATCTCCTGCCGGACGAGCCGCTCGGTGTGGTCGACGAGCGCGTCCATCAAGCCGGCGAGGCGCGCTGTCCCGTGTCGCCGGGCGAGCGCCTGCAGGGCTCGCTCGGCCACCGAGCAGGCGGCGACCTGCGCGCCGAGATCGCCGAGCGTCATGCGCGGGATCCGCACGTTCGCCTCGATCACCTTGAAGACGTCCTCGACCGGCTCGCCCTCGGCATAGAGCCGCATCCAGGGAAGCCGGATTCCTTCCTGGAAGATCTCGGTCGAGTCGCACGCGCTCGAGCCGGGCAAGCGACCGCCGACGTCGCCATGGTGCGCCGTCGTCGCGGTGAACCCGATCACGACCTCGTCCACGTACACCGGCTTGAACACGAACAGATCCTGGAGATGGATGCCGCCGTCGAAGGGATCGTTCATCACGAAGACGTCGCCCGGCCGCATGCGCTCCCCGTAGTGGCCGAGCAGCGTCTCCATCGCTGTCGGGATCGAGCCCAGGTGGAAGGGCACGCTGACCGCCTGGGCGATCGTCTCGCCACGTGGGTCGCAGAGGGCGGCGGAGAAGTCCATCCC
>JBPCLB010000063.1:0-6913 GCA_051003695.1 Gaiella sp. | reverse complement strand
GTCCCCGACGCGCGCGCGGCGCTGCGGGCCGTGGGCTTCAAGGTGAGCGTCGTCGACGAGGAAACCGACGACCCCACGCTCGACGGCGTCGTCATCTTCCAGGATCCGGGCGGGTCGACCCAGGCCGAGCCCGGTACGCGGGTGACGCTCACCGTCGGCCGCTACGTCGCGCCGCCCGAGACCACGCCCACCGAGCCGATCGAGACCGAGACCACGCCGACGGAGCCGATCGAGACCGAGCCGCCGCCGACCGAGACCACGCCGATCGTTCCGTGAGCCGCATCCGCGTCGCCGTGCTCGCCGGGGGACGGTCGAGTGAGCACGCGATTTCCCTTGCCTCCGCGAGCTCGGTCGTCGCGGCGCTCGATCCGGCGAGGTACGAGGTGCGCACGATCGAGATCGGACGCGACGGCCGCTGGGCGCTTCCAGCGGGCGACTCGCCGGGCGAGCTGGCGGCGACTGCTGCCGCGACGCTCCCTGTTCCGGCCGACTCGGCGCCCGCGACGCTCGGGGCGGTCGATGTCGTGTTGCCGATCCTCCACGGCCCCTTCGGAGAAGAAGGGACAGTGCAGGGTTTGTGCGAGCTAGCCGGTGTGGCCTACGTCGGGCCGGGCGTGCTCGCGTCGGCGGTCTGCATGGACAAGGACGTCTTCAAGACGCTGATGCGGGGAGCCGGCGTTCCCGTCGCCCGGCATGCCGCCCTCCGGCTCGGAGACTCCGCCACGAACCCGTTCGGCTATCCCGTCTTCGTGAAGCCGGCCAGCATGGGCTCGTCCGTCGGGATCTCCAAGGTCCGCGCGGCAGCCGAGCTCGACGCGGCCGTTGCCCTCGCGCGCCGGCACGACGAGAAGGTGATCGTGGAGGAGTTCGTGCCCGGGATGGAGATCGAGGTGGGGGTGCTGGGCAACCTGCCGAACCCGATCGCCTCCCTGCCCGGGCAGGTCGTCGCACACCACGCCGACTGGTACGACTTCTCGTCGAAGTACGACGCCGGGGGCTCCGAGCTCGTCGTCCCGCCACCCGGTCTCACCGACGATCAGGCCGAGCGCGCGCGAGGGCTCGCGCTGACGGCGTTCGTAGCATCGTCGTGCGAGGGAATGGCGCGGGCCGACTTCTTCGTGCGCGAGCCGGACGGGGAGCTCGTGCTGAACGAGCTCAACACGATCCCCGGCTTTACGGCGACGAGCTTCTACGCACGCCTGTTTGCCGCCTCCGGGATCCCGTACGCGGAGCTCCTCGAGCGGCTGATCGGGCTCGGGCTCGAGCGCCACGAGCGGCGCAAGTGCCTCGAGTACTAGCGCTTCGCGCTAGGTGCCGCGCACGCCCGGCACCTACAGCTCGGCATCGAGCGCGGCCTCCCAGACAGCGAGCGCCTCGTCGAGGACAGCGTCCTCGATCGTCAGGGGGCAGAGCACGCGGATGCAGTTGCCGTAGACGCCCGCCTTGAGCAGGATCAGCCCGCGCTGGAGCGCGGCGTCGATCACGGCCGCGGCGAGCTCCGGCGCCGGCTGCTTCGTCGCGCGATCGTGGACGAGCTCGAGCGCGAGCATCGCGCCGAGGCCGCGGACGTCTCCGATCGCCGGATGTCGCTCCTGCCACCCGTGCATGCGTGAGCGGATCCGGTCGCCGATCGCATCCGCCCGCTCGACGAGGCCCTCGTCCGCGAACACGTCCAGCACGGCAAGCGCGGCGGCCAGGGCGATCGGGTTGCCGATGAATGTCCCGCCGATCGCGCCGCGGTGCGCGCCGTCCATGATCCCAGCGCGTCCGATCACGCCGGAGAGCGGGAGACCGGCCGCGATCGACTTCGCAACGGTGACGAGATCGGGCTCGACCCCGAAGTGCTCCATCGCGAACATCCGGCCGGTGCGCCCGAAGCCCGTCTGCACCTCGTCGGCGACGAGCACGATCCCGTGACGGTCGCACAGGTCCCGCAGACCTTCGACGAACGATTGCGGCGCGGGGATGAATCCGCCCTCTCCGAGTTGCGGCTCGAACACGATCGCCGCGACCTCGGCCGGGGCAACGTGGGTCGCGAGCACCCGCTCGAGCTGGGCGAGCGCCTCGGCGGCCGACGGACCGCGGTAGGCATCGGGGAACGGCGCCCGGTAGACGGCGGGCGCGTAAGGCCCCATCCCGGTCTTGTACGGATGCGGTTTCGAGGTCATCGTCAGCGACAACAACGTGCGGCCGTGGAAGCCTCCCTCGAAGGCGATCACGCCCGGACGTCCCGTGTGGAGTCGTGCGAGCTTGACCGCGTTCTCGACCGCCTCGGTGCCCGCGTTGAAGAACGCGGCGCGCGTCTCGCCTGCGATCGGGACGAGGCCGCAGAGCCGTTCGGCGAGCTCGACGTAGCTCGCGTAGGGAACGACGGTGAAGTCGGTGTGCACGAACCGGGTTGCCTGTTCCTGGATCGCCTCGACGACTCGAGGATGGGCGTGCCCCACGTTGATCACGCCGACCCCCCCGGCGAAGTCGACGAGCACGTTCCCATCGACGTCCGTGATCGTGGCGTTCTCCGCCCGCTCGGCGAAGATCGGCAGATGAACGTGGAGCGGAAGGGCGACAGAGAGCGCCTCACGCTCGAGCAAGGCTCGTGAGCGAGGCCCGGGGATCGCTGTTCGAAGCTCGATCGTCCTGGTCATCGCCATTGCGGGGCCAGGGTAGCGGGAGTGGCGGTCGGGTTCACGTCGCGTCCGGCCTTGCCTCGGCAGTACGCTCGATTGGTGGACGCCTGGCTCGAAGAGCTCGATTCCGATCCGCGTCGACAGCTGGAACGCTGGCTCGAAGACGCCCGGACAGCAGGCCTGCACGAGCCCGAGGCGATGGCGCTGGCGACGGCCACCCGTGGCGGGCAGCCGTCCGTGCGGATGGTGTTGATGCGAGGACTCGACGAACGCGGGATCTGCTTCTTCACGAATCTCGAGAGCCGGAAGGCGGCGGAGCTCGCCGCCAACCCCGACGTGGCATCTGTCCCCCACTGGGGCCCGCCGCTCGAGCGGCAGGTGCGCGTCGAGGGAGCGGTCGAGCAGCTCGACGGCCAGGACTCGGCCACGTACTTCGCCACCCGCGCGCGTGGAAGCCAGCTCGCAGCGTGGGCCTCGCCACAGTCGGAGCCGATCGCGAGTCGTGCGCTCCTCGAGGAGCGCTACGCAGCGACCGAGGCGCGGTTCGCCGACGAGGACGCTGTTCCGCTGCCGCCTTTCTGGGGCGGATACCGAGTCCTGCCGAACGCGTACGAGCTGTGGCAGGGACGGCCGAATCGCTTTCACGACCGTGCCCGCTACGAGCGAACCGCCGAGGGGTGGGCGAGGCTGCGACTGGCCCCGTAAAGTGTCCGGTCGCGCCGGTCGCCTGGAGAATCAGGACGGGGGTGCGAGCGCGCGCTTCGTGTACAGCCCCGAGGCGTTCCAGAGGAGGAAGCCCTTTGCCCCCTGCAGTCTTGCCGCCTGCACCTGCTGCAGCACCTGCTCGGGTGCGTAGTTCCAGTCCTGGATCCAAGGGATCAGCTGGGCGCGACTGCCCTTGAGCTGGCCTCTGAAGTCGACGAGCGTCCGGAAGACGGTCTCGCCTGGCTCGGCGCTCGGGCTCGTGATCCCGAGCTCCCCACCGCCGTACAGCGCGGGATAGGCCATCGGGTTGACGTGATCGACGTGTTGCGAGATCCACGCAGGAACCTGGCCGAGCCCCATGTCGCGGGTGGCCGAGAGGCCGAAGAGCGCGGTCGAGATCCTCACGCCGAGGGGTGCGAGTCGCTGCTTCGCGTATGCCGTGAAGTCGGCCATCACCTGTCCGCGAGAGATCCTCGTCTTGCCCGGGTAGACGGCGTCCGCGACGTTACCGTCGGAGGGAAACCGGAGGTAGTCGAGCATGATCTCGTCGAACCCGGCCTTCGCGGCGGCGGCCGCGACCGAGAGCGAGTAGTCCCAGACACGGCGGTCGTAGGGGTTCACCCAGGCGAGGCCGGCGCCGGTCGCCCAGACCCCGCCGCTACGGGTGCGGATCGCGAGATCGGGCCGAGCGGCCGCGAGCAGTGGATCCTGGAAGACGACGACCCGGCCGATCAGGTAGATGCCGTTCCGATGGGCGAGTTTCGCGAGTTCGCGAGGCTTGTAGTACGAGCGTGCGGCGCCGGCCTCGACCGCAAGCGGCACGCCGGCCGGGCGGAATCCGATCTCGCCGCCCTCGTCCTTGATGTCGAGCTGGATCGTGTTGAGGCCCGATGTGCGCAGCGCGACGTACTCGGCGAACTTGCCCGGGAGCGACGCGAGCGCGCCGGTCACGTGGACTCCCCGCACCTCGAGCGGGAGCGGCCGGGGCCGCGCGGCGATCGGGATCGACGCCGGAGCCCGAACCGCTGAGCTCGGCTTCGTCTTGCCGGCCGCCGGCTTGCCGCGGTCGGCGAGCGTCATGCCGCCTCCGAGCGCGAGCACGCCGAGGAGAAAGATTCCGAAGACGAGCCCACGGCGTCGGCGATTCGTACGCCGCGCTGAATCCCGCCGAGCACGGAAGCGCTCGTTCGGGTCCATCGATGGATACAACATGGACACCGGGTCAAGCAGTGTAGGACATTTCGGTGGCTCGGCGCGAGTCGGCGAGGACGTACGATGCGCAGCCGATGGTCCTCCCCGACCGTGTCATCCGCCGCCTGATCGACGAGGGAGGCATCGGCATCGATCCGTACGACCCGGCGTTGCTCCAGCCATCGAGCCTCGACGTGCGCGTCGATCGGCTGTTCCGCGTCTTCCGCAACTCCCGCTATCCCTACATCGACGTGAAGCTCGAGCAGGAGGGTCTGACCGAGCTGGTCGAGACCGAGAACGAGGAGCCGTTCATCCGCCACCCGGGCGGGTTCGTGCTCGGCTCGACGCTCGAGCGGGTGAGACTGCCCGACGACCTCGTCGCCCGGCTCGAGGGGAAATCGAGTCTTGGCAGGCTCGGCCTGCTGATCCACTCGACCGCAGGCTTCATCGACCCCGGGTTCGACGGGCACGTGACGCTCGAGCTGTCGAATGTCGCGAACCTCCCGATCACGATCTATCCGGAGATGAAAATCGGACAGCTCTCGTTCGTGCAGCTGTCGGAACCCGCAGAGACACCGTACGGCTCCGGGTCGCTCGGGTCGAAGTACCAGGGCCAGCGAGGCCCGACCCCCAGTCGATACTGGAAGAACTTCGAGTCGTGAAGCGGGAGCGCCGTCGCGTCGAGTCACAGGTGAGCGAGTGGAACGGCTTGCGCCTACGCCGCACGGGAGCGGCACCGGTCGCGCCGGGGGATTTCGCATGGGGTGAACGGTTCCCGCAGATCGGCTCTTTGCGGGAAGCACAGTGGCGCGTGTGACAGTCCTCGTCACGGGAGCGAGCGGCTTCATCGGGCGTGAGGTCACCGCGGCGCTCGTCGCGAGGGGCGACCGCGTGCGCACGCTGATCCGCTCCGCACGGGGGGCGGACGTGCTTTCGGGAATCGACTGCGAGCTCGTCCGTGGCGACGTCACCGACCAGGCTTCGCTCCGATCCGCGGCGCGCGGGTGCCGCTCGATCGTGCATCTCGTCTCGATCATCGAGGGTAAGCCCGCCGCCTACGAGCGCGTCATGGCCGCCGGGACGGGCAATCTCGTCGAGGCGGCGCGGGAGGCCGGGGTTCGGCGGCTCGTCTATCTCAGCGCGCTCGGGACGGGGCCGGAGGCGACGGTGCCGTACTACCGGGCGAAATGGGCTGCCGAGCGGGCGATCGCGGGCAGTGGCGCGTCGTACGCGATCCTGCGGCCGAGCTTCGTCTTCGGCCCGTACGGAGGAGTGCTGCCGCGGCTCCTGCGCGTGGCACGCCTCGCGCCGGTCACGATCGTGCTCGGGCCGGGCACGCAGCGCGTGCAGCCGATCTGGATCGACGACGTCGTGGCTGCGACCCTGCTTGCGCTCGACCGCGACCTCAGCACCGAGCGGCCGATCGAGCTCGCCGGCCCGGAAGCGGTCACGTGGAACGATCTCTGGCGGCGAATCAAGCATGCGATCGGCGCTCGCCGGCCTCAGCTGAACGTTCCCTTCTGGCTCGCACGCGGCCCCGCCTCCCTGATCGAGCGTCTGCCGGACGCCGTGCTGACCCGCGACCAGCTCCGCATGCTCGAGGGCCCGGACAACGTCGTCACCGACGGCGGTCGCTCGCTGCGCGAGCTCGGACTCGGCGAGCTCGTCCCGCTCGACGAGCAACTCCACCGGGCCGCAGCGCCGTAGCCGGCGAGGGATCCGACGGGGATCTGCTGAGCGAGCGGACCCCCGGCCGGCGTGCGGTAGCCCGCGTGCGGCGACCCGCAGGTCGGGCTCTTGGGATCTGCGCTGGCGAAGCCGCTTGTGTTGAATCAACACAACCGTTGCCTCGACGCTCGCCGGCAACGGCGCACGCCACGACCTACGGACTGATTGCCGCGCCCGACTCAGCATCTCGTCCGAGACGTCGCTGCCGACGACCGCGCAGCCGAGACGACGCGGCTCGAGAACCGCAACTTCTGTGCCACAACCGACGTCGAGGCATCGTCCGCGACCCGGTCCGAGGAACCTCCGCAGGACATCAGCCTAGTCCTCGCCCAGCTCCGGGCGAGCCCTCCTACCAGTCCACGTGCGGGTCATACCGCGCACCGATCGACATGCATCCGATCGTACGTCTGCGCGAGAGGAGGCCCTCTGTCCGAAGACAGCGTACTTGTCGTTCGGCGTAACCGTTGCGGCCGGAGGGCGATTCACTCGCCCGGAAGGCCAGACACTGCTGAATCCACAGCAGTGTGAAGAAGGGGGCCGACGGGGGAAACATGGTTTCCCCCGTCCTTCAAAAAACTTCGGGGATGCGTGAGCAACCCCGAAGTGCGGTGACCAACGGTGGATTGGTAGAGACGCTTCCCGCCGATTGAGATCGGGGGCGC
>JBPCLB010000062.1:0-9718 GCA_051003695.1 Gaiella sp. | reverse complement strand
TTCGAGCATCAGCTCGAGTACGGGTCGCAGTTGGCCGGGATCGTGTCGATCGCCGGGAAGGTCGGTTGTACGCCGGAGACGTTGCGGAGCTGGGTGAGGCGGGTTGAGGTGGATCATGCCGCCGGGCCGGCGTCACAACGGATGAGCGAGCGCGGCTGAAGGAGCTCGAGCGTGAGAATCGCGAACTGCGTCGGGCGAACGAGATCTTGAAGTCGGCGTCGCTTTTCTTCGCGACCGAGCTCGACGGTCGAACCAGGAAGTGATCGCCTACATCGACAAGCACCGGCACCGGTTCGGGGTCGAGCCGATCTGCAGCGTGTTGCAGTTCGCCCCGCGTACCTATCACGCCGCGAAAGCCCGGCCGCCCTCGGTCAGGGCTCTGCGCGACGCGGAGCTGAAGCCCGAGGTGGCTCGGGTCCATCGGGACAACTTCGCCGTGTACGGCGTCGACAAGGTCTGGACGCAGTTGAATCGCGAAGGCGTCCGCGTCGCCCGCTGCACCGTCGCCCGCCTGATGGGTCAGCTCGGGCTTCGCGGCGTTGTGAGGGGCAAACCCAAGTTCACGACGATCCCTGGGGATGCGGCCGACCGGCCCCGTGATCTCGTCGACCGCCGCTTCCATGCCGGCGCGCCGAACCGGCTTTGGGTCGCCGACTTGACCTACGTCCGTACCTGGTCCGGGTTCGTCTACGTCGCGTTCATCACCGACGTCTACTCCCGGGTGATCGTCGGCTGGCAGGCGTCCCGCTCGCTCCGCTCCGACCTCGCACTGGACGCGCTCGAGCAGGCGATCTGGGCCCGATCCGAGCGCGGCCACCGCCTCGACGAGCTCGTGCACCATTCCGACCGCGGCGTTCAATATCTCTCAATTCGCTACACCGAACGGCTCGCCGAGACGGGCCCCGTCAACTCGGTCGGCTCGAAAGGCGACTCCTACGATAACGCCCTCGCGGAGACGATCATCGGGCTCTACAAGGCCGAGCTCGTCCGCAACCGCGGCCCCTGGCGCAACCTCGACGATCTCGAGCTCGCAACGCTCGAATGGGTCGACTGGTTCAACCACCGCCGCCTCTTCGAAGCCCACGGCCAGATCCCACCGGCCGAATTTGAACAGATCTACTACCGTCAGAAAAGCTCAGGCCAGCAGGCCGACACTCAAACCAAACAGCCTGCATGAAACCCGGAGCGGTTCACTTCGGGCAGATCCCTGTTCCTGTCTGCGAGCGTGGATGCCGCTGGCGCGGCACACACGCCGCAAAGTATCCCGCTGCGCGGGCAGATCCCTGTTCTTGTCTGCGAGCGTGTCTGTCGCTGGCGCGGCACGCACGCCGCAAGGTATCCCGCTTCGCGGGCAGATCCCTGAAGCCGGCTCGCTTCGCGGCCGGGAACGACCCGTGCAGTAGCCGGCTCGCTTCGCGGCCGGGAACGATCCGTGCCGAAGCCGGCTCGCTTCGCGGCCGAACGATCCGTGCAGTAGCCCGCTCGCTTCGCCGCCGGGAACGATCGGTGTCCGTGGCGTCCGTTGTGGCGGGCCCCGCCGCTCACCGTTCGAGCGCGGAGCGGATCCCGGCGTCGATCTCGGGGTGCGCGAACGTGAAGCCCGCCTGCGCGAGCTGCTCCGGTGCGGTTCGCTGCCCACCCAGCAGCATCTCTTCTCCCATCTGTCCAAATGCGAGTCGGACGACAGGCACGGGCAGCGGGAAGACCGTTGGACGACCGAGAGCCCGTCCGAGCGCCTTCGTGAACTCCCGGTTGGTGACGACGCCGGGTGCGGCGACGTTGACGGGGCCTTCGAGCGGCTGAGCCAGCGCGAACAGGTAGGCCCCGACTGCGTCCTCGAGGCTGACCCAGCTCCACCACTGCTTGCCGTCGCCCACGCGCCCCCCGACCATGAGCTTGAAGGGGGTCAGGAGCTGCGCGAGCGCACCGCCGTGCCGGCTGAGAACGATCCCCTGCCGGAGAGTGACGACGCGGATCCCGGCGTCACGCGCTGGTTGAGCGGCGGCTTCCCAGGCTTCGACGACATCGGGAAGAAATCCGGTGCCCTTGCTGGACTGCTCCGTCAGCACGTCGTCGCCGCGGTCGCCGTAGAACCCGGCCCCGGATGCGCAGACGAGCACTGACGGTCGCGGGCTGAGCGTCGCCGCGGTTCTCGCGATCAGCGTGGTTCCGTCGACGCGGGAGCGAAGGACGCGCTCCTTCCTCGACGCCGTCCACCGCTTGCCGATGCTCTCGCCCGCCAGGTGCACGATCGCGTCGGTGCCTTGCAGGCCGGCCGAATCGATCGTCCCTGCGGCAGGATCCCAGCCGACCTCGCCGGGCGAGGGCGTGTCTCGCACGATCGGAACGACCTCGTGGCCGGCAGCTCTGAGGGCCGGGACGAGGGCAGAGCCGATCAACCCCGACGAGCCTGTGACGGCGACCTGCACCGCGGAGACTCTACAAAACTGGGACACCAGCGCGCGTCCCGGGAGCGTCGAGCAGGCTCGTGAATCTGAGAGGATCAACCGTGTGCAGCTCGCCGGCGTTGACCTCGTCGAGATCGCCGCTCGCGTCTGGCCCGGCCGTCGTGCGCATTTCGACGTGCTCGGTGGGGGGATCACGAACCACAACGTGAAAGTGGAGCTCGGCGACGGTGAGGCGTACGTCCTCCGGATCGCGGGACGTGACACTGCAGTCCTGGGGATCGACCGCCTCGCCGAGCACGAGGCATCCCTGGCCGCTGCGGCGGTCGGCGTCGGCCCCATCGTGGTCGCCCTGCTCGAGCCGGAGGGATGGCTCGTCACCCGGTTCATCGAAGGAACCAGTCCGACATCCGACGAGATGCGCGAACCGGCAATGATCGCGCGCGTCGCCGCAGCGCTACGGGCGGTGCACGCCGGGCCGCGCCTGCCTCGACGGTTCGACAGCTTCGGTGTCGTCGAGGAGTACTACGCAGCTGCGTGCGCACGCGATGCGACCGTTCCTGCCGCGTACACCTGGGCGCGTGAGCTCGCGAGAACGATCGCTCACCGACGCGGCGCGGTGCCCGAGCGCCCGTGCCACAACGACCTGCTCACTGCGAACTTCATCGACGACGGCAAGCGCATCCGGATCGTCGATTGGGAATACGCCGGAATGGGTGACATCTTCTTCGACCTCGCCAATCTCGCGGTCAATCACGAGTTCGGCCCCGGTGAGCACGAGAGGCTGCTTGGCGCCTACTTCGGAACGTACGGCGCGCGCGAACAGCAGGCCCTCGAGCTGATGCGGTTCATGTCCGACTTCCGCGAGGCGATGTGGGGCGTCGTGCAAGGGGCGGTCTCGTCCCTCGAGTTCGACTTCGAGGCCTACGCGAGGCACCACTTCGAGCGGCTCGAGCGAACCGCCGCGGAGTCGGCATTCGAGCGAGCGCTGGCGGGCGCGTGAGCAGCGTTCAGCGCGGCTTCGGGCCGGTGTGCCAGAAGACGAGCGCCGCGGCGGTTGCCTCTGCTGCGAGGCTGAGCGCGGCGACGAGCTTGAGCCAGGTCGGAATGGGCCGCATGCATCTCAGTATCGGCATCCGAACGCCGAAGTCCAGTGTTGGGGTGGGGCGGAACCAGCTCGTGCTCTCGAGGAGTGGACGAGGGTGAGAGATCGCGCGCGGGCGGTCGTGATCGGCGGCGGTGTGGGCGGCTGTTCGATCCTCTACTGGCTGACGCGGCTCGGCTGGGACGACGTCGTGCTCGTCGAGCGTGCAGAGCTGACGAGCGGCTCGACCTTCCATTCGGCCGGACTCGTGGGGCAGCTCCGGGGCTCGCTCTCGCTGACGCGCATGATGATGGAGAGCGTTGCTCTCTATCGCTCGCTGGAGGAGGAGGTCGGGCTCGAGACGGGCTGGCGCGAGGTCGGCTCGCTACGCCTGGCTTCGAGCGTCGAGCGAATGGAGGAGATCTCGCGTCAGGCCGGATGGGCCAAGACGTTCGGGCTTTCCCTGGAGCTGATCTCACCCGAGGAGGCACAAGCACTCTTTCCACCGATGTCGACCGACGGCGTGCTCGGGGCGGCCTACCTCCCGACCGACGGGTACGTGGATCCAAGTCAATTGACCTATGCGCTCGCCGAAGGGGCCCGCGGGCGGGGCGCGGAGATTGCGACGCAGACTCGCGTGACCGGGGTCAGCCTGCGCAACGGGCGGGTGGTCGGTGTCGAGACGGATCGGGGTGAGATCGCGACGGAGATCGTCGTCAACGCAGGCGGGATGTTCGCGCGTGAGCTCGGCGCGCTCGCCGGAGTCGAGGTGCCTGTCGTCCCGATGGCGCACGAGTACCTCGTGCTGAAACCGTCGGAGCTCCCGCTCGAGATGCCGACGATGCGTGACCCTTCCCTGCTCGTGTACTTCAGACCCGAATCCGGGGGTCTGATCATGGGCGGATATGAGCGGCATTGTGCGCCGTGGTCGTTGGACGGCATTCCGGACGACTTCAACGGCAAGCTCCTCGACGAGGACTGGCCTCGGTTCGAGGAGCTGATGGAGAACGCGATCCGGCGCGTGCCCTCGCTCGAGGAGATGGAGGTCGTCAAGCTGATCAACGGCCCCGAGGCGTTCACGCCGGACGGGGAGTTCATCCTCGGGCCGAGCGACGTCTCGGGGTTCTGGGTCGCCGCTGGTTTCTGTGCCCATGGGCTCGCAGGCGCCGGAGGCATGGGCAAGCTCGTAGCAGAGTGGATCGTCGACGGGGTGCCTTCGCTCGACGTCTGGCACATGGACTGCCGCCGGTTCGGCGCCGCATACCGGTCGCGCGCGTACACGGTTGCGCGGACGAAGGAGATCTACGAGAGCTATTACGACGTGCGGTATCCGGGCCACGAGCGCTCGGCGGGCCGCCCGCTGCGGGTCCCGCCGGCGTACGCGCGGCTTCAGCAGCTCGGCGCGGAGTTCGGCGAGAAGTCGGGCTGGGAGCGGCCGAACTGGTTCGCGCCGAACACGGCCGCTGGTGACGAAGCGTTGCGGCCGCGTGGCTGGGCAGGAAGAGTGTGGTCGCCGGCAATCGGCGCCGAGGCCGTCGCGTGCCGCGAGCGGGTCGCACTGTTCGACCAGTCGTCGTTTGCCAAGCTCGAGCTCTCCGGCACCGGAGCTGCGTCCTTGCTCGAGCGGTTGTGCGCCAACCGAGTCGCTCGCGAGGTCGGCCGGGTGGTCTACACCCAGATGCTCAACCTCCGCGGCGGGATCGAATCGGACTTCACCGTCCTGCGGCTCGCGGAGGATCGGTTTCGGATCGTCACCGGTACGGCGTTCGGCCGTCACGACACTGCGTGGATCCGGCAACATGCGCCGGAGGACGGCTCGGTCGCGATCGCCGATGTCACCTCCCAGTACGCCTGTCTGGGGCTCTGGGGGCCGCGCGCCCGCGACGTGCTCCAGCCCTTGACGACGAGCGAGCTGACCACCTCGGCCTTTCCGTACTTGACCGCACAGTCGCTCTCCGTCGGCTCGGTGCCCTGCCTCGCAGTCCGTGTCACCTATGTCGGAGAGCTCGGCTGGGAGCTCTACTGCACCACGGAGTTCACGCTCGCCCTGTGGGACACGCTGTGGCAGCAAGGCGCCGAGCACGGGCTCGTGGCGGCGGGCTATCGGGCGATCGACGCATTACGGCTCGAGAAGGGATATCGCGCCTGGGGCACCGATATCGGCCCCGATGACTCGCCGGCCGAGGCCGGACTCGATTTCGCCGTGTGTCTGGAGAAGCGGGATTTCGTCGGTCGAGCAGCGCTCGTCTCCGCCGGCGACCCCCAGCGCCGGCTCGTCTGCCTGGTGCTCGACGACCCGCGTGCGGTGGCACTCGGGTCGGAGCCTGTGAGGATCGGCGAGCAGGTCCTGGGGCGCGTCACGAGCGGCGGGTACGGCTACACCGTCGGGCGATCGATCGCCTACGCGTATCTTCCCGCGACGCAGGCTGTGGTCGGAACGGAGGTCGGCGTCGAGGTGTTCGGCGAGTGGATCGGTGCGACCGTCGCCGAAGAGCCGCTGTTCGACCCGCGCGGCGTGCGGATCCGTTGTTGACGGCTCCCTCCGGGCTGCCCGCGCCAAACGTCGCCGGCCTGCGGCCTCGTCGACGCTTGTTGGCGGCCGGGCCACTCGAATCGGCGAGCTACACCCGCGGTTTCAAGGCTGCGAAGGGATCGGTGATCTCGAGCTGCCACTGCCTGAAGCGAAACTCCTCGGCGGGGCGTCCCCCTGCTCTGCCCGGCGCCCGGCGCGAGCCCGTCGGCTCGATCACGCGGCGGCGTTCTAGGACACGTCTCAGATTCGTCGCGGAAACGTCGTAACCGAGCGCCGCCACATAGACGCTCCGGAGCTCGGCGAGAGTGAACGCGGGCGTGGCGAGTGCGAAGCCGATGTTCGAATACGAGAGCTTGGCGCGAAGGCGATTGCGACCAGCGAGCACGATCGAACCGTGGTCGTACGCCGTCTCCGGCAAGGCGTCGACCGGGTGCCACGACGTGTCGTCCGGCACACCCGGATCGCTCGAGACCGGAACGACTCCGAGATGCGCGGTGGCGATCTCCCAGGCGACCGGGTTGCGATCGGGGCGGCTCCAGGTGCCGAGTTGCTCGAGATGGGCCAGCTCCCGGACATCGACCTTCGCCTCCAGATGTCGCCGGACCGAATCCTCGAGGGTCTCGCCGGCCACGAGCACACCACCGGGCAGTGCCCAGGTGCCGGTGAACGGTTCGCGTGCCCGGTGCCACAAGAGAACCTGGAGCCGGGACTGCCGCACCTGCAGGACGACCGCGAGGCTCACGTGGACAGCTCTGGTAGACTGCTGACCAGGTTTTAGACTCATAGACAAAAACCAAGCTAGCACAGGAGACAGCTTCCTATGACACGACCACTCGCTCGCTCACACCTTCTGGTCGCCGCTCTGCTCGGCCTCGCTCTCGTGGGCGGGTGCGGCGGCAGCGACACCGAGGCAACGCCCGACTCGACCACGGCGCCGTCCGCAGGGCTGCGCGTGGCCCTCGTCGCCGACGCGGGGCAGCTGAACGACAACGGGTTCAACGAGCTCGCCTACAACGGCCTGAAGCGGGCCGAGACCGAGCTCGGGATCGAGGGGCGGGTGGTCGAGGCCAAATCGGCGGCCGACTACATCCCGAACATGACCACGCTGGCGCGCCAGGGGTACGGACTGATCATCGGGGTCGGATTCGCGCAGGGCGACGCGATCGCAGCGACCGCGAAGCGCTTTCCCGACACGAACTTCGCGATCGTCGACGTCGATCAGTCGTTCCTCAAGGGCAAGCCCGCGAACGTGCAGGGACTGCTGTTTCGAGAAGAGCAGGTCGGTTACCTCGTGGGCTACCTCGGTGCGCTCGAGGCGAAGCGCGCCGGCGGAGGATCGATCAGCGCCGTAGGTGGGTTCAAGGAACCTCCGGTCGATCGCTTCATCGCCGGCTACAAGGCGGGTGCTCTCGCCTCTGTCCCCGGGACGAAAGTGACCTGGTCGTATTCTTCGGACTGGGACGATCAGGCGAAGTGCAAGGAGCTCGCGCTCAACCAGATCGCCGCGGGGTCGAAGGTCGTCTTCCAGGTCGCTGGAGGATGCGGTCTCGGCGCGCTGTCCGCGGCGAAGGATCGAGAGGTCTGGGGAATCGGTGTCGACGGCGATCAGTCGTTCCTCGGCCCACACGTCCTCACGAGTGCCCTGAAGGGAGTGGATAGCGCGGTGTTCTTGACGATCGAGGCGGTCATCAACGACGAGTTCGAGGGCGGCACCAACGCCGTCTTCGGACTCGACCAGCAGGGAGTCGGTCTCGGCACGGTGAGCAAGAGGGCGAATGCCGGGGATGTTGCCGCGACGGAGGCGGTCAAGGCGAAGATCGCCGCAGGTGAGGTGCCCGACATCCCGACGACGATCGAATAGACGGCCGCGCCGGCCCCCGGTTCGCACGGGAGGGAATGCGGGCATACCCGCTTGGCGTTGCCCCTACCGTCAGCGCCACTCGTCCAAGGGAGGAGACCCCTCATGGCTGCACTCACCGTCCCACAACGCGCGTTCCTCCGCGACAACCCGTTCGTCGGGACCGTGACCACCCTGCGTGAGGACGGCTCGCCGCACTCGACCGTGGTGTGGGTCGACGCCACCGATGATGTTGTGCGGTTCAACACCGCTCGCGGACACGCCAAGGCTCGCCACCTCGAGAGCGATCAGCGTGTCTCCGTGGCGATGATCGACCCGCAAGACGCCTTCAAGTGGGTCTCGGTCAGCGGGACAGCCGCGGTCACCGAAGAAGGCGCCGACGCGCACATCGACGCCCTCGCGAAGAAGTACCTCGGGGCGGACAGCTATCCGTTTCGCAACCCCGCGGAGACTCGTGTGATCGTGACCATCAAGCCCGAGCACGTCGACAGCGCCGGATTCGACACCGTGTGAGGGCCGCGGCCCAGCCCCCGCCTGCTCACGCGACGCGCACCGAGTAGACCGGAGGCAGGTGGTTCGCGACCGCCATCCAGCTCTGACCCGCGTCGGGTGAGCCGAAGACGTCGCCCGAGGTTGCGCCGAAGTAGAGCTCGAGCTCGGTGCCCTCACCCGTCGAGTCGAAGGATTCGCGGAGGACGGTCAGGTACGCGTCGGTCTCGGGCAAGCCTTTCCCCCGCGGCGCCCACGACGCGCCGGCGTCACGCGTTTCCCACACGCGGACGTTGCCACCCGGGGTGGTGCGATCCTCGGCCCCGACGAGCGGGACGACGAAGGCGCTGTCCGGATCGGCTGGGTCGACGACCACCGGAAAGCCGAAGTCCGACGGTAGCCCCTCGCCGATGTCGATCCACGACGCACCGGCGTCGTCCGAGCGGTAGACGCCGCCGTGGAACTGCATGAACAGCCGCTCAGGCCGTCCCGGTGCGCGGCGGACGTCGTGGACGCAATGCTGGATCGGGTTACCGCGGGCCTCCTCGGGGACGTACTCGGGCACGATCCCGTCGTTCGAGTGTCGCCACGAGGTACCGCCGTCGTCCGAGAGCCAGACGCCAACCGCCGAGACGGCGACCAGGAGCCGGCTCGGGTCGCCCGGCCACGGAGCGATCGTGTGCAGGCACAGCCCTCCATTGCCGGGGTTCCAGTCGGGTCGTGTCGGATGATCCCAGAGACCGCGGTTGAGCTCCCACGAGAGCCCGCCGTCGCGACTCTCGAACAGGACACCGGGGTCACCGCCTGCGTAGACGAGGCCGTCGGTCTCACCCGGGACGATCACCCAGATCCGCGCGAGCGACGCGTCATCGTCTTCGGGCAGTGCGATGCCCTCGGTCTGCTCCCACTCGCCGGCTGGGTCGTCGGTGACCCAGATCTTGGGGCCATAGAACCACGACGTCACCGACGCGAAATACCGACCGGTACGGGGCGCGCGCATCGCGTACTCGACAGCCTGACCCGCGAACGCCCTGGCGCCGACCTCGAAACCCGAGCGCGCGTCGCCCTCGAGCACGAAGAGGCCCTTGCGTGTTCCCACGAGTAACTCGGTCATCTCAACCTCCTGTGATCGCAGGGAGAACGTGCACCCGATCGTCACTGCCGACTTTCGTCTCGCCTGAGCCCGGTGCGCCGTTGACGAAGACGTTGACGTGCGGTCGGATCGCGCCGCGGTCGTCCAGTATCCAGCCCACGACACGAGGATGCGCTTGCTCGAGCTCCCTCAGCGCCGAGACCACCGTCGTGCCACCGCAGCTGTGCTCTCGGCCCTCGCAAAGCTCGGCAAGCGG
>JBPCLB010000061.1:0-7039 GCA_051003695.1 Gaiella sp. | reverse complement strand
AGCTCGTTGGGCACGCCGGACGAGATCGTCCGGTTCTCCGAGGACGAGATGAACGTGAACGCGTAGATGAACTCGTTCACGCAGAGCGAGAACGCGAAGATGACGACGGTCAGGATGCCGGGGAGCGAGACGGGAAACACGATTCTCAGCAGCGCCTGGATCCTCGAGCAGCCGTCCACGAGGGCGGCGTCCTCGAGCTCCTGCGGGATCGTCTTGAAGAAGCCCATCAGGAGCCAGGTCGCGAACGGAATCGTGAACGACGGATAGACGAGGATCAGCGAGAGCAGCGAGTTCTGGAGGCCCAGCCTGGCGACGACCGGAGAGAGCGGCAGAAACAGGAGCGTCGGCGGGATCAAGTAGACGAGAAAGATGCCGATCCCCGCCGTTTGGCCCCAGCTGCCGGACAGCCGCGCGAGCGCATAGCCGGCCGGGAGAGCGAAGACCAGCGTGATCGCGACGACAACGACGCCCACGATCGCCGTGTTCACGATCCAGTTCGTGTACTGGGTGTCCTCGAACAGGAACTCGATGTGCTTCGTCGTCGCCGATTCCCAGAACTTCCACTGGAGTGGGTTGAAGACGTACGGCACGTTCTGCGCGTTGTAGAGGTCGAGGTCCTCCTTGAACATCGTCACGAGCATCCAGTAGAAGGGGAACGCGAGCACGATCGCGAACGGCGCGACCACGAGGTACGTAGGAAGCTTGCGCCGGACTGCTTGGAGCGGCTGGGCCACGGTCAGGACACCTGCGCCCTTTTTGCGAAGAAGAGCATCGCGATGCTCACCACCGCCAGTAGTGGGAAGAGGTAGAGCGAGATCGCAGCGCCCTCCCCGAGCGAGCCGGAGTTGACGCCGATCTGGAACGACCAGGTGGTCAGCATCTGCGTCGAGTTGAACGGGCCGCCCTGCGTGAGGACGTAGACGACGGCGAAGTCGGACGCGGTGAACACGATCCCGAACAGGAGCGCGACGAGCGCGATCGGAAGCTGGAGCGGCAGCGTCACGTACAGGAGCTTCTTGATCCCCGTCGCCCCGTCGATCTGGGACGCGTCATCCACCTCGTTCGGGATCGACGCCAGCCCTGCGAGAAAGATGATCACCGCGAAGGGCAGGACGCGCCAGGCCTGAACCATGATCACCGACAGGAGAGCGAGATTCGGTCGCCCGAGCCATTGCGGCGGGTCGCTCGAGTCGACGACGCCGAGCGCGTGGCCGAGCGTCCAGTTGATCACGCTGAACAGCGAGTCGAAGATCCACAGCCATCCGAGCGTGCCGAGCGCGACCGGAGCCGCCCACGGCAGGATGATCAGCAAGCGAAGGAACCACTTGCCGCGAAAGTCGCGGATCAGGTAGTGGGAGAGGAAGGCAGCGCCGACGAGCACGATCCCCTGCGAGGCGAAGGTGATGAGGAGGGTGTTGCGCAGCGCTTTCTGGAAGTTGGAGTCCGACCACGCGTTCGTGAAGTTGTCGAGGCCGACCCAGTTCCCGCTCAGCGAGCCGCCGATCGCATCCGTCATGCTGAGGTAGATCGCCCAGCCAAAGGGCACGCCGACGACGAGCACAATGAAGATCACCGCCGGCGCGATCAGCAGCGGGGCGAGGACGCGGCGATTTTCGAGCAACCGGCGGCGGCGCCGTGCGCCGGGTCTCCACCGCGAAGCGGCCTTGGCCTCCATCGAACCCGTGCGATGTTAGTAGATTCCAGTTTTCGAGGGAGGCGCCCCAGGAGGCCGTGCATGGCTGAGATCAAGCTCGAGAATCTCGCGAAGGTGTATCCGGACGGCACGGAGGCGGTGACAGGCCTCGATCTCGAGATCGGGGACGGAGAGTTCGTCGTCTTCGTGGGGCCGTCGGGGTGTGGCAAGACCACCGCGCTCCGGATGATCGCCGGCCTGGAGTCGATCACGTCGGGGACGGTGAAGATCGAGGGCCACGTGGTCAACGACCTACCCCCCAAAGACCGGGACATCGCGATGGTGTTCCAGAACTACGCGCTCTACCCGCACATGAACGCGCGCGACAACATGGGTTTCGCCCTCAAGATGCGTGGTGTCTCGAAGAGCGAGATCGAAGCACGCGTTCGGGAGGCCGCGACCGTCCTCGGTCTCACCGAATCCCTGAAGAAGAAGCCGCGGACGCTCTCGGGAGGACAGCGACAACGCGTCGCGATGGGACGGGCGATCGTCCGCCAGCCGCAGGCCTTCCTGATGGACGAGCCGCTTTCGAACCTCGACGCGAAGCTGCGCGTCGAGATGCGAGCCGAGATCGCTCGTCTCCAGCGTGACCTGAACGTGACGACGGTGTACGTCACCCACGATCAGACCGAGGCGATGACGATGGGCGATCGGGTCGCGGTGATGCGAGGCGGTCTCCTGCAGCAGGTCGACGGGCCGCAGGCGCTGTACGACCGTCCGCGGAACCTGTTCGTGGCCGAGTTCATCGGGTCCCCCGCGATGAACGTCGTGATGGCGGATCTCGTCCGCTCGGACGGCCACGTCTGGGTGCACTTCGGCGACCACCGTCTGCAACTGGATCCGTCCACGACGGGACGCCGCCCCGCTCTGTCGCGCTTCGAGGGCCGCCCCGTGATCATGGGCATCCGACCCGAGGACATGAAGGACGCCGCCCTGCTCGGGGAAACGAAGGAGGAGCACCGCATGTCGATCGTGTGCGATATCCGCGAGGACATGGGCTCCGAGGTCTATGTCCACTTCCGCGTCTCCGGGACCCCGGTCGCGTCGCCGGAGCTGATCGAAGCCCTCGTGACCGATGCTCCCGAGGACGCCGAGGCGAGGCTGGCCGCTGAGCGTGCCCGCGGGGCCGGTGTCTCGTTCGTGGCTCGCCTCGAGCGAGAGACGCGTGCCCGCGAGCGGAACCCGCTGGAGATCGAGGTGGACGTCACGCGGCTTCACTTCTTCGATCCCGAGACGGGTCTCGGCATCTACGACGAGAAGTAGTCTCGGCGACCTCGCTCAGACGGGCTCGACGGTCACCGGGATCCCGTTCAGCACGGCCGTTCCGGAGAGCGGATCGACCGCGGTGGCATCGGTCAGCACGTTCACGTTGACGCCGGGGTGGGCGGTGGCGACCGCCTGACGCGTCCCGGCTGCGCCGTGACCCCAGCCGTACGGAACGCTGACGACGCCGGGAGCGATCACGTCGGTGACGTCGACCGTCAACTCGATCGATCCGCACCGGCTCGTGATCCGCGCGTACCCGCCGGGCTCGACGCCGACCCGCGCCGCGTCGTCCGGATGAAGCTG
Source organism: Gaiella sp. (assembly GCA_051003695.1). Classification (GTDB taxonomy): domain Bacteria; phylum Actinomycetota; class Thermoleophilia; order Gaiellales; family Gaiellaceae; genus Gaiella. The sequence continues at coordinate 3,777 of JBPCLB010000061.1, read as the reverse complement.
GGCCGTGCAGGCCTGCTTGCCGCGCACGAGCCGTTCGACGTTGTGTGTCCACGAGTTGGCCGTGCGCAGTTGGCGCCGCCCGACGAGCACCATCCCGCCGTTCGCAGGCGTCTCGAGCGCGATGACGAGCCGCTCGAGATCCTGCACGAGCAGTTCCGGAGCGAGCTCGATGTGACCCGAGGGAGTCGCCAGCGCGTCGGGAAGACGCGGCTCGAGCGGACCGAGATCGAGACCGTGCGGATGTCGACGGAGCTCGGCGAGCGAGAGACCGCCCGGACGCGAGCCGAACGCCTCCCCACGATGTCCCGTGCGCAGGAGGAGGTCGAGCAAACGCTCCTCATGCTCGCCGCCGTCGAGCTGACCCACGAGCTCAGCCGGATCTCGCTCGTGGACCGGAGACTCCGGATCGGACGTCAGCTCGGTCGCCCGCGCCACGATCGCCGCTTCGACGAGCGCGTCGACATCGGCCTGCGCCCCGAGCCCGAGCGCGATCCCCGTCAGACGAACGAGGATCTCGAACTCGGACGGCGTGCCCTCCGGCCGTCGAATCACCGTCGGCGAATAGTCGGCGACGTTCCTCACCGAGAGCGCCGTGAACGCGATGTCGTAATGCGGGCGTTCCAGAGCCGACGGAGGCGGCAGCACGATGTCCGCGTGACAGGTGGTGGCATTCAGATACGGATCGACGGAGATCATCGATTCCAGCCCCTCGAGCGCACCGCGGAGTCGCTCCGAGTCGGGTGTCGTGAGCGCCGGGTTGCCGCCGATCGTCAGCAGCGCACGCACTCTGCCGTCGCCCTCGGTTTCGATCTCGTCGGCGAGCGTCGCGACCGGGAGCTCCCCGAGGACTTCGGGCAAGCCGCGCACGCGGCTCGTCCAGCGACCGATCGAGAAGCCACGCCGCGCTCGGCGTGCCGGCTCGTGCGCGGCGTGCGGGAACATCGCGCCGCCTGGACGGTCGAGGTTGCCGGTCAGCACGTTGAGGACATCGACGAGCCACGCCGCGAGCGTGCCGAACGCCGTCGCGTGGGTGCCGATCCGCCCGTAGACGGCGGCGGCAGGCGCCGCGGCCAGATCGCGCGCCAGCTCCACGATGGTCGCGGCCGGGATGCCCGTGAGCCGCGAGACCCGCTCGGGCGTAAACGGGCTCAGGGCGGTGGCGAGCCTGTCGAGACCCGACACGAATGGCGCGAGCCGCCCAGGGCGCGCGAGCCCGTCCGTGAGGAGCGAGCGGCCGATGCCTGCCAGCAGCGCGGCATCGGTTCCGGGCCGGATCGGGACGTGGAGATCGGCGCGCTGGGCCGTGCGCGTCCGGCGCGGATCGACGACCACCACACGCCCGCCTCGAGCGCGGATCGCGGCAAGCCGTCCCGGCCAGTCGGGCGCCGTCGCGAGGCTGCCGTTCGATTCGAGCGGATTCGCGCCGAGCAGCAGGAGCAGGTGGGTGCGATCGATGTCGGGCACGGGGATCAGCAGCGGGTGACCGAAGACGAGCCCGCAGGAGACGTGCTTCGGCATCTGGTCGACGGTCGAGGCGGAGTAGAGATTGCGTGTGCGGAACGCCTTCGCGAGCGGCCGGAGCGCAAGGGTGTTGCCAAAGTTGTGAGCATTGGGGTTGCCGAAGTAGATCGCGACCGCGTCGTCGCCGTGATGGGCACGGAGCGTCGTCAGACGACGCTCGACCTCGAAGAACGCCTCGTCCCAGCCCACCTCGACGTGAGCTCCTTCGCGACGAAGCAGCGGGCCGCGCAGCCGATCCGGGTCGTCATGCAGCGCACCGAGCACTGCGCCCTTCGGGCAGAGAAACCCGCGGGAGAACGGATCATCGGGGTCGCCGCGGATCCCCGTCACGCGGTCGTCGTCGAGCTCGAGCACGAGCCCGCACGTCGCCTCGCACAGCGGGCACGTCCTGTAGGCGACCCGTGGTCCCACCCGCCGACGATAGCGCGTCTCGGGCTCCAGGCTCCGTGATTGACTGGCCGAATGACCAAGCGCTCCGCCCGGACGCAGTACCGCATCGGTCAGGTCGCGATCCTGGTCGCGGCTGTCGCCTGGTCTTCGGCCGGCGTCGTGCAGCGCCAACTCGAGACGGACGCCGCGACGCAGGTCGCGGGACGAGCGTTCTTCGCAGCGATCGGTCTGCTCGTACTCGTTCTCGCGCTCGAGCGCTCGCGGACGCCGGCCGCGTTCCGCACCATGGGACGCTGGGGCTGGACGATGACGGCGGTGCTCGCCGTGTCGTCGGGCACGTTCCTGCTCGCCCTGAACCACACGTCGGTCGCAAACGTCCTCTTCATGCAAGCGGCGGCGCCCATGATGGCGGCCTTGCTCGGTTGGGCGTTGCTCTCAGAGCTCGTCGGTCTGCGAACGTGGCTTGCAATGGGGCTCGCGGGCGTCGGCGTGATCGTCATGATCGGTGGCTCGCTCGCGACCGGTTGGCTTGCCGTCGGTCTGCCTTTCGTGATGACCGCGTCGTTCGCGGGCGTGATCGTGATCGCCCGCTACCGCCGAAAGATCTCGATGTTGCCCGCGACGTGCGCCTCGCAGGTACTGCTCGTGCTCGTCGCCCTACCCTTCGCCACGCTCTCCCTGGAGCCGAGCGACTGGGCGTTCCTCGCGTTGCTCGGGGTGGGTCAGATCGGTCTCGGCCTCGCGCTCCTCACCTACGGCGCACGCCTGATCCCGCCCGCGGAGGTCGCGGTGATCTCGCTGCTCGAGGTCGTGCTCGGCGTGCTGTGGGTATGGCTCGCCTACAGTGAACGGCCCGGGCTGGCGACGCTCGTGGGCGGGGCGGTGATCCTGGCCGCGATCCTGATCCAGGCGACAGCCGACTATCGCCCGCGCGTGAGCGAAACCGGCGGTCGCCGGGTTGTGGCGGCGAGTCCAGCCGTGAGACGATCGGAACATCAACGAACCCCTGGGAGGCAATAGATGAGATCTCGTCCGACACCCGCCATGGTGCTCGCTCTGGCCGCGCTCTTCTTCGCACTCGGAGGGTCGGCGTTCGCCGTCTCTGAGGCCGTGAAGCCGCAGGCGCGTTGTCAGCCGGGCGCGGTGCGCGGATTCGTCTCGGTGACCGGCGATCCGACGAAGGGAATCGCAAATATCGGCGATCAGTTCACGAGCGCAAAGGGGTCGTTCGCGCAGCGATTCAACTGCGTGGGGAGCGCAGCCCAGGCCCGGAGGGTCGATACAGGCGTCTACGAAGTGAGGTTCCCGGGCAACTCGAGCCAGACTGCGATCGCCAGCGCCGCAACCGCCGAGACAACCGTGCAGTTCGTCGGTGGTGTCTTCCGCGTCAGCCTCTGGGTGCCCGGGCGCCAGGACGCGATCGACACGCCCTTCGTCGTCGTCGCCTTCTGATCCGCAAAGCGCGCCGGGCGTGGTCGGCCGCGCCCGGCGTCCGGCCGGGAGGCCCCGATACCTCCTTGCACGAGCGAGGTGATTGTCGACAACAGGTGAGAAGGTGACCTCTCCGGGGTACACACCACCTATGACAGTGGACGTGGTCGAGCTTTCGCTGCCGACTGGGGACCAGCTCGCGAGCCTCCCGCAGCTCGTGGCAGGGGGGATCGGGCAGCGTCTAGCGCTCGAGCACGAGGGCATCGACGCGCTGCAGTCCGCGCTCGGGGGCGCCCTCGAGACCGTTGTCGGAGACCGCGCCTCGATCGTCTTCGCGGTCGGCGCCGAGTCGATCTCGCTGAGAGTTGCGCCGACTTCCGTGGAGACGGATGCGGACGCCGTGCTCGACGCCGGCCCGGCAGCTCACGCGACCCG
>JBPCLB010000060.1:0-7067 GCA_051003695.1 Gaiella sp. | reverse complement strand
TCCTGCCGCACCGGAGCTCCAGGCAGCACTCCGTCGGGCGGCGGCGGCGCGGTGACGACGACCGGTGCCGCACCCACCGCGGACGACCGGAGGCGCGGCGATCGCCGTCTGGCGTGACGTGGAGTAGGACAACGGAGTGGCTCGTCCAGCGCCGTGCCGGCTACAGCCCTGCGCTCCCTCCGGAGCGACCCGGTAGCGGATGCCCCATCCGGCGCGCGTGATCTTGGCGAGACAGTCGCGGGGCAAGCCCGGCGCGGGCTTGAAGTTGAGTCGGGGTTCAACGCAATCGCCCGTGCAGAACAAGAGCCCGAGCGCAGGCTGGCTGTTCATCGCGAAGGTGGCCCGTCGGATTCGACCTCGCACTCGACGCCCGAGCACGATGTCACGCGTTGCTCGCCTTCGACGCCGCAGTCGCTCGCTGCCTCCCACTCACGTGGGAGGCTCCGTCGAGCGCGCCGGGCCGATGAGCAACGAGCGGCGGCCGGGACTTCGATCAGACTTGAGGCCCGCAATTCGTGCCACTGGAGCCGTCGACCACGATGTCCGCGCAGGCGACGGGGTCGTCGCGCTCGACGTACCTGTCCTCCGAGGGCATCCAGACCTCTACCCAGGTACGCCGCGCCTCCTCGCCGTCACGCTCGACCGCCCGCGCGAGCCGCAGCTCGTAGGGGGCGTCGACCCACACGCGGACGTCGTAGTCGTCCCGAAACATCCGATGCAGGGCACACACGCCCTCGACGACGACGACCCCGGACGGCTCGACGAATCGCGTCTCGCCGGGCGCTCGGAGCGACCAGTCCCAGCACCGGTAGGACGCCTGCTCGCCACGCAGCAGGGGCTCGAACACCTCGTGGCGCAAACGCGACAGCTCGAAGGCGCGCCCGTCCCAGAACGCGTCGGTGGCGACGATCTGGGCAGCGGTGATCGTCGCTGCGAGCGTCGACTTGCCAGATGCGCCGTGCCCGCCGATGCCGACGAGCGTCAACGTTTGGGTGCGTCGGGCAGCGTCGATCAACTCGTGCACGGACTCGGCGCCCACCTCGGTGACGCTACCCTCTCGGCATGGACAAGCTGCGGCTCGGCGGCATGGCGTTGCAGAACGGCGTGATCGTCCACGGGCCGACCTCGTGGGCGGCGTCCATCAGGCGCGAGGACGGTTCGTTGCGCACGGCCTCAGGTCGCATTCCACGTTTCGGGCCGCGTGTGAGCGCGCCTTTCGTCCGCGGACCGGTGCGGATCGCCGAGTCACTTGCGCTGATCCCCGCTGTCAAACGCGAGCTGCCGGAGGCCCGGTTCGCCTTCGAACGCCCCGCCGTCGCCGTCGCGGTCGTGGCGGGAAGCCTCGGGGCTGCCGCCGTGCGGCGCGCGCCGGTCGCGACCGGTGTCCGGGAGGCCGCCGCCGCCTTCGCCTCGCTCGTCCCGGCGGTGCTCTCCCTCCGAGGTGGCGAGCTGACCGGCTACCACGGCGCCGAGCACGTCTCGATCGGCAGCTACGAAACGGACACGCGCGCAAGCAAGGAGCACGACCGCTGCGGCTCGCACCTCGTCGGTCCGTTGCTCGTCACGTCGGCGATCGCAAGCGCCTTTGCGGGTCGAGCACCGCGAGGCGTACGCGCTCCGGCCCGCATCGCTGGCGCCGTCGGTGCGCTGGGAGCGTCGGTCGAGCTCTTCAGCTGGATGGGCCGGCATCCCGAACGCCGGCTCGCACGGGCGCTCGCCCGCCCGGGCCAGGAGCTCCAGACCCGTCTCTCCACGGCCGAGCCGACCGACCGCCAGCTCGAGGTCGCCCAGTCCGCGCTGGTAGCCTGCCTCGCAGCCGAGGCGGCAGCGCCAGACCAACGATGAGCCCGGCGGACATCGACGAGAGCTGCGCGTGAGTGTCGCGCCGGCTCGCTCGCGCGGGGCGCGCCTGCCACCCGAGATCTTCGAGCTGCCCGTCGAGAAGATGCGCGACGGCTACTACACCGACGCGTATTTCAACCACACACGCGCCGCGCTCCTCGCCGACGGGCGTCGGCCCCGCGTCCTGACGCAGATCTTTCAGCGCGAGCGGGCCATGCTGGGCGGGGTGGACGAGGCTCTTGCGATCCTCGAGCTCTGCTCCCACGACCGCGACGAGCTGATCGTGTACGCGCTCTACGACGGCGACCGGGTCGAGCCGTGGGAGACGGTGCTCACGATCGAGGGCGACTACACAGCATTCGCCCATCTCGAGACCGTCGTCCTCGGCACCCTCGCCCGGCGTACCCTGATCGCGACCAACACCGCGCGGGTGCTCGAGGCGGCGAATGGGAAACCGATCATCTTCATGCCCGCACGACACGACCACCACCGTGTGCAGACCGGTGACGGGTACGCCGCCTACATCGCGGGGAAGGTGCTGGGGGTCGAGATCGGCGTCACGTCCGACGCGCAGGCCTCGTGGTGGGGCGGGCGTGGAGTGGGGACGGTCCCGCACGCGTTGATCGCCGCGTACGGGGGCAACACAGTACTTGCGGCGACGAAGTTCGCCGACTGGGCGACCGAGGACTTCCACATCACGGTGCTGGTCGACTTCGAGAACGACTCGGTCCGAACGGCGCTCGAGGTCGCGCGTGCGCTCGGCCCCCGTCTCTGGGGGGTCCGGCTCGACACGTCGGGTCAGCTGGTCGACCGATCGCTGTGGGACGAGCTCGGCGACTTCGATCCGCGCGGTGTCAACGAGCGACTGGTTCGCAAGGTCCGCGAGGCGCTCGATGCCGATGGCTTCGAGCATGTGCGGATCGTCGCGTCAGGGGGCTTCACCGTGCAGAAGATCGAGGCATTCGAGAAGCTCGGCGTCCCGATCGACGCCTACGGCGTGGGGTCGTCACTGATCCGCGGGGAGAACGACTTCACTGCCGACATCGTGCTCGCCGAAGGGCGGCCGGTGGGGAAGGTTGGACGGAGGTATCGCCCGAACTCGCGGCTCCAACTCGTCTGACGCTCGCTCGGACTCGCTTCGTGGGGGAAACCATGCCGCTCGCCTCCGGCTCGCTCGTGGGGGGAAACCATGTTTCCCCCACGAGCCCCCTTCTTACGAGTAGTGATCTCGGCAATAATCGAGCCCTCCCGGCCGAATGAATCGGCCTTCGGGCACAACGGGCGTCCGGGACAACGAAGAGCTTCTGGCGGGCGTGGCCGATAGGGTCGGGCGATGAGTGGACGGGTGTTGTGGGATGTCGACACGCAGGTCGACTTCGTCTCGGTGAGCGGCAAGCTCGCCGTACCGGGAGCCGAGGCTGTGAGGCCCGCGATGGCGCGGCTCGTCTCGTGGGCTGCGCGGGAGGACATCGTCCACCTCGCCTCGGCCGACGACCACGAGCTCACCGATCCGGAGCTCTCGGACGAGCCCGATTTCGCGAACACCTTCCCGGCTCACTGCCTGCGAGGCACTCCGGGTGCTGCACGGATCCCCGAGACCGCTCAGACCGATCCCCTGCCGCTCTCCCTGACTCCCTATCCGCCCGGGCTGGTTTCCGCGTTGATCCACGATCGGCGGGAGCTGCTCGTTCTCAAGAAGACCTACTCGGTCTTCTCGAATCCCAATGTCGATCCGATACTCGACGCACTCGACCCGGACGAGGTGATCCTGTTCGGGGTCGCGACCGACGTCTGTGACGACGCCGCGATCCGTGGCCTGCTCGCGCGCGGGCGACAAGTGACGTTCGTGACCGACGCCTCGCGCGGTCTCGACGAGAGACGCACCGCGTCCTGCCTCGAAGCGTGGCGCGCGGGTGGCGTGCGCTTCGCGACGAGCGCCGAGATCGTCTCCGAAGGGTGAGTCTGATCCCGCCGCTCGTCGAGCGGGCGCGCGCGCTCGTGGCGCAGCTCGGTTTCGAGAAGAGCTGCCGGGACGACGTAGGTCGGATGCTGCACGTCCTCGCCGCACGCCGTGGGGTCGAGCGAGCTGCCGAGGTCGGCGGCGGCACCGGCATGGGGACGGCATGGATCGCTTCCGCCCTGGGGCCTGGCATCCCGCTCTTCACCGTCGAGCTCGATCGACGGTATGCAGAGGCAACCTCGTCGCTCTTCGAGGACGATCCGGACGTTCACGTCCTCCATGGCGACTGGCGGGTGATGCTTCCACCTGAGGCGCCGTTCGACCTCCTGTTCGTGGTCGGCGGGCAGGCGAAGGACGAGGTCGAGGCGGTGCTCGCGCTCGCCGTCCCCGGGGCGACACTCGTGCTGGACGACGTCTCCGCGGACTGGGCGGGGCCTGATCCGCGACGGGCGCGCTGGCTCGGCCACGAGCGGCTGACCGCGGTCGAGGTGGGCACGGAGGGAAACGCACAGGCGATCGTCGCTGTCGTCCGGCGTTGACGGCTGCCTCTCCCTCCATAGGGTGAGTCCATGGATTGGCAGTCGGTACAGGACTCGGTCGTCATCTGGACACCGCTCGTCTTCTTCGCGATCATCGTCGTGCTCCTGCTGATGACGGTGCGCCACATGCCGCGCGTGAAGCCGGCGCCGGTCGACCGTGACAGCGCGCACGACGTCTCGTGGGGGGACATCGCCGGCGCCGACGAGGCCAAGGAGGAGCTGCAGGAGGTCGTGGACTTCATTCGCGATCGCCGGCGCTTCGAGCAACTCGGCGCCCGCGTGCCGAGCGGCGTGCTGCTCCACGGCCCTCCGGGAACGGGCAAGACGCTGCTCGCGAAGGCCGTGGCAAGCGAGTCCGGGGCAAGTTTCTACCATGCGAGCGCCTCGTCCTTCGTCGAGATGTTCGCCGGGCTCGGCGCGGCGCGGATCCGCAGGCTGTTCGCCGAGGCCCGCAAGCATTCGCCGTCGATCGTCTTCATCGACGAGCTCGACGCCGTTGGCACCGCGCGCACAGGCGGCGGTTTCCACCGCGAGCAGGATCAGACGCTGAACCAGTTGCTCGTCGAGCTCGACGGGTTCGGCGGTCGTGAGGACGTGATCGTGATGGGCGCTTCCAACCGGCTCCAGGATCTCGACCCGGCGCTGCTTCGTCCGGGACGGTTCGACCGCCAGGTGCACGTCGGGCCCCCCGATCTTCACGGCCGGGAGGCGATTCTCCGTGTCCATACCCGCGCGAAGCCGCTCGGCACCGACGTCGATCTGACCGTGATCGCCCGCCGGACAGCCGGTCTCACGGGTGCCGAGCTCGCGAACATCTCCAACGAGGCCGCGATCTTCGCCGCGCGCAAGAGCCGCAAGCAGATCCGGATGGAGGATTTCGAGTCGGCGATGGAGCGCGTTCTCACCGGGCTCCAGAAGCGCCGCGTCGTGACCGAGAAGGAGAAGCGGATCCTTGCCTACCACGAGGGCGGGCACGCGTTGATGGCGCACCTGATGGGCGACTTGATGCCGCTGCAGAAGGTGACGATCGTCGGTCGCGGCGACTCGCTCGGGCTCGCGTACTACCTGCCGAGCGAAGAGCGGTTCCTGCACACGAAGGAGGAGCTGCTCGACGTGATGAAGATCGCACTCGCCGGCCGCGCGGCAGAGGAAGTCGTCTTCGGCCGCGTCACGAACGGCGCTGCGAGCGACCTCGAGAAGGTCACGCAGATCGCACGGAGCATGGTGTTCGACTACGGCATGTCGGAGATCGCCTCGGCACGCACGATGCGGGCCGACAACTACGCGCTCTCGGAGGAGACGAAGCGCTTGCGCGACGCCGAGCAGGCGCGTCTCACCGACGAGGCGTACGGGGAGGCGATCCGTCTGCTCGCGAAGCACCGTGCACCGCTCGATCGGCTCGCGAACGGACTGCTCGAGAAGGAGACGCTCAACCGCTCGGAGTTCCTCGCGCTCCTCACCGACGTGCAGCCGGAATCGAGCTCGGCGGAGACCGTCGGCACGATCCGCGTGCTCGAACGAGCGATTCCGTAGGCCAGGAGAGTGAGGCGCACGCGGCGGACCCCGGGACGAGCGCTCACGCTTTCGCCAGTCGGGTCGGGAGCTTCCGCCGAGCAGTAGCATCGCCGGCGTGTTCCGGCGCATCCATCACCTCGGACTCGCAGTCCGCGAGCTCGACGCGGCGGTCTTCACCTACACGTCGTTGCTGGGCGCGACCGTCGAGCATCGCGAGCGCCTCGACGACCAAGGCGTGGACGCCGTCTCGCTCCATGTCGGCGAGAGCAGGGTGGAGCTCGTCGCGCCCACCGATTGGGATACACCCGTCGGCAGGTTCCTCGCGTCGCGCGGACCGGGCATGCACCACGTCGCCTACGAGGTCGACGACGTCCCTTCGGCTCTCGCGCGCTTGCGCGCGGCGGGCGCGCGACTGATCGACGAGACTCCGCGCAGCGGTCTCTTCGGTCTCGAGGTCGCATTCGTCCATCCCGACGCCGTCCACGGCGTCCTCACGGAGGTTGTTGCCGATGCCAGACGCTGATTCCGTTCGCCTCGAGCTCGCGTTCGAGGGTGGACAGATCATCGCGATCGACGTTCCGTCCTCGTCCGCGGACGAGGTCGAGCGCGCGGTCGCGGACGGCGCCCCGGATACCTTGCGGCTGGAGACCGACGACGGCAGGATCTCCATCTCGATCTCGAAGCTCACCTACGTCAAGCGCTACGGGCGCGACGGGCGGATCGGCTTCGGCAACTGAGACAGCAACCGCGGATACGCTGACGCGCCGTGGCGCTCGAGGTCGGCATCGTCGGTCTCCCGAACAGCGGGAAGACCACCCTCTTCAACGCGCTGACGCGCGCGGGCGCCGAGATCACCGCCTACGCCTCCGTGAGCGACAAGGCGAACGTCGGGATGGCGGCGATTGCAGACCCGCGCCTCGAGCCGCTCGCCGCCATCGTGTCGGCCCGCAAGGTGACACCCGCAGCGGTCCGCGTCGTCGACGTGCCGGGCACGGGCGCCCAGCTGCTCGGCAACATCCGCCAGGTCGACGCGATCCTTGCTGTCGCCGACGGGTTCTCGGAGGGTGCGGATCCGGCCGCGGCACTCGAGACGCTGGAGCTCGAGCTGCTCGTCGCCGACACCGACCACGTCGCGCGACGGCTGGAGCGCGTCCTGAAGGAGGCGAAGTCGGGCGACGCTGGGAAGCGGAAGGACGCCGATCTGCTCGCCG
>JBPCLB010000059.1:0-4580 GCA_051003695.1 Gaiella sp. | reverse complement strand
TCGGGAATCTGCATCACGAGCGGCGACGAGCTGGCAGAACTCGTGCGTGATGCCGCCTCGGCAGGCTGGCCGGTGGCGGTGCACGCGATCGGCGATCGAGCGAACCGCGACGCGCTCGACGCCTTCGACGCGACCCGCGAGTTCTGGCAGCCGCTCGGGCTGCGCCAGCGGATCGAGCACGCCCAGTGCGTCGATCCAGCCGACTTGACGCGTTTCGCCGACCTCGGCGTCGCGTGCTCGATCCAGTTCTCGCACGCGCCGTCCGACCGCGACCTCGCCGAGCGATTCTGGCCCGACCGACTCGACGGCGCCTACGCCTTTCGCTCGCTGCTCGGCTCGGGAGCGGTGCTCGCAAACGGCTCGGACGCACCTGTCGAGGAGCTCGACCCGCTGGCAGGTATCCGAGCCGGCGTCCTCCGCACGATCGACGAGCGGCCCGGGTGGCGCGTGCACGAGACGCTCACGATCGAGCAAGCGCTACACGCAACCACCGTCGCCCCCGCCTGGCTCGCGGGTGACGAGCGCCACCGCGGCACCCTGCTGCCAGGGAAGCTCGCCGATCTCGTCGTGCTCTCGCGCGACCCGATCACCTGTCCGCCGGAGGAGCTCGAGAGCATCGCCGTCGTCGCGACCATGGTCGGCGGCCGGTGGGTGCACAATCCGCCACCCTTCTAAAAGCATGGGGGAAACCATGTTTCCCCCATGAGCCCCCTTCTTTGCGATTCGTGGACACTGCAGCTCGAGCCCTCCCGGCCGAGTGAATCGGCCTTCGGGCACGACAGCTCTGCGGGACAGCGAAGACGCCGAGCCTGTTCGCCTCTCTCGCGGTGAATCGTGGATCGGCCTTCGTCACGTGGATTGTTGGGATCGGCGAGGTCCGTTGTGGCCAGTGGCCGTCGAGTCGTACAATGCGTTGGTGGGGATGGACACCGTCAACCCGCGCACGATGCTTCCCGTCCACCAGTCGGGACAATGCTCGGTTGCGGCGTGCGGCGAGATCGTCGGCTCGAAGTGGACGGTGCTCATCGTCCACGACCTCACGGAAGGGCCGCGGCGCTTCACGGAGCTCGAGCACGCGTGCGCCGGCATCAGCCCCCGCACGCTCGCCGAGCGACTACGTTGGCTCGAGGCCGAGGAGATCGTCCTGCGCCGCAGTTATGCCGAGTCGCCGCCGCGTGTCGAGTACGAGCTGACCGAGAAAGGCCGGGCGCTGAAGCCGATCGTCGAGGCGATGAGGACATTCGGCCACGATTGGCTCGGATGCGAGGTGCACCTGCAGGACGCCTGAGCTCGTCGTAGCCGCAATCCCCGGTGTCGGCGGAGTAGGCTGCTGTCGTGCGACAGCGGGGGATTCGTAACCAGCGTGCGGACGAGTTCGTCGTCAGCCTGGATTCGCTTCGCGAGAGGATCGAGCAAGCCTCACATACCGACTGGGTAGCCGGCGACTCGACGCCCGAGGGGAGCTCGGCGGAGCCGGTGGACGAGACCTCGACCCGCCTGGCCGAATTCGCTCGTCGGGAGCGTCTGCTCTCCAAGCGCCGCCGCGAGCTTCACGAGCGGATCGATTTCATGGAAGCGCTCACCGTCCCGCTGAAGCCCGACGCAATCGCGCAGCTGTCCGCGTTCAAACGATCCGAGCGCAGCTGCTCGTTCGAGCGCCGACAGCTGCATCACGAGATCGACGGCCTGCGGGCACAAGCTCGCGAGTAGGGACGCGGGCGCCCGCTCCGAGCTCGCTGACCGACTCGCAGTTTGGCTGGCGGCCCGGGAGGCCTGGCAGGACGCACTTGCCGAGCGCGTTGCCGATCCTGTCGCGCACGCGCGCGTGGTGCCGGCACTCGTCGTGACGTACCACAAGGCGGTTGATGTGCTGGCGGCCACGTTGAAGGTGTTGGAGTTGCCGACGATGCTGGGCGAGCTCGTGCTGTCTGTGAGAGTGAGGACGACGCTGGTCGGGGCCTGGTCCACCCGAAAGGGGGGCACGAGCTACACCTTCGTGCGCTCGCCCCAGAGACGGACGAGCTCGACCGCCGTCGCGGCGGCAGCACCCATGTCCTGAACGGAGGCCCATTCGCGCACCGAGTGGTAACTCTGGCCGCCGGTGAAGAGATTCGGCGTGGGCAGCCCGCGTTCGGTCAAGCGTGCTCCGTCGGTTCCGCCGCGAATGATCGTGTGCACCGGCTCCACTCCTGCCCGGCGGATCGCGTCCTCGGCAGCCGAGACGACCGCCGGATACCGGTCGAGCGTGCTGCGCATGTTCCGGTACTGGTTCTCGACCTCGATCTCGTAGCGGGCGCGCGGCTCGCGACCGACAACATCCTCGGCGACTCGCCGAACGAGAGCGACGTGCTCCTCGAGCAACCCGTCGTCGTGGTCACGGACGATGAAGTGGAGAGTCGCCTCGCCTGCGTGCCCGGAGATCCGGGTCGGATGGACGAACCCCTCGCGGCCTTCGGTCGTCTCCGGCGACAGGCCGTCACGCGGTAGCGCCGCCACGACGTCTGCAAGGAGCTTGATCGCGTTCACGAGCCGATCCTTGGCCGACCCCGGATGCACCGCGACGCCGCGAACCTCGAGGCGCAGCCCGTGCGCCGAGAACGACTCCAGCTCCAGCTCACCGAGACCCGACCCGTCGAGCGTATACGCAAAGGACGCGCCGAGCCGATCCAGCTCGAGGTGGTCGGTGCCCTTGCCGATCTCCTCGTCGACGGTGAACGCGACCCGGACGGTCGCGCGCGGCGCGTCGTCGGTCGCCAGGAACGCAAGGGCACTGACGATCTCGGCGACACCCGCCTTGTCGTCGGCGCCGAGCAGCGTCGTGCCGTCGCTCGTCACGATGTCGTGGCCGAGCTTGTCGGCGAGCTCCGGCATCTCCGCCGGGTCGAGAACCTGGCTCGGATCGCCGGGAAGCACGATCGCAGCGCCGTTCCACGACCGATGGACGAAAGGCACCACGCCGGCTCCCGGCGCGTCAGGGCTCGTGTCGACGTGCGCGATCAGCGCGATCACCGGCGCATCGGCGACCGTCCCGGGCAGGGTGGCGAGGACGTAGCCCTCGTCGGTCAGCTCCGCGTCGTGGAGCCCGGCAGCCACGAGCTCCTCGACGAGCATGCGCGAGAGCTCCAGCTGCGTGGGCGTCGACGGGTAGGTCTTGCTGTCGAACGCAGCCTGCGTGTCGATCACGACGTACCGGAGAAACCGCTCGAGCACGTCCTCCGCGAGTCGCTCGGCGAGGGGACTCGCGTACCGCGGATCAGGCAAGCGAACCAAAGCGTCGGAGGAGCTCGACGACCGTCTCGAGCCCCTGCCGGAGGGCTGCCGCAGGGATGCGCTCGTTCGGCGAGTGCATCTGAGCGGTGGGTCTTGCGAAGCCGGTGACGATCGCCGGCACACCCCGCGCGACGAGGGCGGCGACGACCGGGATCGAGCCGCCCGAGCGCGTCAGTAGGGGTCGCGTGCCGAGGACGTGCTCGAACGCGTCCTGGGCGAGCCGCACGGCCGGCGCCGCCGGGTCGACGAACCCCGGCTCGCCGGATGACCACAGATCGACGTCGAGCGTCGTCCCCTCCGGGGCGGCTTCGCGCAACAGGCGTTCGAAGACCGGAGCGATCTCCCTCGTAGTCTGACCCGGCGCAAGCCTGATCGACACGTTCGCGTGCGCCTCCACCGGCAGAACCGTCTTCTGCAGACGCGGCGAGCCTCCCTCGATCCCGTTGACGGTGACCGACGGCTCGGCGGTCGTCCGCATGACGAACTCGTCGGCGGCGGTGGCGTCGACTGCGCGGGCGCCCTGAGACCCGAGCTCGTCGCGTCCGTGCGGTAGCGCCGACCAACCCGCGACCTCCTCCGCTGTCGGCGGCACGATTCCTTGCCGCAGCGCATCGGGGAGCAACCCGCCCGGGCCCGGGAGGACGGCGGAGAGCGACTCGATCAGCGCATGAGTGGCGCTGAGGGCCGCGCCGCCGTACATCCCGGAATGAAGGTCACGGACACCGGTGCGGGCGGTCACGTGGAAGTAACAAATGCCTCGCAACGCCGTGCAGAAGCTCGGCAGCGTCTCCGTCGCGTAGCCCCCGTCGAGCACGACGGCCGCGTCGACCCGACCCGTGTCCTCCGTAACCCATTCGACGACCGAGTGGCCGCCGATCTCCTCCTCCGCGTCGATCGCGAACCGAACCGTCACGGGTAGCTCGCCGGCCGAGCCCAGCAGCTCGACGGCCTTCAGGAGCATGAAGAGATGAGCCTTGTCGTCGGCGACGCCGCGGGCGACGAGCATGCCGTCCCGCTCGACGAGCGTCCACGGATCCGAGTCCCAGAGGTCGACCGGATCGGGCGGTTGCACGTCGAGATGGGCGTAGACGAGAACCGTCGGCGCCGCCGCCGCGGCGGCCGTTGGTGCCGCCACCTCGCCGATCACGAGAGGACGCCCACCTCGCTCCTCGATCTCGACCGCGCCTCCGACAGCCGCGATCCTGGTCGCGACCCAGTCGGCCGCGCGCGCCAAGTCGCCCACGTGGGCGGGGTCTGCGTTCCCCAACGGGATCGCAATCAGCTCGGGGAGATCGGCGAGGAGCACTTCT
>JBPCLB010000058.1:0-5307 GCA_051003695.1 Gaiella sp. | reverse complement strand
CGTCGCGGTCGTCGGTGGCGTGGCTGCGAACTCCGCGCTGCGTGCTGCGCTTCCCAACGCGTCGTTCGCGCCGCTCGAGCTCTGTACCGACAACGCGGCGATGATCGCCTCCGCCGGTCGTTTCGTTGAGCCTCTGCGTGCGCCCGACTACTTCGAGCTCGATGCGTATGCCTCCGCGAGCTAGGGGCTGTAGCCAAACGGGCGTCTCGTGCGCCGACGAGCGCCCGCCCCGCCGAGAGCGTGACGCGCGAAGAGGTCGGAGACGAGTCGCCCGGGCATGCATGGTGGCGCTCGCCGCGCTCATGTGCGCAACCGGCATTGGTGGAGCCGCGACCCCTGAGGAGATCGCCTCGAGTGGAGCCGGGTGGCAGGGCTTGCTCGGAAGCAGGCCGGCGCCACAGCTCGGCGGACGCTGGATCGTCGTGCTGCAGGCACCCTCGCTTGCCGAGCGGCTCGCTCGCGCGGGGGGCGACGCGACGGAGGCCGAGATGCGCGCGTGGACTGCGACCGCCGGTCGGGCGCAGGAGCGCGCGCTCGCCGAGCTCGCGTTCCGGGGCGCGCCGATCGAGCCCGAGCAGTCCTTCGTTCGCGTGCTCAACGGGATCGCTGCTTCTTTCGACGCCCGGTTGCTGCCGACCCTCGAGCGGAACCCGCTCGTCGCGGGCGTGTATCCGGTGCGCGCTGCGTATCCCGCCGCGGTGGGCCGGTCGATCCTCGAGACGCCGGCGTTCGCGCGTGGCAGCGGGCGGCGGCCGGAGCTGGTCATTCCCGGCGTGGACGGCGACGGGGTCACCGTCGCGCTGCTCGACACGGGAGTCGACCGCACACATCCCTACCTCCAGGGCGCACTCGAGCCCGGCATCGACGTGGTCGACCCCACGGGTGATGCGAGTGCTCAGCAGAATCCAACGGAGCCGGGCCGTCCAGAGCGCCATGCGACGGAGCTGGCAGGGCTGGTGGCGGGGTTCCGCGGGCCCGCCGGCCTCCAGGGCGTCGCTCCCGGGGCAACGATTCTTCCGATCCGGGTGGCAGGCTGGCAGCCGGATGCCGACGGCGGTGTCTCGATCTACAGCCGCACCGACCAGCTGATGGCGGGCCTCGAAGCGGCCGTCGATCCGAACCGGGACGGCGACGCACACGACGGCGCACGCATCGCGCTCGTTGGACTCGTCGAGCCGTTCGCATCGTTTCCGGACGGCCCGCTCGCCCGCGCCGTCGCGGGAGCGCTCACGCTCGGCACGCTCGTCGTCGCGCCGGCCGGCAACGACGGTGCCGCGGGGCCGGGTTTCGGCAGCGTCGGCGCCCCCGCCGGCCTTCCTGCTGCGCTCGGGGTCGCAGCCTCCGATGCCCGGCGCAGGAGCCCCACCGTTCACGTCCTGCTTCGTGCAGGGCTTCAGCCACTCGTGTTCGGCCGCCAGCCGCTCGGTGGCGCGGTCGGCCCACGCGAGGCGGTCTCGGCGCCCGTCGCCGTCCTGGCACAGCGTGGCGAGGCGGAAGTGGATGCGGGGAACGCGCTCGACGCGCTCTTCGATCGGCGGGGTTACAGCCGGGTCGCAGGCTTTGCTGCGCTCCTCCCCCGGGGGCCAACGACCCCGGAAGCCGTGCGCGAGCTCGCCGCGGCAGGCGTCCGCGCGATCCTCGTCGACGGACCTGTGCCCGCAGGGTCGATCGGAGTCGACGAGCCGATCGAGGTTCCGATCGTCGGCATCACTCCGACCGCGGCCGGACGCGTGCGCGCCGCCCGGGCTTCGGGGATCCCGGTTGAGCTCTCGGTCGGCGCATCGACGTTCGACCGCAACACCGGACTCGGCTCGATCACCGCCTTCTCGTCCACCGGCCTCGCGTACGACGGAAGGACGAAGCCGGAGCTCGCTGCCCCCGGCGTGGGCCTCGCAACCTCGGAGCCGGGTCGGAGCGAGGGCGGGACGGCCCGCTACGGGTCGATCAGCGGCAGCAGCGCGGCGGCCGCGCTCGTCGCCGGCGCCGCCGCACTCCTTGCCGACGCCCGTCCCGACCTCGACGCAGCCGGGCTGCGTGGGGCCCTCGTCGCCTCTGCCCGCCGGACACCCGGCCGTCCCGGCCTGCCGGTCGGGGGTGTCGATCCCGTGGGGGCTACCGCCGTCGAGGTCGTCGCGGAACCGCCGACCGCGGCACTCGGCTCCCTCTCCGCCGACGACCCCAGAGCGGCCGGCTCCGTCCGTCTGCACAACGTCTCGCGTCGCCCGCTGACGGTTCGCATCTCGCCCGCGCCCGGGAGCCCGGCGGGGGTTACGGTGCGAACCACGCGCGACCGGGTCACGCTGCTTCCCGGCCGGTCTCTGACGCTGGAGATCGGCGTCGCGGCGACCGTGTTGCCGCGTCCACCAGGAGCGCTCGGTGGCGCGATCCGCGTCAAGATCGAGCGCGGTGGCTCGCTGCGAATTCCCTGGACTGCCGCGGTGCCCGAGACGACGCGGCCGGCCGTCAGCGCCGTCCGGCTCTCGCAGAGCGTGTTCCGCGCAAGTGACCGCAAGCCCGCCGTGCTCGAGCTCGTCGCAGGTCGAGTCGACGGGACTCCTACCCGGCCTCAGCTGTTGCCGCTCGCACGGCTCGAGCTCGAACTGTGGCGGGCGGGTCGCCGGCTCGGGACGCTCGTCCGCCTGCGTGACGTGCTCCCCGGTCGATACGCATTCGGCGTCACGGGCAGGGGGCCCGGCGGGGGCCGCCTCGGACGAGGGGCGTACACGTTGCGAGTCGTCGGAGTACCGATCGGGACAGGGGCTCCGACCGTCGTCGATACCGATTTCAAGCTTCGGTAGCTGGGGCTCGATCGCGACCGGCCGTGCGCCGCCGCGCCGTAACCCCGGGAACCGAGGCGCGCGCCATGCGAGGGCGACACGGATGACGTCCGGCGGTATAGTCGCGCCGTGAGCGCCGGGCTTCCGAGCACGTAGCCGATGAGCGCGCTCGAAGCGCCGACCCACCTTCGCGAGAACCCGTTTGCGCTGGCTCGCGCACAGCTGCAGCGAGTGGGCGAGACGTTCGGCGTCGATCCGAATCTCGTCCGGGTGCTCTCCCAGTGCAAGAAGACCGTCGAGGTTGCCGTTCCCGTGGCAATGGACGACGGGTCGGTGCGTGTGTTCGACGGCTATCGCGTCGTCCACAACATGACCCGCGGCCCCGCGAAGGGCGGCATTCGGTATCACCCTAGCGTCACCCAGGACGAGATCAAGGCGCTCGCGATGTGGATGACCTGGAAATGCGCGTTGATGGCACTTCCCTTCGGTGGCGCGAAGGGCGGTGTCGTCTGCGATCCGAAGCTCCTCTCGGCGGACGAGCGCGAGCGCCTGACGCGCCGCTACACGACCGAGATCATCAACGAGATCGGGCCCGAGAAGGACATCCCCGCACCCGACATCGGGACCGACGCGCAGACGATGGCATGGATCTTCGACACGTACTCGATGAACGTCGGCCACTCGGTGCTCGGGGTCGTCACGGGCAAGCCGCTTGCGCTGGGAGGCTCGGTCGGGCGCGACGGCGCGACGGCGCGCGGCGCGCTGTACTGCATCCGCACAGCGCTACAGAAAGACGGCAAGCGGTTCCCCGACACGCGCGTCGCGATCCAGGGGTTCGGAAACGTCGGTCGTAATCTTGCCCGCCTGCTCGCCGAGGAGGGCGCGCGTGTGGTCGCGATCTCCGACTCGAACGGCGGCGTCGCGAACCCCTACGGGATCGACATCGCCGCTGCGACCGCGTTCAAGGCGGAGCGCGGAACGCTACAGGGATTGCCGGGGGCAGAGGAGATCGGCAACGACGAGCTGATCGAGCTCGACTGCGACGTACTCGCGCCCTGTGCGCTCGAGCAGGTGATCAACGCCGAGAATGCGCCGCGAGTCAAGGCGCGGCTGATCTGCGAGGGTGCGAACGGCCCGACGACCCCTCAGGCGGACGAGATCCTCGAGGAGCGCGGTGTCATGGTGCTGCCCGACGTGCTCGCGAACGCGGGCGGCGTCGTCGTCTCGTACTTCGAATGGGTGCAAGGCCTCCAGGAGTACTTCTGGAAGGAGTACGAGGTGAACGCCAAGCTGAACGACATCGTCGTGCGTGCGTTCGAGGAGACCTGGTCGGCGAAGGAGCGCCACGGGACGAGCATGCGCATGGCGGCGTACGGCATCGCGGTTCAGCGCGTCGCCGAAGCGACGACGATTCGAGGGCTCTACCCCTGACTCCGTCGAGTATCACCTGGTAATGGACTGCCCCGCGTGAGTCGGGTGACGGTGTTCGTCGCGGAGGGCTGTCACCTCTGCGAGGCGGCTCTCGATATCGTTCGACAAGTGTGTGACGAGGAGTTTACTGTTGTCGATATAGATGGCGATCCGGAACTCGAGGCACGCCACCGGGAACGGATTCCTGTCGTCGAGATCGACGGGGTCGCTCGTTTCACGTACTACGTCCAGCCGGAGGCCCTCCGCACCTTTCTCTCGTAGGTGGAGTGGCGCAGCCGATCCACTCGCGGCGGTTGCCCCGAACGACCCCGCGACGTCGTGGGCACACTGTTGCGGTCGGATGTCGCGGGCGGTCGGAGGAGCACAGGTGGCGGAACGGTTGACGGTCGGGGTCGCAGCTCGCCTGAGTCGATACCTGCAGGTGCTCGCCCAGGCGAAGAAGATGGGAAAGGACAGGATCTCCTCGCAGGAGATCTCCGAGTACACCAACATCAACGCCACGCAGATCCGCCGCGACCTTTCGTTCTTCGGCCGGTTCGGGAAGCGCGGCGTGGGCTACAACATCGACTCCCTGCTGGCAGAGATCCGGAAGATCCTGCGTACGCAAGGCCAGCACAACATCGCGCTCTTCGGGGCGGGCCGGCTGGGCGGCGCGATCGCGAGCTCACCCATCTACGCGGAGCACGGCATCACGATCGCCGCCGTGTTCGACAACGACCCCGACAAGCTCGGGAGCTCGATCGCAGGTGTCCCGGTGAGCGCGCCCGACGATCTAGACGAGATCGTCCGTGAACGAAGCATCGTCGTGGGAGTGCTCGCGGTTCCCGCCGAGTCCGCGCAGGAGGCGGCGGACAGGCTCGTCGGAGCGGGCGTCAAGATCATCTTCAACTACTCGACCGCTCTGATCGACAGTCCTGCCGACGTCCAGATCCACACGTCGAATCCCGCTGTCGAGCTCCTCTACGCGCTGCACTTTCACCTCACCTGAGGGAGCTGCCGCGCTCGGCGAGCGGGTGATCCAGATCACCCCAGACCACGGTATTGCTCGCAAGGTGATCTGCGAGGATAGACCGCTCGAGTAGCTGTTCGTGCATCGCGG
>JBPCLB010000057.1:0-7954 GCA_051003695.1 Gaiella sp. | reverse complement strand
GAGTGACGGTGGCGGCCTCCCCGTCGGCCGTGTCGGCTCGGGCCGGGACGAGAGCACGTACCGAGCTGCTGCTGCCGCTCGTCGGTGCGTACCTCCTGCTCGCGACGGTCTACGCCTGGCAGGCGTGGCGCCGCGAGACGCCGACGATCTTCACGGACGAGCTCGAGCTGACGCAACTTTCACGCTCGATCGCCGAGACCGGATTGCCTGGGCGACGCGGCGAGGGGTACGGATTCTCGACGCTCGTGCCGTGGCTGACGGCGCCGTTCTGGTGGCTCGACCCCGTCTCGACGGCGTACGAGACGATCAAGCTCGTCCAGGCGTTCGTGATGACGACGGCAATCTTCCCCTCGTATCTCCTCGCACGGCGTGTCGTCTCCCCCGGCTGGGCGTTCTTCGCCGCGGCGGGCGCGGTCGCAGCGCCGGCGCTGTCCTACGCACCGATCCTGGTCGAGGAGCCGTGGGCCTATCCGGCGGCGACGCTCGCGCTGTGGCTCGCCGTCCGAGCGATCGACCGGCCGACACGCGGGAGCGTCGCGCTCGCGATCGCCTCATCGGTGCTCGCGGTACTGATCCGCTCGCAGCTCGTCGCACTCGTCGGCGCGCTCGTGCTCGCGTTCCTCGTCCTCGGCTGGACCTCCGATCGCATCAGACGGTGGCGATCGACATGGAATCGCTGGGACAAAGCGAGCGCGGCGATGCTCGCGCTCGGGCTCGTGCTCGCCAGCGGGGCGGTGCTCGGGCAGCTCTCCGCCGAATGGGAGCGCGTACTCACGTTGTGGAAGGGACGCCTCGTCGAGTACGGCGCCTGGGCCGGAGGGGCGTTCGCGATCGGGATCGGGATCCTGCCGGCGATTGCGTTGCTCGCCGTCCTCGCCGTGCCGGCGAGCGAGCGCCGGCGGCCGGGGGTACGGGCGTTCGTCACGGTCAGTGGCGCGGCGGTGATCAGCCTCGGATGGTACGCGGCCCTCAAAGGCGCGTACCTCTCCACCGAGTTCTCGACGCTCATCGTCGAGCGCAACCTCCTCTATCTCAGCCCACTTGCGTTCGTCGCGACCGCGCTGCTGCTCGAACGCCTGACTGTGCCCGCTTGGGGTGTTGTCGCGGCGGGGGTGGTGGTCCTGGGGATGGTCGTCTCGGTACCGATCGACCGCGGTGTCGACAGCTTCCCCTACTACGAGTCTCACGGCCTCGCAATCCTCGCGCTCGCGAACCGGGAATGGGCCTGGCCCCGGGAACGGATCGACTTCGCGTTGGTGGTGCTCGTGGTCGTCGCGACAGCTGCGCTCCTCGCGGTGGCGACCGTCCTTCGCAGGCGTTTCTCCGTGTCGGGCCTCTCGCTCGCGGTCGCCGTCGTCGTGCTGTGCTGGAACGTCACCGCCGAGGTGTACGCGGCGATCGGCGAGCACGATCTCAGCGCTCGAATCGAGACGAACCTGCCCAAGCCGAACGACTGGGTCGACCGCGCAGTCGACGGCGGCTCCGTGGTCTACCTCGGACAACGCCTGAGCTCCAACGCCGGCCCGAATCTCACCGAGTTCTGGAACCGATCGATCAAGAAGGTGTGGTCGGTCGACGGCACCGGCCCGCCTCCCGGGCACACCCTGACCCCCGATCTCGTGAGGATCGACGGAACACTCTCCCCCGATCCGGAAACCGACTTCGTGCTCGTCCCAGACGGCGTCGAGGTCGTCGGCGAGCGGGTCGCGGTGAACGCGGCTGCGGGCGCCTCGGTCGTGCGACTCGACGGGCCGATCCGCCTCAGGGCGAACACGACGGACATCGAAGCAGACGGCTGGATCGTCGGCGATCGCGACGATCCGAGCGTGCCGGCCAGAGGCGCGTACAACAGGTTCGACCTCTCAGGGGGTGGCTCCGGTACAGCGCTCGTCACGCTCTCGCGAGAGACGTTCTGCCCCGAGGGGATCAGGCTCCCCGGCGTAGCACGGGTACGGATCGGCGTGCTCGGGCGCGGCGACGACAAGCAGCCGGCGATCGCGAGGGTCACCTCCGAGGAGACGCGTTTCGTCCCTGCCTGCACCGTCCGTCCGGTCGAGCTGCCGACCCCGGACGTGCCCTGGCGGGTGGAGGTCGAGATCGAGACGTTCGTGCCCGCGCTCGTCGATCCGGCGGGCAGCGGTGGCGAGCGCCGGCCGCTCGGCGCGCGGGTCAGCTTCGCCGTGCTCCCGGGCGCACCCGGCTCGTAGGCTCTTGGCCCGGCCCACTCTGGAGCCGGCTCGCAGCAACGACGTACGTGAAGCGTCGGCGGAGCGCCAAGCGGGCCAGCGGTCCTGTTCGCTCGGCCAGGCGAAGCGCGACGAGCGCCGGCCGCGGGAGCCTGACCGTCTGCGGTACGAAGAACGGGCGCAGATCGATGCGCGTGAAACCGGCGGCGCGCAGCTCGTCGCGAATCGGCTCGAGCGGATACTGACGCGGATTGAGGTCGAAGACGAGCTTGCGCTCGGTGAACTCGGCGACCCGTGAGAAAAATGCCTTACGGTCGCGCGCGTAGTAGATGGCACGGAAGACGGTGGTTGCCGCGACGGCGTGCGGCGGAGCGTAGGCGTCGAGGTCGCCCAGCTCGATTCCGGCGACCGGATCGAGACGGGCGCGCGCGGCCTCGACCATCGCCGGCTCGGTGTCGACGCCGCGATAGCGGTAGCCACGCGCGAGTAGCACGACACCGAGCCCGCCGTCGCCGCACGCGAGGTCGAGCACCTCGTCGCGCGCCTCGAGCCGCGGGCCCAGGCTGACGACGAGCTCGGCACGGTGTGCGAGATAGGCGACCGGGTCGGCGTACTCGTCCTCCGACCAGCCTGCCGCCTTGCGCGCGTACTGCTCGAGCTTCGCGGGGTCGGGGTCACTCACAGGCGGGCGAGGGTCTCCGGATGCTTGCGAACGAAACGCGCCATGCCTCGGGCGTGCCAGATCGTATGTCGCGAGAAAAACCGGCGGTCGATCACCGCGGCATACGCGTGGCGCACGACTGCGTCCGGCACGTACCACCGCTCCCACCCGGCCTTCATCGCTCGGTACGAGAGGTCGATGTCCTCGACGTAGTGCCGGTAGCCGACGTCCCAGCCGGCGAGCTCGTCGAGCATCGTTCGTCGCTGGAGCAGAAAGCCGCCAAGCATCCAATCGGCCTCGATCGGCTCGGTCGGGTGAAGCTCGAGCGTGTAATGGTCACGCTGCTGCTCGTAGGGCGACCACAGCAGCCGCAATGGGGTACGTCTGACGAGGGTGCCGCCCACGGTCGGGAAGCGGCGACGCGACGGTTGCGGGGACCCATCGGGCCAGAGCATGGCCGGCCCCGCGATTCCGGCGCGAGGACGTCCGTCGAGCACCACCGCGAGCGAGGCGACCGCGTCCGGGCCGGGCATCGTGTCCGGGTTGGCGTTGAGCACGTAGGCGCCGCTCGTCGCTGCGATGCCGAGATTGACGTTTGCCGCAAGAGACCTTGGTCGACCGTTCTCGAGCACGCGTACGGCCGACGTGAGTCGGTCGGGCAGCGAGCCCGGCAGATTGGCGACGACGACGAGCTCGTCGACCTGCGGCAAGAGCAGCGGCACGAGCAACGCCACCTCCGCGGCGTGCCCGTGCGAGACGACGACGGCGGAGATCTTCACCGCCCGAGAGCCTCCAGGTAGACGCGGACGGTCTCCTCGGCGGTTCGCGCCCACGAGAAGGCCTGCGCCCGCTCGAGCCCCGCGGCGACGAGGCGCACACGCTCGTCGAGCGCGCGACGGATCCCTGCGGCGAGCTCCTCCTCGGGCACGATCACGGCAGCCTCGCCGGCGACCTCGACGAGCGCGGGCTCGGGCACGATCACGACCGGGGTGCCGGATGCCATCGCTTCGACGACGGGCAGCCCGAAACCCTCGTGGCGCGACGGCTGCACGAGGCATTCCGCTCCCCGATACAGCTCCGCGAGACGCTCGGTCGTGACGTAACCCTCGAGTCGCGCTCCCCCTGAGCGGAGCTCGGCCGCGACGCGCTCGTCCTTCATCGGCCCGGCGACGACGAGCTCGAGACCGACCTCCCGAGCCGCCGCGAGCGCAGCGAGTTGGTGCTTTCGCGGCTGGATCGCGCCCACCGCGAGCGCGTACCGGGTTTGTGACAGTCTGTTGCGAGCACCCTCTCCGGGCACGAACGCCGGATCGACGCCGTTCGGGGTGACGACGATTCCATCGGGCGGGAGGTCGTAGCGGTGTCCGAGGTCGCGCTTCGTGCGCTCCGACACGGTCAGCACGCGCGCGGCTCCCCGCGCAGCCCGCGGGACGACGCGCCTGAACACGAAGCGGTCGCGTCTCGCCATCAGCGCCGAATCGTGCTCGAACGAGAGGTCGTGGATCGTGACGACAGCGGGACACGGGCACCGGAGCGGCAGGGCGTACTGCGTGTGCACCAGGTCCGCCTCGCGCTCGCGGAGCAGGCGTGAGAGCGTCCAAGCCATGCGGAGCTCCTGCGACCGCGTCCTGAGCTCGATCGCCTCCACACCGGCCGGAACGAGCTCGAGTCGACGGGTCACGGCGGCGATCCGCAGACCTGCCTCCGCAGCAGGTCGAGGCAGCTCGCGGAGGAGGTTGCGCACGTAGGTCTCATCTCCGGTGCGTTCCCGGCCGAGAACGTCGGCATCGACGACGACGAGCCTCACGCGAGCTCGCGCCAGAGCGTTTCCACCGCGTCCGCGGCGGCATCCCACCTGAACGACGCCGCACGCGCGAGCCCGAGCGGTACGAGCTCCGAGCGGCGCGCGGAGGCCTCCTCGATACCCGCCGCGATCGAGGCAGCGTCGTGCGGGTCGACGAGCACCGCCGCGCCGCCTGCGATCTCCTCGGTCGCCCCCCCACGGCTCGTGACGACCGGGGTACCGCACGCCATCGCCTCGAGCACGGGAATCCCGAAGCCCTCGTAGAGCGACGGATAGACGAGGCAGCGCGCGCCGCGGTAGAGCGTCGCAAGCGCCTCGTCCGTTGGCTCGCCGACCCAGCCGTCGACGCGCACTGCGCCCCACCCGGCCATCCCGGCGATGCGAAGCTCGACTCCGGCGAGTCGTGCTCCCGCGACGACCCGAGCGAGGTTCTTCCGCGGCTCGAGCGTACCGACCGCGACCACGTAGTCACCGGCTGCCGCCGCCCCATGTGCCGTGAACACGGGCTCGACGCCGTTCGGGACGACCCGGATCCGTTCCGCCGGGACGGCGAGCAGCTCGACGAGCTCGTCGCGCGTGAAGTCGGAGACGGCGACGACGGCATCGGCGACCCCGACCGCGGAGCGCAGCGCGGCGGCCCCCGTCGTGCGGTGCCAGCGGGGAAACGCCTCCGGGTGGCGGAGCACGCCGGCATCGTGAACCGTGACGACGAGCGGCATTCGAGGGCGCAGCGGCGCCCGGAACGTCGTGCAGTGGAGCAGGTCGAGCCCGGCTGCGCCTCGGCCGAGCCGGAACGGGTACCAGAGCGCGTCGCGACGAACGGATGCGAGTCTGCCGCTGCCGGCGCTGCTCAGGCCGAAGAGCTCGAGTCCCGGGCGGCCGCAGAGTGCCCCGAGCAACCCGCGCACGTGTCGGGCCGTCCCCGCGCGTGTCTGCTCGAGCGGGCTCGTGTCGATGCCCACCCTCACGTCGCAGCCCTGCGCACCGCGGCTCGCGGCTCGGGATAGTGCAGCAGTGCGATTGCCGCCTCGGCCGGAAGCCAGCGGTGGTCGACGTGCTCGTCGTCGAGCTCCGGCTCCCAGCCGGCAGGCGCCTCCACGACGAACGTCCACACCGCAATCCGCTCGGTGCCGGCCGGAAACCGCGCGCGCACAGACTCGGGGTCGCCTGCGAGGTCGTACGCGAGGACGTCGCCGAGCGGGGCGGGGGCGGCGCGAAGCCCGGTCTCCTCGGCGAGCTCGCGCGCTGCGGCCACCACCGGCTCTTCGTCCCATTCGACCCCGCCCGCGACCAGGTGCCAGTACCCGAGCTTCTCCGGGGAACGCAAGAGCACGAGATACTCGTCTGCCGCGAGCCCCGGTCGCTTGACGACGATCGCAACCTCCTCGGGTCTGCGGGTGTCGCTCACGACCGCGCGCGCTCCAGCGCCTCGAGGATCGCGGCGCCCGTCCGCGCCCACGAGAACCGACGGGCGTGCGTAAGGCCAAGCCGAACGAGCTCGTCACGCCGCGCGACGGCCTCACGGATTCCGGCTGCGATCGCGGTCGGATCGGTCGGATCGACCCTGATCGCGGCATCACCGCACGCGTCGTCCAGCGAGGCGTGATTCGACGCGACGACGGGAGTGCCGCAGGCCATCGCCTCGACGATCGGCATCCCGAAACCCTCGTAGAGCGAGGGATAGACGAGCACCCCAGCGCCGCGGTACAGGGCGGCCACATCGGCGTCGGCGACGTAGCCGACCCTGCGGATTCGCGGATCGGCGAGCTCCGGTCGATCGCCCCAGCCCTCACCCCCGGCGAGCGTGAGACCGAGGCTGCCGTCCAGCAGGCGCCAGGCCTCCACGAGCCGCGCGATGTTCTTGCGTGGCTCGATCGTGCCCAGGCCGAGCACCGTCCCGGACGGCAGGTCGGCTCGCGGCCCGTCGGGCGTGAGTCCCGGCGTGAGTCCCGGATGGCCGAGCACGATCCGGTCGGGTGGGATGCCCAGCGTCGTCTCCAGATCGGCGGCGGTGAACCGTGAGTTGGCGACCAGGACGTGGCACGTCTCCGCCGCGTTGCGCGCCTTGTGTGTATGCATCGAGATCGTGCGCGGCGTACACCACTCCGGATGATGGAGCGGCACGAGGTCGTGGAAGATCGTCGCCCGGACGCCCTGCCGTTGCGCCGGATACATCCACTCGCTGAAGAGGAACGCGTCGAGGCGCCCGGCGAGCAGCTCGACCGCCGGCCGGCCGGCGCGGCTCCAGGCCGTGCGGAGGGCGTGCGAGGCGGGCACCGGCACGAGCCTCGTCTCGACGGCGATCCCGGCAAGCGCCGCGCGGATCCGCTTCGGGCCCGCGAGGCTCGTCGGCGCGAATGCGATCACCTCGTGCCGGCCGGCGGCGGCTTCGACGAGGCCGGCCAGCGAGCCACGAATGTAGTTCCCGACCCCTGTGCGGGGATGCGAGAGCGGCGAGACGTCGACGACGATTCTCATGCCCCTGTCCGCCTTCGACTCACCCAGCATCGCGCCGGGAGCACGGGGAACGTCATCGGCTCGGCTCGTAGGCGAACGCGTCGAAATGGAGGCCTAGCTCGCGGTCGTCGGTCGAGCCCGGAATCACCTCTGACGGAATCGCCGTCGGTGTCACCCTGAAGTCGACGACGCAGCTGCCGTGCGCCCCCGCTGCGACCGGAACCTCGATCGAGCTCCGTTCCGCGCTCGGCCGCCCGAAGGCCAACACGCGAACGCCCGCCCGTCTTGGTCGAGCCGCAAGGGGGCGCGCCTCGAGCTGCTGCTGATCCTCGAAGAGCGAGGGGTCGCTGTGGAACGTCACCGTCAGCGTCCCCGACCGGCAGCGCAGGAGTCGCCAGCGAACCCGCGGCCCAGACCACGTGTCACCCGCGTAGAGGCCGGTGACACTCGCTCGCTGCGAGAGCGGTCCGGTCAGTCGCCAGAGCGCAATCCCGGTGCCCTCGTCACGCTCGACGACCTCGCCGTCTGGTGTGACGGAGCCGTCGAGCAATGCGTACGGCGCCCTCACGACTCCGTCGTTTCGCATGGTGTAGACACCCTCCCGGGTCACCGGGAAGCCGCCGTCAGAGGAGCGCGTAACGGCAATCTCGGCGATCCCTCCCGGCGTCGGCGTCCCCGTGTAGAAGACGCGCCTTACACGGCGATTGAAGAACTCGCTTTGATTGACGGTGAAACGGTCGGGTGCTCCCGTCCAGAGCACGACGACCTCTTTCCCGGCGGGGACGGCACGGTCGACCCAGTCGCGCTCGACCGAGCGGATCCCTTGGAACAGCGCGCCTCTGCTCG
>JBPCLB010000056.1:0-4283 GCA_051003695.1 Gaiella sp. | reverse complement strand
AGGCGGCCGCTTTGGCCTCCGCGACCTGCTGCTCGAGCGAGGTGAAGACGTTTCCGATCTGCTGGTTGATGATCGGCTGCAGGACACGCTGACCCATCGAGCCGACCGGGCCGGCGATCTTCACGTCTGCGCTCCAATCCATCGTCGTCTTCTCGCCCTCGCCGGAGAGCGTGAACGAGGTGGTCATGTTCATCAGCGCGCCGACACCCTGGCCCTTCGCGTTGAGGGACGCGAACTCGAGCGGCCGCTCTTCGACCTTGTGGAAGGCGAGCTTCATCTTCAACCCGCCGAGCCCGAGCGGCACCTTCACCCTCGCGCTCCAGTGCGTCTCGTCCTGGATCTCGAAGCTCTCGACGCCCGGCATCGTCTTCGCCATCTTCGACGGGTCGTTGATCACGCTCCACACGATCTCGCGCGACGCGTCGAACTCGCGGGTTCCGCTGACGTTCATCTAGGGCTCCCTTCGTGGACCTCGACTTTTGCCCGCGACACCTCCGGCTGTCGAAGCATCGCCCAGACGCGGTGGTAAGGGTTGTGGCTGTCGGTCACGATCGCGCCGCCCGCCGCGGACAGTGCGTCCTGGATCCCCGAGCAGATGCAGTGGATTCCGCCGCCGCCTCCTTCACCCATCCCCTTCGTGCCGAGCGGGGTGAAGGGCGAGGGCGACTCGAACGATCCGGTTTTGAGCGGCGGCATGTCGAGTGCGTGCGGCACGTGGTAGTCGTAGAAGTTCGGTGTGAGCAAGTTGCCGTCGTCGTCGTAGGCGAACGTCTCCCAGAGCGCGGCTCCGATTGCGTGCGCCGTCGCACCCATCACCTGGCCCTCGACGATCTGGGGGTTGATCCTCACGCCGCAGTCGTCGACCGCGGCGTAGTCGACGACCTCGGTCACCCCCGTCTCCGGATCGATCTCGACGACACACGCGTGGATCTGGGTCGCGTAGGTGAGCGTCAGGTTACCGAACTTGCGCTCCTTGTCGGGCACCTCGAACGCCGGCCGGTAGACGTAGCGGCAGTTCATCGTCGGCGGGTCGTCGGGGAAGCCCGCGTTGTTCGCGTTCGGGATCGCGCCGAGCGCCATGAAAGGCAGCGCAGCCTCGGGGCTCTCCTTGATCCGCGCGAACCCCTCCGCGAGCTCGATTGCCTCCTTCGGGCACTGGAAGACCATCGACGCGAGGATGCGCATCTGGTCGGCGAGCATGTCCGCCGCTCCCTTCACCGCACCGAGCCCTGTCACGGCGTACTGGCTCGCGTAGGTGCCTGAGAACCCCGCGTGCGAGTTCCAGTAGCTGTCGTGGCCGGCGCGGACATGTACCTGGTCGACGTCGCAGCCGAGGATGTCGGCGACGACCTGCGCGGCGGTCGTCTCGTGACCCTGACCTTGCGGGGTCGTCCCAAGCGTGACGACGACCTCGCCGAAGATGTCGAGCTTGACCGTCGCGACCTCGTTGTTTCCGGAGAACTGGAGGTCGGGGTTGATCAGCTGCGACTGGCCGAAGTTGTTCGTACCGGAGTCGAGCGTCGAGCCGATGCCGATCCCGAGCAGCTTGCCGCGTTCGGCCGCCTCCCGGCGTCGCTCTCCGATCGTGTCGTAGCCGATCAAGTCGAGCGCCAGATCGAGCGCGCGCGGATAGTCGCCCGAGTCGTAGACGCAGCCGTTCGGCGTCTCGTAGGGCATGTCCTCCGGCTTCACGTAGTTGCGCTTGCGCAGCTCGACCGGGTCGAAGCCGAGCTCTTTCGCGACGATGTCCACGACCCGCTCGGTGAACCACAGCTGCTGCATCCGCGAGTAGCCGCGGTTGGGCGACACGGGCGCCTTGTTCGTCATCGCCTGCGTGAACTCGAGCTTGAGCGAGCGCCACTTGTACAGCCCGGCCGCCACCTGCGACCAGATCACGCCGCCGAGCGGCTCGTAGCGGAGGTATGCGCCCGCGTCGTCGATCGCCTGTGTCCGGAAGCCGAGCAGCGTCCCGTCGGCGGAAACCGCGACCTCGGTGTCGACGAACCAGCGCTCGTTCCCGTGCGACATCGACTGGTGGAAGTCCGTTCGCGACTCAGTCCACTGGATCGGACGGTTGAGCTTCCGCGCGAGCAGACAGCAGGCGACGAGTTGGGGGTGCGACGTGATCTTGTTGCCAAACCCGCCACCGATGTCCTGCGTGACCATGCGCAGCTTGTCGGTGCCGACGCGCAGCGCCGGGCCCATCATGATCACCGCGAACCCCGGGAACTGGTTGTTCGTCGTGATCGTCCACTGGCCAACGCCGCGGTTGTACTCGACGAGGGCGCCGTCGAGCTCGAGCGGTGTCGAGTTGAAGCGGTCGAAATGCAGCTCGGAGATCCTGACGACGTGCGCCGCCTCGGCGAACGCGGCGTCGACGTCTCCCCACTCCCACACGCCGGTGTACGAGAGGTTCCCACCGCACTCCTCGTGGAGTACCGGCGCACCGTCGTCGAGCGCCTTGCGGGCATCGACGACGACGTCGAGCGGCTCGTAGTCGACGATGACGAGCTCGGCGGCGTCGCGTGCAAGCTCGCGGGTCTCCGCAACGACCGCGACGACGGCCTCGCCGAGGTAGCGCACCTTGCCGACGGCCAGCGCGTAGTCCTTCACATGGCCACCGGGCGGAGCGGCGATCTGGAAGAACGGATCGGTCTGCAGCGCGACCTCGTCGCCCGTCAACGTGCCATGGACCCCGGGCAGCTCGAGTGCGGCCGAGACGTCGATCGCCCCGAGCTTCGCGTGCGCGTACGGCGAGCGCACGAAATGGAGGTAGCCCATCCCGTGCCGCTTGACGTCGTCGACGAACTGCCCTTGCCCCTGAACGAGTCGCGCGTCCTCCTTGCGCGGCACCGACTGGCCGACAAAGCCCTTCTGCAGAGTGGTCGCATCGGTGGAGGTCTCGACGACGGTCACGTCGTCTCCTTGCCAACAGCGACGACGGCCTCGACGATGTTCCAGTACCCGGTACAACGGCAGATATTCCCCTGGATCGCGATCTTCACCTCGTCCTCGCTCGGGCTCGGGTTCTGCTCGAGCAGCGCCGTGGCGCTCATCAGCATGCCCGGCGTGCAGTAACCGCACTGGAGCGCGTGGTGCTCGTGGAACGAACGCTGGAGCGCGGTCAGCTCACCGTCGGGGTTGAGACCCTCGACCGTCGTCACCGACGCCCCGTCGGCCTGGACGGCGAGCACCGCGCAACTCTTCACCGGCAGACCGTCGAGGTGGATGGTGCAGGCGCCGCAGCTACCGGTGTCGCAACCGACGTGGGTGCCGGTCAGGTCGAGATCGTCGCGGAGAAAATGGACGAGCAGTCGGCGAGCCGGCACCAACCGCTCGACCTGCTCGCCATTCACCTCCAGCGAGACCACAAGGCTCGTCGCCGGCGTGACGCTCACTCCTCTCCTTTCGACCGCTGGGCCGCCTGCAGCACGGCGCGGATGGCAGAGATCTCGCTCAGATGTCGCCGGTACTCGGCGTCTGCGTGGACATCGGACGGGGGATCGAGCTGCGTACCGAGCCCCTCGGCAGCTGCGCGGACGACGTCCTCGGTCGGCTCGACGTCCTCGAGCCGCTGCTCCATCCGGGCCGCGCGCACCGGCACTCCGGCGACGCAGCCGATCGCGATGCGCCACGTCCCTTCGGTGACGGACGCCGCCGCGCTCGCGACATAGGTGCCGTGCGCGCCGAGAGTGATCCCGCTCATCGCGTCGCCGGACGGCGACCGGGCGGGAATCGAGATCGTCGTCAGCAACTCTCCCTCACCGACGGCCGTCTCGTACACACCGATGAAGAACTCCTCCGCGCTGACCATGCGCTCGCCGGCACCGGAGCGAATCGTCATTCTCGCGTCGAGAGCGACGAGCAGCGGCGGGAAGTGGTTGGTGGGATCGTTCACGCACACGTTTCCGCCCAGCGTGCCCCGGTTTCGCACCTGGACGTCGGCGACGGTCGCTGCGACCTCGGCGAGCACGGGGCGCGACACCTCGACCTCGCTCGAGCCGATGATCGCGGTCAGCGTCGCCATCGCGCCCAGCTCGAGCGTCGACCCGCTCACCGAGATCGCCCGGAGCTCGCGGAGATCGCGCAGGTCGACGAGCAGGTCGGGCGAGGCGGCCCGCTGCTTCATCACGTTGACGAGCGTCTGCCCGCCCGCGAGACACCGTGCCCCTTCGTGCTCACCGAGCAGCGAGACCGCCTCCTCGACCGTGGACGGCCGCGCGTACTCCACCTCTCGCAGCAGCATGGGGGCGAGTCTACGCGACCCGTTCCCTGACACGTCA
>JBPCLB010000055.1:0-15050 GCA_051003695.1 Gaiella sp. | reverse complement strand
GACGAGACGTGTCGAGGGGCGACCCCGGGCGAGCTGCGCGCACACAGCAGCGGGGTCTCGCGCAGCGGCGAACGAGTCGGAGACGGACCTCGACTCGAAAGGTTGGCGACTCCGCGTCGAATGCGTCACGCTACGAGCGCCATGGTGGTGTTCGAGATCGCCGGCACGCCGCATCCGCTCGACGATCGCACGGCCGCGATCCTCGCCGAGCGACTTCGCGTCGATCCAGCGGAGGACCTCGAGGCCTCGATGCTGCTCGCCGATTCGATCGAGGCAGTGCTCGTCGGGCGGACGACCGGTGCGATCGAGGTCGACGAGCACGCGGCCGAGTCGCTCTTCCGGCATCTCAACCTGATCGTGAAGGATCCGGACGAGATCGACCCGGCTTACTCGCTGTATCTCGAGGTGCGGCGCTACCTCGGCCGGCTGTACTCCTGAGCCGGTCTACGCCGCCCGCAACACGATCTCGATCGCCGTTCCCCCGTCAGGCGACGAGCTCAGCGTGAAGCCGCCCTCGATCGCGGCCGCGCGCCGCCGCATGCTCCTCAGGCCTTGACCGGCCGCTTCGACCGCGGGATCCGCGAAGCCGATGCCGTCGTCGCGCACACGCACGACCCGGCGGCCGGCGTCGTGCTCGATCGTGACCCAGGCACGCCGGGCATCCGCGTGACGTCGGGCGTTCGCCAGCCCCTCTTGCACGATCCGGAAGATCTCGATCTGCTCGTCCGGGGCGAGCGTCACCGCACGGTCGAGCTCCAGTTCCACGTCGAGCGCCCCGTCGGCCGTCAACACCTCGACGTAGCGGCGCAACGCTGCATCGAAGGGGGCAGTCCCGCTTGCCGACGAGAGCGCGAGCACCGCAAAGCGAGCCTCCTCTTGGGCGGCCGTCGCAGCCTGCTTCAAACGCGGAAGCATCTGCTCGAGCGCCGCGCCCCTTTCGAGCATGCTGACGTGGGTCGAGATCGCGAAGAGATACTGCGCCAGCCCGTCGTGGATCTCCTGCGCGACACGGCCGCGCTCCTCGGCGACGGCGCGCCCGAACTCGGCCTGGCCGATCGCACGCCACACACCGACGAGCAGCAAGGCGTAGGCAAGGAGCCGGAGGAAATCGCCCTGGAACACCTCGGAGCCCGTCAGGGTCTGTGTGAGGACGAAGTGGAGATCGGCGAAGAGAACGAGCGTGAGCGCCAGCGCGAGCCAGCTGTCCAGGTCGCGGCCGAAGCGACGGAAACGCAACCCGAACCCGATCGCGGCGACCAGCGCGAGCAGCGCGAGCACTCCGTATGCGATCACGAGCGCCGCCGACCGCTCGTCCCCGGCGACGAGATCGAGCTCGAGCGACCGGAAACCCGCCCACGCCCACCCGAGCCCGACGGCGACTCCCGCAACGGTGGCGGCAAGCGCTTTCCGCGGCTGCCGTATGCGGCTCCTGACGAAGGGCGCGGCCGCGAGCAGCCCCGCCCCGGCAAGCTGGCTGCCGACACCCGCCCAGCGGTCGACCGTGCGGGGGGGATCCCCGCCGAGCACGGGAGCGATCTGGAACGCGAGCGCGCCCAACGCCGCAGCGACGAATCCCGCCGAAAGAAGCAGATCCATCGTCCGCCGCTCGACGAGGAACCGGATCGCGGCCAGAATCGCGACGATCCCCGCGACGACTGCGACCGTCGTGTCGACGACCAGGCGCGCCTCCGGCAAGTCGTAGCCGTCGAGCCGGTCAGCCAGCCAGAGCGCGGCGGTCGCGAGCGCGAGCACACCGACGAGCAGGAGCTCGCCGAGGAGCCACGACCGATACGTATCGGCGCGCGCAGGCTGCATACCGGACTCATCGGCATCGCACCTCCTGCCGATAAGGGCGCTATGACGGAGCGCATCCTCGTCGTCGACGATCATCCCCTGACGCGGGAGGCACTCTCATCGCTCCTGGAGCAGCACGGTTTCGACGTCGTCGGCCAGGCAAGCGACGGTGAGGAGGCGATCGAGCAAGCACGCGAGACCCAGCCGGAGCTCGTCCTGCTCGACCTGACGATGCCCGGGATGGACGGGCTGACGGCGTTGCCGCACATTCGCGAAGCGGCGCCCGGGGCCGAGGTCGTCGTGCTGACCGCGTCCGGCACCGAGGAGAACCTGCTCGCAGCGATCCGCGGCGGCGCCGCCGGCTACCTGCTCAAGAGCGAGCCGCCCGAGCGCATCGCCGCGTTCCTGCGCGGTGTCGCCGGCGGCGAGGCCGCACTCTCGGGTGCAGTCGCACGCAGCCTCCTCGAGCGTGTCCGCGAAGGCGGCCGGATGGGCGGCGTGCCGGAAGACATCGCACATCTTCTTTCGGCGCGCGAGGTCGAGGTGCTGCTCCTGCTCGACGAGCACCTCGCTACAGACGAGATCGCGACCCGCCTCTTCATCTCGGAGCACACCGTTCGCTCGCACGTGAAGAGCCTGCTGCGCAAGCTCGGCGTCTCGTCACGCCGCGAGGCACTCGAGCGTCTCGCCGGTACGCGCGGCTGAGCCGGCGAGCAAAGGCCTCTCCCAATGCGGACGACGACGCCGACGTGCCTCGGCTCAGAGCAAGGCATGCCTATTGACGCTCTACGGCTGCCTCGAAGCCGGCGCGCGCGGCCTCGACGAGGCGCGGCAGCGTCTCGAGGTTGTAGCCGCCCTCGAGCACGGCGGCGACGCGCGGCGCGAGCTGCGCGGCACGCCGGGCGAGCTCGTGGAAGCCTTGGTCGCTGACGGCCATTCCACCGAGCGGGTCGTCGACGTGCGCGTCGAAACCGGCCGAGACGAGCAGCAGCTCCGGCTCGAACGCGCGGATCGCCGGCTCGACGTGCTCGTCAAAGGCGCCGAGGTACT
The DNA here is from genome assembly GCA_051003695.1 of Gaiella sp. Lineage (GTDB taxonomy): Bacteria > Actinomycetota > Thermoleophilia > Gaiellales > Gaiellaceae > Gaiella. Next base: position 12,206 of record JBPCLB010000055.1, on the reverse strand, counting down.
CCGAGTCGCCTGAGCCTGCCGCGAGCGGCACGTTCCTGGTGGTCCCGTCGCTCGTCCCCGGTCCGCCCGTGCCTGGGTAGAACGGCCACTGGTGCAGCGAGACGAAGAGCACGGAGTCGTCGCCGCGGAAGATCGCCTCCGTCCCGTTCCCGTGGTGGACGTCCCAGTCGAGGATCGCAACCCGCCCGAACCCGAGCGAGTCCTGCGCGTGACGTGCCGCAATCGCGACATTGCCGAAGAGGCAGAAGCCCATCCCGTGCGAGGGCATCGCATGGTGGCCCGGCGGACGGACGAGCGCGAAGCCGCCGACTTCGACCGCTTCCATCGCACAGCCGGCCGCGAGCAGCGCAGCTTCCCATGAGGTTGGGCCTGCGAGTGTGTCGGCGTCGAGCTGTCGTTCGGCGTCGAGTGTCGCCACGACCTCGATGTAGTCGGGGTCGTGAACCCGCTCGAGCGCGGCTCGGTCGGCCGGCCGACCCTCGCGCGTCGGCCCCAGCACATCGAGCAAGACGGCGAGGCGCTCCTCGCGCTCTGGGTGCTGACAATGGGCGGTCGGGTGGAGGTGCCGGAAGGAGGGATGCGAGACGAGCTCGATTTCTACGCCTCCTCGAGCCTGGTCGCGAGCCCTGCGAGCCCGAGCTCGCGAGCAGCCGCCGCGCACGCCCGCCAGTCCGGCTCACGATCGTCGAGCGAAGGCAGCGGGATCGACGGATCGAGCGTCGCGATCTGCCGATAGCGCCGCAACGCGTCTGCTTCCGCGGCGAAGCGCCCCGCCTCCAGCAGCGCCTCGAGCGTCCCGTACTCGGCGAGCAGCGAGGCTGCTGTCTTTGCACCGACGCCGCGAGCGCCGGGGATCTTGTCGGAGGGATCGCCGCGAAGCGCGATGAAGTCGGGCACCTGGGACGGCTCGACGCCGTAGCGCTGGCGCACCTCGGCCGGACCAACCCGGTCGAGCTCGCTCACACCGCGGCGCGGCTGAAGGATCGTCACGTCGTCCGCCGCGAGCTGGAACGCATCCCGATCGGAGGTCGCGACGAGCGTCGCGCCGCCGTGCCCCCGCTCGAAGGCGACTGCGGCTGCGAGCGCGTCGTCGGCCTCGAACCCCTCGCGCTTGACGCACGCGATCCCGCCCGCCTCGAGCAACGCCGGGGCGAGGTCGAGCTGCTCGACGAGCTCGGGATCGAACACCCGCCCGGCCTGGTAGCCGGGATGAAGCTCCGTGCGGTACGTCGGTACGAAGAGGGTATCCCAGCCGACGACGACCGCCCGAGGCCGCTCCGCCTGCCAGAGCCGCAGGAGCATCTGCGTGAGACCCGTGAGCAGATTGCCGGGCCGGCCGTTCTCCCTGCGCATCGACCGGGGCAGCGCGTGGAACGCGCGATGCGCGAACGAGTCGCCGTCGACTACGAGCAGCGGACGGCTCACTCGAGCAACGCCTCGAGCGCCTCGACCTCGACCCGCAACCGCTCGGTCGCCGTCGCAGCGGCCTCCTCCAGCGGCAGTCCCACGAGATCCGTGAGATCCAGCGGACGCCCGTACGCGACCTTCATGCGTGCGAGCCGGCGGAGATGTTGCGTGCCGGCCACAGCCGCCGGGACGAGCGGCACCCCCGCTTCGAGCGCGATCCGCGCGGCACCCGAGCGCCACCTGGCCTCGCGCCGCTTGCGCATGCCCTTCTGCCGGCGTGTTCCCTCGGGGAACATCACCACGATGTGGCCCTCCAGGCACAGCTGGACGGCCCGCTCGATCGCCACCGTGTCTCGCTCTCCCCGACGCACGGGAAAGGCGCCGCAGGCCGTGAGAAAAAGCCCGAGCGGGAACCAGTAGAGCTCCGATTTCGCCATGAACCGGAGGTAGCGACGCGGGAAGAGCGGCACTCCCAGCGGCCAGGGATCGAGGTTCGACCAGTGGTTCGAGGCGAGCACGCAACCACCGGCCGGAACGTGCTCGCGGCCTCTGCTCGACGACCGGAAGAACAGCCTCAGGACAGGCACGCTGACGGCCCCGACGAGGAAGTACGGAAAGCTCGGCCGATGGGAGGGTGGCATGACGCCGTCCAGTATCGCCACGGGCACGCTGCGACGCCGACTGTATGGTGACGCGCGCATCCGGCCCGAAGCCGGCAGGAAGTCGAGCAAGAAGGAGTAACAACCGGGCATCGTGAGTGGACGTCGCCTCGTGATCGTCGAGTCACCGGCCAAGGCGAGAACGATCGCCGGCTACCTCGGCGACGAGTTCATGGTCGAGTCGAGCATCGGCCACATCCGCGACCTTCCGAACCGCGCCTCGGACATCCCGAAGGAGGAGCGGGCCCGCTACGGCACGCTCGGAGTCGCCGTCGATGACGAATTCGAGCCGTATTACGTCGTTGATCCCGACAAGAAACGCGTCGTCAGCGATCTGCGCAAGAAGCTCGCCGGCGCGGACGAGCTCCTGCTCGCGACCGACGAGGATCGGGAGGGAGAGGCGATCGCGTGGCATCTGCACGAGGTGCTGCGGCCGAAGAAAGGCGTCCCGGTGCGGCGCATGGTCTTCCACGAGATCACCGCAGACGCGATCCAGCGAGCGCTCGGCGAGACGCGCGAGATCGACGTCCGACTCGTCGACGCACAGGAGACGCGCCGGATCCTCGACCGCCTGTACGGCTACGAGGTCTCACCGGTGCTGTGGAAGAAGGTCACTCAGGGGCTTTCGGCAGGGCGTGTGCAGTCGGTCGCCACGCGTCTCGTGGTCGAGCGCGAGCGGGAACGCATGCGCTTCGTCGCGGCGAGCTATTGGGACGTCGTCGGCACCTTCGACCCGGGCGCCTTCGAGGCGCGTCTCGTGGCGCTCGACGGTGCGCGCGTCGCGCAAGGACGCGACTTCGGCTCGGACGGCGTTGCACGCGACGAGGTGGTCGTCCTCGACGAGCAGCGCGCGACGACGCTCGCGCAGCGGCTCGAGGGCAGGCCGTTCGCCGTGCGCTCGGTCGACGAGAAGCCGTACACCCGTCGACCGGCGCCGCCGTTCATGACCTCGACCCTGCAGCAGGAGGCGAGCCGGAAGCTGCGGTTCTCCTCCCAGACGACGATGCGCCTCGCCCAGCGGCTCTACGAGAACGGCTTCATCACCTACATGCGCACCGACTCGACGACGCTGTCCGAGCTGGCGATCACGGCGGCGCGCGCCCAGGCGGCGGAGCTCTACGGCGCGGACACCGTGCCGGCCGAGCCGCGGCGCTACGAGCGCAAGGTGAAGAACGCACAGGAGGCCCACGAGGCGACCCGGCCCGCGGGTGACTCGTTCCGAACACCGAAGCAGGTCGAGCGTCAGCTCTCCCGCGACGAGCTCGCCCTCTACGATCTCGTCTGGAAGCGGACGATCGCCTCGCAGATGAAGGACGCTTCGGGTCGCACCGTCTCGATCCGCCTGGGCGCGCAGACAGCCGAGGGCGACGACGCGGAATTCGGCACCTCCGGCACCGTGATCACGTTCCCGGGGTTCCTCAAGGCGTACGAGGAAGGGCGCGACGAGCCTGCCGTCGACGACACGGAAGAGCGGCGCCTGCCCCAACTCGAGGCCGGTCAGACGCTCGAGGCAACCGCCCTTGCACCCGACGGTCACGAGACGAGCCCCCCCGCCCGCTACACCGAGGCGAGTCTCGTCAAGGCGCTTGAAGATCGCGGGATCGGGCGGCCGTCGACGTACGCATCGATCATGGGCACGATCCTCGACCGCGGCTACGTCTTCAAGAAAGGGACGGCGCTCGTTCCGACGTTCCTCGCCTTCGCAGTCACGCAGCTGCTGGAGGAGCATTTCGCGCAGCTCGTCGACTACGACTTCACCGCGCGGATGGAAGACGATCTCGACCGTATCGCCGCCGGAGACGAGCATCGCGTCGCGTGGTTGCGCCGCTTCTATTTCGGCGCCGACGGACCGGGGTTGCATGCGCTCGTCACCGACCACCTCGACGAGATCGACGCACGTGAGATCAACTCGATTCCGATTCCCGGGACCGAGGTCGTGGTGCGGGTCGGGCGGTATGGGCCGTACGTCCAGCGGGGCGAGACCCGCGCTAGCGTCCCGGACGGGATCGCTCCGGACGAGCTGACCGCGGAGGTCGTCGAGGAGCTGCTCTCGCAGCCTTCGGGCGACCGCGAGCTCGGCCCCGACCCCGAGTCGGGCCACGCGATCGTCGCAAAAGCGGGGCGCTACGGCCCCTATGTGACCGAGGTCTTACCGGAGGGAACCGGCGGCAAGCCGCGCACCGGGTCGCTCTTCAAGACGATGTCGCTCGACACGATCGGGCTCGACGAGGCGTTGCGGTTGCTGACCCTGCCGCGCACGCTCGAGGCGCCCGACGGCGAGGAGATCGTCGTCGCAAACGGCCGCTATGGGCCGTTCGTCAAGAAAGGCTCCGAGACGCGGTCGCTCGAGCACGAGGAGCAGCTTCTCAGCCTGACGGTCGACGAGGCGCTCGCCGTCCTCGCCCAGCCGAAGACCCAACGCGGGCGCGGGGCGGCGAAGCCGCCTCTCAAGGAGCTCGGGAACGACCCCGGGAGCGGCAAGCAGATCGTCGTCAAGGACGGACGCTTCGGGCCGTACGTCACCGACGGCGAGACGAACGCGAGCCTCCGCCGTGGCGACGATCCCGACACGTTGACGCTCGACCGGGCCCTCGAGCTGCTCGTCGAGCGGCGCGCGAAGGGCCCTGCCAAGCCACGCAGCCGTCGTCGCTAAGGTGTCCTTCCGCCCGCGCAGCGCGAGGGGGCAGCCGCCCATCGCGGCGGCGGGCGAGGAAATACCGTATGAACCCCGCACGTTGCGGGATTGTGACAGCGCCGTGGTGGTAAAGAACCCTGGAACAGACGCGCAAACCGACGTAGAGTCAGACACGCTTGTGCTCGCCGCCGTCGGAACACGAAAGGACTGACAGACAGGTTTGACCCAGAACCAGCTCATCGAACTGTTCGAGACGGACCAGCTCAAGGCGATCGTCGAGCGCTCCGAGGAGCGCGGCTGGGTCGACCAGACCGAGCTCGACACCTTTGCCGCCGAGCAGGAGCTCCCCGATGTCGAGGTCGAGCAGGTCACGCGCGAGCTCGAGGCGATGGGTCTCGAGATCGGCTCCCCCAAGGTGGAGAGCGACGAGAAGGCCAAAGAGGCCGCCGAGGCCGCGATCTGGGCGAGCGAGACCCTGAGCGGCTCGGCCGATTCGCTGCAGCTCTTCCTCGCCGACGTCGGAAAGCACAAGCTGCTCACCGCCGCGCAGGAGGTCACGCTCGCGAAGCGCATCGAGCGTGGCGACCCAACGGCGAAGCGCCATATGATCGAGTCGAATCTCAGGCTCGTGGTCTCGATCGCCAAGGGCTATCGGGGGCTCGGAGTTCCGTTTCTCGATCTGATCCAGGAAGGCACGCTGGGGCTCAATCGTGCGGTCGAGAAGTTCGATTGGCGCCGCGGGTTCAAGTTCTCGACCTACGCAACCTGGTGGATCCGGCAGTCCGTGCAGCGCGCGGTCGCAAACCACGCGCGCACGATCCGGGTGCCGGTGCACGTCGTCGAGCGTCAGCAGAAGCTGTCGCGCGCCGCGCGCAGGCTCGAGGTCGAGCTCGGCCGCGAAGCGACGAAGGAAGAGCTTGCCGAGGCGACCGGTCTGCCGCTCCAGCACGTCGAGGAAGCCCTCGGGGCGGCGCACGCGTCCGTCTCGCTCAACCAGACTGTCGGGGCCGACGACGAGGGCGAGCTGGGCGATCTGTTCGCCGACCGTGAGGCCGCGGATCCGTTCGACGAGGCGGAGGAGTCCCTGCGGCGCCAGGGTGTTCGGCGTGCGCTCGACGCACTCCCCGAGCGCGAGCGACGCATTCTGGAGCTGCGATTCGGGTTCGAGGGCGAGCCCTGGACGCTCGAGGCGATCGGGCACGAGCTCGATCTCACGCGTGAGCGCGTGCGACAGCTCGAGGGGCAGGCCCTGAGTCGGCTCGCAGCGCTTCGCGAGCTCGCTTCGCTCGCCGCGTAAGCTCTGGCCTTCGGGCTGATCGTACTTCTGTTCGGCAGTCGCCCCGCCGAAGGTTGTCCAACGCTCACCTTCTGCGCGGAACGTCGTCATACTGTTGGACTCGCCCTCCGGCGAGATCTCTTTCGGAAGGAGTGGCATGCGCAAGACTTTCAAGTTGGTGTTCTTCGCCGCCGCGGTGAGCTTGCTCGCCGCGACAGCCGGGTTCGCCGCCGCGGACAGGTCGCAGGCGAAGGACACCTTCGTATTCGCCGCGGAGGGTGATCCCGTCCTGATCGACGGGGCCTTTGTCTCCGACGGCCCATCTCTACGGATTGTCTTCCAGATCTTCGAGGGCCTCGTCCGAAACAAGCCGGGCACGGGGCAGATCGAGCCGTTGCTCGCGACGAGCTGGAAGGCTTCGCCAAACGGCCGGATCTGGACGTTCAACCTCCGCAAGGGCGTCAAGTTCAGCGACGGGACGCCGTTCAATGCTGCAGCGGTGTGCACGAACTTCAACCGCCAGTACAACCTTCCGCCCTTGCTCCAGGGCGAGGGCGTGAACTACTACTGGTTCACGGTCTTCGGAGGCTACGCAAAGCCGGGTCCCGGAAACCCGGGGCCGGACAAGAGCCTGTATCACGGGTGCAAGCGGGTCAACGACTCGACGGCGCGCATCATCCTCAAGCGCCGCTCGTCGTCGTTCCTCGGTGCGCTCGCGCTGGCGAACTTCGCTATCGCGAGCCCAGCCGCGTTGAAGCAGTACAAGGCCGATGAGGGCACGGTCGGCTCGGACGGCGTCTTCCGCGCGGCCGGGACATTCGGCACGCAGAACCCGGTCGGCACAGGCCCGTACAAACTCGAGTCGTGGCGCATCGGCGACCGACTCGTGCTCGTCCGGAATGATGGCTATTGGGGGACGAAGGCCAAGACGAGACGCGTGATCGTTCGTCCGATCACGGACAACACCGCGCGGTTGCAGGCGCTGCAGACGGGCGAGGTCGACGCGATCAACCTCGTCCAGCCGCAAGACATCTCGACGATCAGGAGCAACTCGAGCCTGAAGATCCTCGACCGGCATGCGTTCAATATCGGTTACGTGGGCATGAATCAGTCGTTCGCACCGCTCAACAACATCAAGGTCAGGCAGGCCATCGCGCACGGGCTCGACCGTAAGTCGGTCGTCGGCTCGTTCTACGGCGGTCGGGGTACGCTGGCGAACCAGTTCCTCCCACCGGGCATCCAGGGCTATGCGCAGAAGGGCGTGCCCGACTACCCCTACGACCCGGACCGCGCGAAGCAGCTCCTCCGTGAGTCGGGCTTGACGCTGCCGGTGCCGATCGAGTTCTGGTACCCGACCGACCGACCGCGTGGCTACATGCCGGATCCGCCGCGGAACTTCCAGGCGTTCGCCGCGAGCCTCGAGAAGTCGGGCTTCAAGGTCACTCCTCACCCGGCGCCGTGGCGCAGCGGGTACGTGAGCGGGTTGCAGAGCGGCAAGGCCGCCCTCTACTTGTTCGGGTGGACGGGAGACTTCGTCGATCCGGCGAACTTCCTCAACGTCCATTTCGGAGCCAAGGGCAGCCTCTTCGGGTTCAACAACCCGAAGATCTTCACGCTGCTCACGCAGGCGGACGAGGAGACGAACGCGGACAAGCGCGCCGGCCTGTACCAGAAGGCCAGCGTCGAGGTCATGAAGTTCCTACCTATGGTCCCGTACGCGAACAGCAAGCCCGCGCTCGGCTTCAAGAAGAACGTCACGGGTTACGTGACGAGCCCGGTCGAGCTCGAGTCGTTCGCGACCGTGGTCGTCGGGTAATCGATTAGGAGCCGGCGGACGACAAGGGATTGCTGCGCTTCGTCGTCCGCCGGCTGCTCCTCCTCATCCCGATCCTGATCGGACTCTCGCTCCTCGTCTTCGTGTGGATCAGGGCCCTGCCCGGCAGCCCCGCCGAGGCGCTGCTGGGCGAACGGGCGACGCCTGCAGCGGTCGCGCGCTTCGAGCGCCAGTACGGGCTGAACCGACCGGTTCACGTTCAATACTGGGCGTACGTCAAGACGACGGCGAAGGGCGACCTCGGCACCAGCGTCGCAAGCCGCCGGCCCGTGCTGACCGAGATCAAGGAGCGGTTCCCGGCAACGGTCGAGCTGGCGGTCTCAGCGATGCTCTTTGCGCTCGTCCTCGGGCTTCCGCTCGGGTTCCTCGCCGCAAAACGCTACGGCGGCCTGGTCGACCACGGCAGCCTGTTCGTGTCCCTGATCGGGATCTCGATACCAATCTTCTTCCTCGGAATCATCCTCAAGTACATCTTCGCCGTGAAACTCGGCTGGCTACCGACGGTTGGTCGGCAGGACGTGCTGGTCGACGCCGAGCATCCAACCGGGTTCTACATCCTCGACGGCATCGTGACCGGCAACTGGAAGGCGGCTTGGGACGCCCTCGTGCACCTGATCCTGCCGGCGATCGCGCTCGGCTCCATTCCCCTCGCGGTCGTCGCCCGGATCACCCGTGCGTCGACGCTGGACGTTCAGAACGAGGATTACGTCCGCACGGCCCGCGCTAAGGGCATGCCCCCGAACGTGGTCGACCGGCGCCACGTCTTGAGGAACGCGCTGCTTCCCGTGACGACAATCGTTGGCCTCCAGGTCGGGCTTCTACTCGGAGGCGCCGTCCTGACCGAGACTGTATTCGCGATCCCGGGGATGGGCTCATGGCTGAAGGAAGCGATCTTCAACCACGACTATCCGGTGCTTCAGGGCGGGATCCTCTTCCTCGCCGTCGTCTTCGTGTTCGTCAACCTGCTCGTCGATGTCGTCTACGGGCTGATCAACCCGCGGATCAGGGTGAGCTGAGTGGCACTAGCGTCGCTCGCCGAGACTCAAGGAGCGGTGCTCGAACACGATGGCGCGCCCACCGGTCTCTGGCGCGATGTTCTAGGGCGGCTGAGGCGCAACCCGGGCGCGATCGCAGGGTTCGTCTGCGTTCTCGTATTTGTGCTCATCGCGATCTTCGCACCGGTCGTCGCTCCATACTCCCCCACTGACCAGGATCTCTCGCTGCTCACGCAGGGCTGTTGTCCGGGACCGTCGTGGGATCACCCGCTCGGAGTTGACGAGCTCGGTCGCGACGAGCTTTCCCGCGTTGTGTACGGGGCGCGATACTCACTCGTGATCGGCGTCGTCTCCGTCGCCGTCGGTCTCTCGATCGGGTTACTGCTCGGCGCGGTGGCCGGCTATCTGGGCGGCGGTGTCGACGTCCTGATCATGCGGGCAATGGACATCATGCTCGCAATCCCGGGACTCCTGCTCGCGATCGGCATCGTCGCCCTCCTCGGCCCAGGCCTCTGGCAGATCATGATCGCAGTCGGTGTCGCCAACGTGCCGATCTTCGCCCGGCTCCTGCGCGGCACCATCCTCGGTCAACGCGAGAGCGACTACGTCCTTGCCGCGAGATCGATCGGCGTCCGCCGCCGGATCATCCTCACGAGTCACGTGCTCCCGAACTCGATCTCGCCGGTGATCGTCGCCGGCACGCTCGCGATGGCTACTGCGATCATCGACGTTGCAGGACTCGGCTACCTCGGCCTCGGCCCCCAAGACCCGGCGACACCGGAGTGGGGAACGATGCTGACGACCGCCGATCGGTATCTGGCGACGGCGCCGTTTCTTGCGATCTTCCCAGGACTCGCGATCGTGATCATCGTTCTGGCGTTCAACCTGATCGGGGACGGCCTGCGTGAAGCGATCGATCCGAAGTTGCGCGGCCGTGTCTAGCGCCGAGCCGCTCCTCTCCGTCCATGATCTATGCGTCGAGTTCTGGACCGATCGCGGAACTATCTATGCGGTCAACGGCATCTCGTTCGAGATCGCCGCCGGGGAGACGCTCGGCATCGTCGGCGAATCTGGCTGCGGCAAGAGCGTCACGGCGCTCGCGCTGCTCGGAATTCTTCCGCGGGCCGGACGGGTGACCGCTGGCGAGGCACAGTTCCAGGGACGGGACCTGCTGCGAATGTCGGATCGCGAGCTCCGTTCGGTCCGCGGCAAAGAGATCGCGATGATCTTCCAGGATCCGATGTCGAGCTTGAATCCGCTTCTCACAGTCGGCCGACAGATTCGCGAGCCCCTCGAGACACACTTCGGGATGAATCGCCGCAAGGCCGAAGGGCGCGTGGCGGAGCTGCTCGACCAGGTCGGTATCCCCAACGCGAAGAGGCGCCTGCGCGACTATCCGCACCAGTTCTCGGGTGGCATGCGCCAGCGGGTGATGATCGCGATGGCGCTCGCGTGCGAGCCGAAGCTGCTGATCGCGGACGAGCCGACGACCGCACTGGACGTGACGATCCAGGCCCAGATCCTCGAGCTGCTGCGCACGCTCGTCGCGGAGCGCGACACCGCCCTCGTGCTGATCACCCACGACCTGGGCGTCGTGGCCGGCATGTGCGAGCGTGTCCACGTGATGTACGCGGGCACGCTCGTCGAGACGGGCACGGCCGATCAGCTGTTCGCCACTCCCAGGCATCCATACACGCTCGGCCTGCTCGAGAGCGTGCCGCGACTCGATACCGGCCGCAGACAGAAGCTCCGTCCGATCGCGGGGGCGCCGCGAAACATGCTGAACGAGCCGTCTTCGTGCCCGTTCGCCCCCCGCTGCCGCTTCCGAATCGACGTGTGCACGGTCGAGCTGCCGCGGCTCGAGGAGCGAGGCGGCGGGCAACGAGCTGCCTGCTTCAACCCGGTCGAGCCGGACGAGTGGCTGCGATCGCGACAGCGTGACGAGGCAGCGTGACGGCGAACGGCACGCATGAGGCGGACGCGCTGGTCGAGGTCGACGGGCTTCGCGTCTGGTTCCCGATCAAGAGCGGCGTCGTGCTCGACCGCCATGTGGGCGACGTCAAGGCCGTCGACGGGGTCACGTTCGAGATCCGCCGCGGCGAGACGCTCGGTCTCGTCGGCGAGTCAGGGTGCGGGAAGACGACCGTCGGCCGAGCGATCGTGCGCCTGTACGAGCCGACAGAGGGGCGGATCGTGTTCGACGGGCGGGACATCACCCACCTGCGCGAGTCGGAGCTCAGGCCGGTGCGACGGCGGATGCAAACCGTCTTCCAGGACCCCTACGCATCGCTGAACCCGCGTCATTCGATCGGGAGAGCGATTGCCGAGCCCCTGCGCGTGCACGGCATCGCAAGTGGCAAGCAATCGTCGGTGCGGGTGCGGGAGCTTCTCGAGGTGGTCGGCCTGCCGTCCGACGCGGCGAACCGATTTCCGCACGAGTTCTCCGGTGGCCAGCGGCAGAGGATCGGGCTTGCGCGGGCACTGGCCCTCAACCCCGAGCTCGTGGTCTGCGACGAGCCGGTTTCCGCTCTCGACGTCTCGATCCAGGCTCAGATCGTCAACCTGCTCGAGGAGCTCCAGGGCGAGTTCGGTCTTACCTATCTCTTCATCGCGCACGACCTCGCCGTCGTCCGCCACATCTCGACCCGGATCGCCGTGATGTATCTCGGGAAGATCGTCGAGATCGCACCGGCCGACGACCTCTACGAGCGGCCGCTGCACCCGTACACGATCTCGCTGCTCTCCGCAATTCCGATCCCCGACCCGGCGATCGAGCGGGGGCGGACGACCGTGCTGCTCAAAGGAGATCTCCCGAACCCGGCGAACCCACCGACCGCGTGCCGCTTCCATACGCGGTGCCCCTTCGTCCAGCCGACGCTCTGCCGGGACGAGGAGCCGATCCTCCGCGAGCTCGATGGCCATTTGGTCGCCTGTCACTACGCCGAGCAGGTCCGCTCGGGCGAGATCGACCCCGTTTCTGCGGCCGCTCTCGTCTGACTCCGACCGGCGTTCACCCGTTCGAGCGATCCCTCCCCCTAAAGCGCGATCTCGGCAGCGCCGATACCCACGTCGTGGATGCCGCTGAGCGGAAGGAGATCCTGAACCGTTATCGCGACCACAGTCGACGGTTCGAGGCCGCCGCGGCTCGTCGGAGCACCGGTCGCACATGCTCCGTGATCCCGTTCGCCCCTCCCTTCCTCCGTGAGCTCGAGCAAGAGCCCACGGCACGCGAGATCGAGGTTTTGCAACTCGTCGCCGACGGTCTCGTCAACCGGGAGATCGTTCACCGCCTCTTTCTCTCGGAGGAGACGGTCAAGTCCCACGTCCGCCATCTTCTCGCGAAGCTGCAAGCACGCAGTAGAGCCCACGCCGTCGCTGTTGGCTTCCGGAGTGGGCTCAT
>JBPCLB010000054.1:0-28425 GCA_051003695.1 Gaiella sp. | reverse complement strand
GCTGGGCGGCGACGAGCGCGGTCACGGCGAGGGGAAGGAATATCGGCGCGTGACGTGTGACCCGAACGAGTCCCGCCCCTGTGGCTATCGCCATGAACGGCGCAACGAAGATCAGGTGGCGCGACTCGGGGGATGCGCTCCCGCCCATGCTCGTGACGAGAAAGCCGAGGGCCGGGACGGTCACGAGGCAGCCCGTCAGGATCAGGGCGGGCCGGGCCTCACGCGCGAGTCCGACCACGACGAGAGCGAGCACGACGAGGGTGACCGGCCACCAGCCCGCGCTCATGTCTCCGGCGGTGCGCCAGAGGTACCGCACGATCTCCCATGGCCCCTGGAGCTTGTCGCTAACGGCCCCGTCGCCACCCACCCCGACGTCGAACCGACCCGCGAGCACGAGGTCGGTCAACCAGAACGGGGTCCCCAGGACGGCAACCGACGCCGCGGCGAGCGCCGCCGGTCGAAGGCGATCTCGCCGCCCGAGCACGACGAAGCCGCACTGGCCGACGAGCACGAGGAGCCCATACGGGTGTGCAGCGACCATCGCCAGCGTGATCGCGACCCATACCGCCCACGAGCGGCGACCATCGCGATCCAAGGCGCGCAGCAGGGCGAGTGTCGACCCGAGCGAGAGGCAGAGAAAGAGGCTGTACATGCGCCCGTAGACCCCGTGGAAGAGCAGCATCCAGCTCGATGCGAGCAGCACGGTCCCGACGAGCGCTGCCCGCCGGTTCGCGAGACGCAGTCCGAGTACGGCGGTCAGCGCCAGGCTTGCGAGCGCGAACACGAGCGACAGTGCACGTAGCCCCCCGAGGCCGAGGCCGAGCTGGGCGACAACCCACGCCACGACGAAGTGCAGTGGTGCCCCGCCGCGGTCACTGGTGACCTGCTCGACGACGCCGACGAGGCTGTTTCGGCCGACGAAGAGCGCCAGCGTCTCGTCCTCGTGCGGTGGCCAGGCCATCAGCTGATGGACGAGAAACCCTCCGGTGATCGACACGAGACCGGCGACTGCAAGCGGGAACCCCCTTCGTGACGTCCAGGCCCGATCGGAGGGTCGGTCGTGGCCGTGCGCCGCCTCGAGTCCGGAGCTCAGCGTCTCCAGCCTGCTCATCGTCGGTGCGACCATTCGCTCGGGGCTGCCACCGACCGGCACGCGCTGTCGACTGCGCGATCGTCTACATTCACGCCTCCATGCCGATCTACGAGTACCGTTGCCCGAACGGGCACACGTTCGAGGTTTTCCAGCGCATGTCGGACGCTGCCATCGAGGTCTGCGAGACGTGCGGTGCCGGGCCGGTCGAGAAGATCCTGTTCCCGGTCGCGGTGCATTTCAAGGGCTCGGGGTTCTACTCGACCGACTACGGCCGGGCCGGGCGCAAGGGGGGGAAGGATGGCGAGGGCGGCTCCTCCGAGGCAAAGGAGTCGAAGTCAGAGACGACATCGAAGAGCTCGGACTCGGGGGGGAAAGGCGACGGGGGCGGGAAGAGCGACACGGGTGGGAAGAGCGACACGGGCTCGAAGTCCTCCTCGACCGAATGACGCCCCGTCACAACGGTCTGTCGCCGACGACGCAGCCGGGCGCGTAGGGAACGCCTCTCGGCGGAGGGAGCGGCGCGGAGCGACCCGTGAACATCGCGACCGTCGCGACGTTGTCCTCCGTCCCGATGATCAGGGACTCACCTCCGACGGTTGCCGGATCGCCGCCTAGGCGGCAGTGGAGCGCACGCCCGGTATCCGCGCGAAAGTAGGCCCACCCGAGCTGGATCAACTCCCAAGCACCCAGGTCGGTCGACAGGGGAGCAACGAGCTCGTCGCCCACGAACGGCAGCTTCGCTGCCGTCAGCGCGCCCGTTGCCTCGTCGAGTGTCGCCTGGATCACATGCTGCTGGCGCCGAGCGCGGTCGAAGTCCGTCTCCGTCGGGTCGAGGCGATTCGAGCGGACACGCGAATAGACCAGGGCTCGTTGCCCGTTCATGTGCTGAACGCCCTTCGCGAAGCGCCAGCCGTCCCAGCTCGCACAGCGCTTCGCGCCATAGGGGCAGTCGAACGCGTTCGAGCGAATCGGCTTCGGCACGTCGATCTCGATCCCGCCCACGGCGTCGATCAGCTCCCTGAAGCGCGCGAAGTCAACGAACACGACGTGATTCACGTCGAGTCCGGTGAGGTCCTCGACGCTGCGAAGCGCAAGCGCCGGTCCCCCGACCTGGAACGCAGCGTTGATCTTGCCTGCGCCGTAATCCGGAATCTCGACCTGGAGGTCGCGGGGAATCGAGAGGTAGGCAAGTCGTCGTCGTCCGGGGTCGGTACGCAGCACCATGATCGAGTCCGACCGATTCGCCCCCCGCCGTCCCACCGTTCCACCGTCGGTGCCGAGGACGAGGATCGTCGTGGGAGTCGAGGTGAGCAGGCCGTCCCGCGCGCTCAGCTGCCGTCTGACGCCCGCCGGCACGCGCTCGTTCGCCTTCGACACGCCGTCCGCGACGCTCAGGTAGCTCGTAATCGCCCATGCGACGAGCAAGACCAGGACGAGCGCGAGCGAGAACGCGATCCAACGTCCCCTCCGTCGTCTTCTCCGCGGACTGCCCGGGGCGGCCGGCTCCGGGGCCTCGCGAGACCGCTGCTGATGCCGGGCGAGCGGAACCCGGCCTCTCGCCCGCCCGCCCCGGTACACCCGGTACGGCTTGTTCGACGCGGGCATGTAGCCGGGTATGGTAGCCGCGCCGTGACGCTGGATCGGGTGATCGGGGTCGACCTCGGTGGGACGAAGATCCTGGCGGGGCTGGTCGCACGGGACGGCGCGATCGGACGAACCGTGGAGGTGCCGACCCCCGAGGGCACGGAAGCAGCGGTGCTCGACGCCCTCGACGCGCTGGTCGAGCAGTTCGTCGAAGACGCCCCTCTCGCGATCGGGCTCGGGGTGCCGCTGAACCTCGATCGCAAGACGGGCATCGGCTACCGCGCGACGAATCTCCCGCTCCGCAATGTCGATCTCGCCGGCCGGATCCGCGAGCAGACCGGGTTGCCGACCGGGATCGAGAACGATGGCAACGCAGCGGCTCTGGCCGAATGGCAGCTTGGCGCCGGCCGCGGCGTCGACGACCTCGTGGCGCTCACGCTCGGCACCGGGGTCGGAGGAGGAATCGTGCTCGGAGGCAGCTTGTATCGCGGCTGGGCCGAGCTCGGCCACATCGTGGTCGACGCCGACGGTCCGCCGTGCCCCGGCCATTGTCACGGGCGAGGGCATCTCGAGGCGGTCGCGTCCGGTCACGCAGCCGACCGGGCGGCCGTCGAGCTCTACGGCAAAGGCTCCGACTCGTACATGCTCGTCGAGCGCGCGCGGGCCGGCGACGAGCCCGCGCTCGCGGCGCTCGAGCGGATCGGGCACTTCGTCGGGATCGCGATCGGCTCGCTCGCCAACGTCTTCGCCCCTGACCTGTTCGTGATCGGCGGCGGGTTCGGTGCGGCGACCGAAGACCTCCTGCTGCCCTCGATCGAGCGCACCGCGCGGCGCGAGGCGATCGAGCCGGCGGACACGACCCTCCGGGTCATGCCTGCGCAGCTCGGGGAGGAAGCAGGGCTCGTCGGCGCGGCACTTGTCGGCTTCGCCGCGCTGGACGGAGCGCGGTGAGGTGGGGCTCGCCGTCTGCGCGACCCCGATCGGGAACCTCGACGACGTCACGTTGCGCGTCCTCGCCGAGCTGCGGGCAGCCGATACGGTGCTCTGCGAAGACACGCGCCGAACAGCGATCCTGCTCGAGCGCCACGGGATTCGCGCTCGTTCGCTCCTGAGCTACCACCGGCACAACGAAGCGCGCAGGATCGCCGAGTTGCTTCCTCGTCTGGCAGCCGGCGAGCGGTTCGCGCTCGTCTCGGACGCCGGCCTTCCCGCAATCAACGACCCCGGCACGCGGCTCGTGGACGCTGTCCTCGACGCGGGAGCCGCAGTGACGGTGCTCCCGGGTGCGTCAGCGATCGAGACGGCTCTCGTCGCGAGCGGGCTGGCGGCCGAGCAGTACCGATTTCTCGGCTATCTCCCACGCGGCACGCGCCAGCTCGAGGCCTTCTGGAAGGACCTTGCGGCGTGGCCTCACGCAAGCGTCGCGTTCGAGTCTCCGAAGCGCCTGCCGACAAGCCTCGCGAGTCTCGCCGCGGTCGACGGGGATCGCCGACTTGCGGTCTGTCGCGAGCTGACCAAACGCTTCGAGGAGGTCGTTCGCGGCTCCGCCCAGGAGCTCGCGGCTCGGTTCCAGGAGCCACCGAAAGGCGAGATCACCCTCGTGATCGGAGCCCGCGCCACCGCGGACGACGACAACGCCGGACTGCAAGCCGTGCTCGAGCTCGTGGCGGCCGGAACGCCGCGAAGGGTCGCGGCGGCCGTCGTCGCCCGCCTCACCGGGAAGCCGCGAAACGCGCTCTACCGCAGCTCTCTGTAGTCGAGATTGACGACGTCCGACCGCTTCGCTATCGTTGGTCATCCGCGTTGCCCGCGCAGCGAACGAAGGAGGTGATGACGTGCATTCATTCGCACGTCGCTTCGTGATCGCGCTTGCGGTCACGCTCATGCTTCTCGCGGCCGGCTCCGCAAGCGCCTGGACCTGGCCGGCCGGAGGCGAGGTCTTGCGGCCTTTCGTCCTCGGCAACGACCCCTACGCGGGTGGCCAGCATCGCGGGATCGACGTGGGCGGTTCCGACGGTGAGCCGGTCCTCTCACCGGCTGCGGGTGTCGTGACCTATGTCGGCACCGTCCCGACGCACGGACGAACCGTCACGATCACGACCGCCGACGGGTACGCGGTCACGCTCACACATCTTGGGGATGCCTCCGCCTCGAAGGGCTCGAGCGTCTCCGAGGGAGAGCGCATCGGCTCCGTCGGCTCGAGTGGGGAGTCCGAGCACGCTGCTCCGTACCTTCATCTCGGCATCCGTGTCGCGTCCGAGCAGGAGGGGTATCTCGATCCGCTGCGGTTTCTCCCGTCACGGCCGAAGGCGAGCCAACCTCCACCTTCGTCTCCGGCTGTACCGGCTCCGGCTCCGGCGACGACACCGGCGCCCGCGTCAACGCCGACCGCGCCAACGCCGACCCCTCCAGCGGCCGCTGCGCCGATCGTCCCGTCGCCGTCCGCAACGGCACCCGCTTCTACGCCACAGCCGGTGACACCGGCAACGCCCGTGACGACCACGGGAGCACAGGCCGTCGCGACCCAACCGCTGCCGGCACCGGTCAGCAGCGGACCGGCAACCGCCTCGGTCGCGGCGACTCCGGCCCCGAGTCCGGTTACGGCCACCCCGATCTCGGCAAACCCGACGCCGCCTACCCGGAAGTCCCCCGACCCCATGTCGCCCGACTCGATAGCTCCGACTCCACCGGTCGTCGACAACTCATCTGTAGCCTCGGTGGGCATCGCCGAGCCGGTGCCGACCCAGGCTCCCACATCCGCATCAGGGTCTGCGGCGCCCCAACGGGTCGCACTCCCACCAGTGGTCGGCCCGCTCTCGGTCCACGTGGCCACGCCGTCGAGGCTCGAGACCAGACCGACGATCGGGCGGGAGGCGGCGGTCGCGGCCGCCACCATCTCGAAGGCGCTCGCATCGGCGCAAGCGACGTCGCCCGGTGTGTGGTCGAGTCCCCGGCCGATACGCTCGCAACGCACCATTGGGGTCTCAGGCGAATCCGCATCGTCTCGGGCTGCGACGCGAACGCACGGGGTCGTTACCCCGGGAACCCCCGACGGCCGAGCATCGAGACCCTTGACGGATCGCCTCCCATCAGACGGGGTCTCGGCAGCGGCGACGGAACTGGGGTCCGCAACCGATCCGGCGCGACCGACATACGTGCACGCTCGCGCTCAGACCGCGAGCACCGGCCCCCTGCCGGTAAGCGTGGAAGACGGGCTCGGCTCGTTCGCAGCCGTCGCCCTCCTCACCGGCTTCGCGATCGTCCTCGCGGTGGCGACGGCCGCGACGAGGGGTGCCCGTAGAATCGCGCGTCATGAAAACGTGTCGCGTTCGATCGTCCAATCCCCCCCCGCGACGGCCGGCGCTGCCGCATGAGCGACCGCTCGGACCCTACCCACCGCGAGTGCGCGTCTGGATCCAGTGACCGACCGCAGCGCGAAGATCCTGGTCGCCGTCGCATGGCCGTACGCGAACGGGCCCCGCCACATCGGTCACGTTGCGGGGTTCGGCGTACCCGCCGACATCTTCGCGCGCTACCACCGGTTGCGAGGCGACGACGTGCTGATGGTGAGCGGCACGGACGAGCACGGGACGCCGATCATGGTCGCGGCCGATCGCGAAGGGGTCTCGCCGCGGGAGCTAGCCGATCGGATGAGCAGCGTGATCCGGGAGGATCTGCGGCAGCTCGGCCTGTCGTACGACCTCTTCACCCGAACGACGACCGCGAACCACCACCGTGTCGTGCGCGACGTGTTCCGCACGCTTCACGAGCATGGCTTCATCGTCGAGCAGACGACCTTGGGAGCCTTCTCGGCGGCGACCGGCCAGACTCTGCCCGATCGCTACATCGAGGGAACCTGCCCGATTTGCGGGTTTGGGAGCGCCCGCGGAGATCAGTGCGACAACTGCGGGAACCAACTCGACCCCGAGGACCTGATCGAGCCCCGCTCGAAGATCGACGGCCGGCCGCCGGTCTTCCGCGAGACGACGCATCTCTTCCTCGATCTGCCTGCGTTCAAGGACGAGTTGCGAACGTGGATCGGCCGGCAGGGGCACTGGCGTCCGAACGTCAGACGATTTTCGTTGCAGCTCGTCGACGAGCTGCGCCCGCGCGCTGTCACTCGCGACCTCGATTGGGGGGTGCGCGTGCCGGTGCCCGGCTACGAGGAGCGCGAGGACAAGCGGATCTACGTCTGGATCGACGCAGTCGTCGGATACCTGTCGGCAGCCGTCGAGTGGGCCGAGTTACGCGGGACACCGGACGCCTGGCGCGAGTGGTGGCAGAACCCCGGCGCCCGGCACTACTACTTCATGGGCAAGGACAACATCGTCTTCCACTCGGTGATCTGGCCGAGCCAGCTCCTCGGGTATGGCTCGGGCGGGGAGCTCGGCGGCGGTCGAGCTCCCCTCACGCTTCCGTTCGACATCGTTTCCAGCGAGTTCCTGACGATGGAGGGAAAGCAGTTCTCGACGAGCAGGAACGTCGTCATCCTCGTCCGGGATTTTCTCGATCGCTACGGCGCGGACAGTCTTCGCTATTACCTCACGGCCGCGGGGCCTGAGGCACACGACAGCGACTTCACGTGGTCGGAGTTCGTGCGTCGGGTGAACGACGAGCTGGTGGCGAATTGGGGAAACCTCGTGAACCGTGTCCTCCAGAGCGCGTTCAAGAACTTCGGCAGGGTGCCGGATCCCGGAGCCTTGACAGAGGAAGACGAGACGCTGCTTCACGCGATCGAAGGCGGGTTCGAAAGCGTGGGCGCGGAGATCGAGCGCGCGCGCTTCCGTGCCGCACTCGCGGAGGCGATGCGGCTCGCGTCGCTTGTGAATCAGTACGTGAGCGATCAGGCTCCCTGGGCATCGCTGACCACGGAGCCGACGCGCGCCGCGACAGTTCTGTACGTCGCGCTCCGCTCGATCGACAACCTGAAGCTCCTCTTCACCCCGTTCCTTCCCCATAGCTCGCAGGTGTTGCACGAGTTCCTCGGTCACGAGGGCTGGATCGCGGGTCCGCTCGAGCTCGAGGACGTCACGGAGCCCGACGGGACGACCCACACGGTGTTGACGGGCGATTACGCGAGCTGGATCGGCGAGTGGCGGCCGAGCGCGCTCGAGCCCGGGCAGGTGCTGAGGATGCCCGCGCCGCTCTTTCGGAAGCTCGATCCCGTGGCCGTCGTCGACGATGAGCTCGCAAGGATGCGACAGTCGGCCGACGCGTGATCGACACGCACGCGCACCTCGACGCGTGCGACCAGCCCGCGTCTGTGCTCGTCGCACGTGCGCGGGAAGCTGGTGTGCGCCGCATCGTCACCATCGGAACCGGAATCGACTCGTGCGTCCGCGCGCTCGAGCTCGCAGACACCCACTCCGAGGTGGTCGCCGTGCTAGGGATCGATCCTCAGCGAGCGACGAGCGAGGCTGGTCGGATCGAAGAGCTCCGGCACCTGCTCTCCCACCCGCGGGTCGTGGGAGTCGGCGAAACAGGGCTCGACGGACATCACGGTGCGGAGACGCTGTCCGAGCAACAACGCCTGCTCGACGCGCAGCTGGAGCTCGCCGACGAGCTCGGGCTGCCCGTCGTGATCCACAGCCGCGACGCCGCCGCCGAGACCGCCCGCGCACTCGAGCAATTCGGAGGGCCGATCGTCCTGCACTGCTTCTCGTCGCCCGAGCTCCTCGAACCAGCGCTCGAGCGGTCGTACTATGTCTCCTTCGCCGGCAACGTCACCTTTCCGAACGCCGAGGCGCTACGGACGGCCGCCGCGGCGGTGCCTGCCGACCGGATCCTCGCCGAGACCGACAGCCCCTACCTCGCGCCCCAACCCGTTCGCGGCAGGCCGAACGAGCCAGCGCACGTCGTGCATACGATCGCGCGGCTCGCAGAGATCCGAGGCGAGACGACCGTCGGTCTGGGCGAACAGATCGTCGCGAACGCTGCCGCTGTCTTCGGCTCGTGACGCGCGTCGTCCCGAAGAAAGCCCTGGGCCAGCATTTCCTGGCCGACCGAAACATTCTCGACGTGATCGGGCGGCTCGCGCAGCCGGCGGTCGACGACATCGTGCTCGAGATCGGCCCAGGGCTCGGGATTCTGACGCGCTTTCTCGCGGAGCGCGTCGCGTGCGTCCACGCGATCGAGCTCGACCAATCGCTCGAGCACCGGCTCGCGACCATGCTCGCTGGTCTCGACAACGTCCGTCTCGTGGTGGGTGACGCTCTCCGCCTCGACCTGGCTAGGCTCGAACCCCCACCCCGTAAGCTCGTGGCGAACCTGCCCTACAACGTCGCGACACCGATCGTGGTCGAGACACTGGTGGGTCTCCCGAGTCTCGATTCCTGGTGCGTGATGGTGCAGCGCGAGGTCGCCGACCGCTTCTTCGCCGAGCCGTCGACGAAAGCCTACGGGGCCGTTTCCGTCCTCGTCCGCCTGCATGCGCGGCGCACAGGATTTCATCCCGTCTCGAGGCACGTCTTCCGGCCCGCACCCAACGTCGAATCCGCGCTCGTTGCCTTCGAGCGTATCCCCGCGCCACCCCGCGCGCGGGAAATCCGTCGCGTGGTCTCCGCGGGCTTCGGTCATCGCCGCAAGACACTCGCCAACGCGCTCGCGCTCGCAGGAGTCGCGACGCGCGAGGAAGCGGTCGCGGGGCTCGCGCAGATCGGGCACGGTGGCACCGTGCGGGCCGAGGCACTCACGCCCGAGGAGTTCGTCGCGCTCGAGGAGACCCTCCGCCGATGAGCGAGTGGGTCGAGGCGGCCGCGCCCTCGAAGCTGAACCTCACCCTCGTTGTCGGGCCGTCTCGTGACGACGGGAAGCACGAAGTCGTCACCGTGTTGCAGCGGCTCGAGCTCGCCGACACCGTGGCGATCCGCCCGGCTGCTCGCGTCACCGTTCGGGGTTTCGCAACCGACACGCTCGTCACGCGTGCTCTCGAGACCGTCGCGGGGCTGACACGACAGACGTTCGAAGCAAGGATCGCCAAACGCGTCCCCGTCGCGGCGGGCCTTGGCGGGGGCTCGTCCGACGCGGCGACGGCGCTGCGGCTCGCAAACGCATCTCTTGGGGAACCGTTGCCCTTCGACGAGCTGCACGGCATTGCCGTGGCGCTCGGTAGCGACGTCCCCTTCTTTCTGCGAGACGGGCCGTGTCTCGCCACCGGCGACGGGAGCCGACTCGAACCGGTCACGCTCCCCCAGGACTACGCCGTGCTTCTCGCACTCCCCGCCGGGTCGTCGAAAACCTCGACCCGCGACATCTATGCGCGGTTCGGCGAACGGAGTGGCGCGGTCGGATACGAGAGGAGACGAGCACGGTTGCTGAACGAGTTGCCACGCATTGCGAGCCCGCGCGAACTCGCCGGTCTCCCGAACAACGACCTCGCTGAGTCACCGCTGGCCGCGGAGCTGCTCGGGCTCGGGGCGTTTCGCGCCGACGTGACGGGTTCCGGGCCGGTGGTCTACGGACTCTTCGACGACGACGACGCGGCACGCGAGGCATCACTGCTGCTCGAAGGTCACAGCCACCAGTGGCTGACCAGGCCGGCTGCCTGAGGCGCAGCTCCCTGTCGGCGAACGCCCGCGGCGCCCCGATCGTCGGGCGCTCCTGCCCCTGGGTACACTCACCCTCCGATTCTGTGGGGCGTGGCCAAGCGGTAAGGCAACGGGTTTTGGTCCCGTGATCCCAGGTTCGAATCCTGGCGCCCCAGCCAACTGACCCTCTGATGCCGACGACACTCGCAGCCGTGGTGATGGCCGGAGGGCGGGGAACGCGGATGCGCTCCGACCTGCCCAAGCACCTGCACCCGATCCTCGGGCGCCGAATGGTCGACTGGGTGCTGGAGGCAGCGCGTCCGCTCGCTCCCGAGCCACTCGTCGTGATTGCCTCGCCCGACACTGCGTCGGCGTTCGAGGGGGTCGAGGTCGCGGTTCAGGCGCGCGCGCTGGGAACGGGTGACGCGGTGCGCTCGGCCCGCGTTGCGGTTGGCGATGCCGACGAGGTGCTCGTGCTCTCCGGCGACACTCCGCTCCTTACCTCGACGCTGCTCGAAGCTCTCGTCGAGACACATCGCGAGGCCGGCGCGGGTGCGACCGTGCTCTCGTTCGTCCCGGCGGACCTTCGCTCGTACGGACGCGTGCTTCGCGACGACGCCGGCAAGCTGGCGGCGATCGTCGAGGCCGCCGACGCGAGCTCGGATCAGCTCGAGGTCGACGAGGCGAACTCGTCGATCTACGTGTTTCGGGCAGAGCTCCTCTGGCAGGCGCTCGAGCGGCTGACTCCGGCGAACGTCCAGGGCGAGCTCTACCTCACAGACGCGGTGAAGGGGATCGTGGCCGAAGGACACAGCGTCGCGGTGCACATGGCGGAGGACCCGATCGAGACCGAAGGCGTCAACTCGAGGATCGAGCTCGCAGAGGCCGCAGCGTCACTGCGCGACCGGATCAACGCGAAGCACATGCTCGCCGGGGTCACGATCACCGACCCGGTCAGCACCTGGATCGAGCCGGACGTGCAACTCGAGCCCGACACTGTGATCGATCCGTTTACCACGCTTCGCGGCTCGACGCGTGTCGCGCGCGGGGCTGTTGTGGGTCCGAACGTGGTTGCGATCGATGCCCAGATCGGCCCGGGCGCGATCGTCGGTCCGTTCTGTTACCTTCGCCCGGGAACCGTGCTGGAAGCATCGTCCAAGGCAGGCACCTTCGTCGAGCTGAAGAACACCCGCGTCGGCGAGGGCGCCAAGGTTCCCCACCTCTCCTATCTCGGGGATGCCGAGATCGGAGCGCGGACGAACGTGGGAGCCGGATCGATCACGGCGAACCTCGGTCACGGCACCGGTGCCGCGAAGGAGCGGACGACGTTGGGGCGCGACGTCAGGGTCGGGGTAGACACTGTGCTCGTTGCCCCCGTCACGTTGGGAGACGATGCGTGGACGGCTGCCGGGTCGGTGGTCACCGACGACGTCCCCGCAAATGCCCTGGTCGGGTTCCCACCACGACAGACCGTCAAGGAGGGGCGAGGTGGAAAGCGGGACGATTGAGCAGACGTTGCCGGGGTTGTCGGTACCCGAGATCCAGTCGCACCCGCAGGCCGGCCGTGCGATCGGCCTGCAGCCGCGCAAGCGTCTGGTCGTGGTGAGCGGTAGCTCGCACCCGGAGCTTGCCCACCGCATCGCCGACCACCTCGACGTCGATCTCGGCCCGGTCGAGCTGAAGACCTTCGCCGACGGCGAGACGTACTGCCGTTTCGACGAATCGGTGCGTGGCGCGGACATCTTCATCGTCCAGACCGCGGCCAAGCCCGTCGACCATCACCTGATGGAGCTCCTGATCATGGTCAACGCCGCGCGGCTGGCCTCCGCGAAACGGATCACGGCCGTGATCCCCTGGTACTTCTACGCGCGCCAGGACAAGAAATCGCGTCCCCGCGAGCCGATCACCGCGCGGCTCGTCGCCGACATGCTCGAGACCGCTGGGGTCGACCGCGTCGTCACGATGGATCTCCACGCCGGACAGGTACAGGGCTTCTTCCGGATCCCCGTCGACCACATGGTCGCCGTCCCGCTCTTCGCCCATCACATCCGGGACCTGATCGGCCCCGATGTCGAGCGGGTCGCAGTCGCACCCGACACCGGGCGTGCGAAACTCGCCGGCAAGTTCGCCGAGATGATCGACGGCGGCCTCGTGGTGCTCGACAAGGAACGGCCCGGTCACAACCAGGTTCGGGTGCGCGGGGTGATCGGCGACGTTGCCGGCAAAGTCGCGGTGATGACCGACGACATCATCGACACGGCCGGGACGCTGTGCGCGGGCGCGAAAGCCCTGCGCGAGGCCGGCGCCACCAAGGTCTACGCGTGCGGAACGCACGCGCTCTTCAACCCGCCGGCGCTGGAGCGGATCGAGGCGAGCGACTTCGAGCGCGTGATCGTCACGGACACCGTCCCCGTCGGCGCCATCGACCGGCCCGAGAACGTCGAGGTGCTCTCGATCTCGGGCATCCTCGCCGAGACGATCAAGAACGTCTTCGCCGACGATTCGGTCTCGGCGATCTTCGCCGGCGAGAACCAGCTCTTCTGAGCCCGATGAGCGTTCGCGCGCAGCCGCTGATCGCCGTGTCCGACGTGGAGGCGAGCAGCCGGTGGTACTGCCGCCTGCTCGGCTGTACGAGCGGCCACGGTGGACGAGCGTACGAGCGGGTCATGGCCGGCGACGAGTTCGTCCTGCAGCTGCACGACTGGAATGCGCACGAGCACCCGTATCTCGGTGACGAGCAGTCGCGGCCCTACGGCAACGGCGCCGTGCTCTGGTTTCAGGTCGCCGACTTCGACGCAGCTGTCGCACGTGTGGAGGAGCTCCAGGCGGAGATCCTCGAGGAGCCGCGCGAGAACCCGCGTGCGGGCCAACGCGAGTTCTGGCTGCGTGACCCGGACGGATACGTCATCGTCCTCGCGAGCGGCCCGGCCGAGGGCGGCGCCGAGCCTGCCTGACCCACGCAGGATGGTCAACGTCGCGGACTCGAGCCGGCTGACCTAGGGTCAGGGCGTGCGTGCCGCCGACCCGCCGTACCTGATTCGTACCGAGCGGCTCACGATCCGCTGCTGGGAACCGCCCGACGCGCCGCTGCTCAAGGACGCGCTCGACACGAGCCTCGACCACCTCCGTCCGTGGATGCCGTGGGCGAGCGAGGAGCCCCAGACGCTCGCGGAGAAGGTCGCCCTGCTGCGGCGCTTTCGGGGCAGATTCGACCTCGGGGAGGACTTCGTCTACGGGATCTTCACACGGGACGAGAACGAGGTCGTCGGCGGGGCGGGTCTGCACGCACGGGTCGGCGAGGGTGGGCTCGAGATCGGCTACTGGCTGCGTTCGAGCCGCCTGCGTCAGGGCCATGCGAGCGACACGGTGTCGGCGCTGACACGCGTCGCATTCGCCGTCTGCGGCGTCGAGCGCGTCGAGATCCGCATCGACCCGGCGAACGCAGCCAGCCTCCGCGTGCCCCGTCGACTCGGGTTCGTCGAAGAAGCGACCCTTCAACGCAGGCTGCCGGCGGCGGCCGGGGAGACCGTCAGTCGCAACGCGACGATCTTCACCGTGTTCGCCGAGGCATTCGGAGCGACTCCAATGGCCAAGCTTCCCGTCGAGGGCTACGGAGCCGCCGGCGAGCGCGTTTTCTAGAAGTAGGCGCGTCCGTCGCGCCGGCGACTCGCTCGCCTGACCGGCCGCGACGAGGCCGAAACCGCATGGCGTCGAGCAGGTGATCGGGGGCAAACACGGTCTCCCGGCGCGCCGCTAGTATTCCGCGCCGTGTCGAGCGAGAGAGCAAGACTCGAGGTTCGGGAGCGGGAGACCGAGGAGCTCGGCTCGCGCTCGACCCGGCGGCTTCGGGCGCAGGGACTCATTCCGGGCGTCCTCTACGGCAAGGGTCACGCGCGGGCATTCGTCGTCGGCGAGCGCGATCTGCGCGCCGTGCTCAGCGGGCCGTCGGGCCTGCACGCGATCGTCGACGTGATCCTCGAAGGCCAGACGACCCCCCACCATGCGGTGCTCAAGGAGTACCAGGTGCATCCCGTGCGCGGCACGCTCACCCACATCGATTTCCACGAAGTCAGGCTCGACCGACCCATTCAGGCCACCGTGGCGATCCATCTCGTCGGCGAAGCTCCCGGGTCGCGCGCAGGCGGTGTCGTTCAGCTCGTCGCCCGCGAGCTACGCGTCGAATCCCTGCCGATGAGCATTCCGGAGAGCGTCGACGTCTCGATCGACGAGCTCGAGCTCAACGGCTCGATTCGGCTCGAAGAGCTGCCGGCGATCGAGGACGTCGCGTTCCTCGACGACCCGACGCTCGTGATCGCCACCTGCACCACGCCGACCGAGCTCAGCGTCGAGGACGAGACGACCGAGGTCGAGGGCGAAGAGGTCGAGGGCGAGGCAGTGGACGCGGATGGCGACGCCGAGTCTTCATCCGAGTCGGGCGATAGCTCTTCGTCCGGAGAGTAGATGCGGCTTCTGCGCCGGGGCGAGCACGCCTCGACGCTCGATCTCCTCGTCGCCGGTCTCGGCAATCCCGAGCGACGGCATGCACACGACCGCCACAACGTGGGCTGGATGGTGGTCGACGAGCTCGCGCGACGGCACGACGGCTCGTTCAGATCGAGATTTCGAGGCCGCATCGCCGAGATCCGAGCCGGAGACGCGCGACTGGCGCTGCTAAAACCTGAGACCTTCATGAACGAGTCGGGCGCCTCGGTTCAGGCTGCCGCGGCGTTCTTCAAGGCAACCGCCGAGACCGTGCTCGTCGTCCACGATGACGTCGACCTCGACGTCGCTCGCCTCCAGGCGCGCGCAGGCGGGGGCCTCGCCGGTCACAACGGTCTCCGCTCGATCGCTCAGCGCCTCGGTACGCAGGACTTCCTCCGCCTGCGGATCGGGGTCGGCCGTCCGGGTCGGGGCGACCGCAGAGACGTGGCGGAGTACGTCCTCGCGCCGTTCGAGCCCGAAGACGACGTCGAGGCGCTCGTCGCCCGCGCAGCCGAGGCGACCGAGTGCCTCGCGCTCGAGGGGTTGGCCGAGACGCAGCGCCGTTTCAACTGACGATCGCCGGTTTCCTTCGACAAGGCTCTGGCGGCCCGCTGGTCGAGATCCCGACACGCCGACACCTGTCGAGGGAACGGTGACCCCAGTTCCGACAGGGGCGGTCGCGCGCGGGTGAGCTGCACGCGACGACCTCGGGTCGTCGCTCAAGACCCTTCGTCTCTCGGATGTGCCCGACTCGTCGCAGAGTTGACACGGAGTCGGCACAGTCTCGTCACGTTCCCGCCGATATCGTTCGCTCAGGGCACCGGGGGTGCCCTTGGGGGTCGTTGCGGGTCTGCGCGGGCGCCGCGGTACGATGGCGTACCGGGGCCCAGCTCCCGCCGTGTGCATGGACCTCACCGTTCCGACAACCCGATCCGGCCTCGCCCTGACGGGCTTCGTCGAGGAGTTGCGGCGGCACGACCGCTTCCAGGCCTTCACCCGCGCCTTTCCTGCGCGGGCTCGCGTGTCCGAGCCGGTGCTGCCGCTCGTCCTCGCAGCGCTTCACGAGGAGCTCGCCCGCCCGTTACTCGTGCTCGTTCCCGAGGACGCAGACGCGAGGGACATCGCGGACGCGATTTCGTGGTTCCTCGGGGGTGACAGCGTCGCCTTGCTTCCGAGTCGAGGCGTCTCTCTCGACTCGGGGCTCGAGCCCGCTCCGCACCTCGTTGGGGAGCGCTTCCGTGCGCTCGAGGTACTCGCGAGAGGAGGTCTGATCTGCGCGTCGGCGATCGCGCTCTCCGAGGGGTTAGCGCCGATCGGTGCGAGACCCGAGTCCGTCTCGCTGCGCACCGGCCTCGAGCCAGGCCTCGATGCTCTTGCCGCGGCGCTTGCGCTCTCCGGATACGAGAGGGTCGATCGCGTCGAGGAGCGTGGTCAGTTTGCCGTGCGGGGAGGGATTGTCGACGTCTTTCCGACAACGGGTCGAGAGCCACTCCGGGTCGAGCTGTACGGGGACGAGATCGAGCAGATCCGTGCGTTCTCGCCGTTCACCCAGCGCGCACTCCATCCCGTCGCCGAGGCAATCGTCCGCCCAGCGACCGAGCGCCGCGCCGGCCTGGTCGAGCCCGCCCTGCGCGACGACGAGACCCTGACGCGGTCGCTCCCTCTCGATGACCTCGTCGCGCCGATCGGGCGTCAGCCCGACATCGTCTGGCAGCCCGACGACGTTCGCGCCGTACGTGAGGAGGAAGGCCTCGGCGCGCTGGCATTCGAGGACGCTGCCGAGCTCGATGCGTTCCCCCGCGGGCAGGCACACGCCTTCGAGGCGCAGCGCCCGGCGATCGCGGCCCGGGGGCTCTCGGAGGCGGAGAACGAGCTGGGCGGCTTCGTTCGGGCGGGTCATCGGGTCGTCGTCTCGTTCGCGCATCGGGGGGAGGCCCAGCGGCAGCGCGCGCTGCTCCGTCGGGTCGAGACCGAGCTGCTGGAGCCCGGTGATTCGCTACCCGCCGAGGCCGCGCTCCGCTTCGCAGTCTCGCCGGCGCGCCGTGGCTTCGTCTGGCGTGAGCTCGGGCTCGTGCTCCTGCCCGACACGAACGTCTTCCGCAAGCGGGCGCCTCGCGCGGGTGCGAAGCTCGGACGCGCGCTCGCGAGCTTCGCCGACCTCCGCGTGGGCGATTACGTCGTCCACGAGGATCACGGGGTCGGGAAGCTGATCGGGTTCGAGACGAAAGCGGTCGCGAGCGTGACCCGTGACTACCTGCATCTCGCCTTCAAGGGGGAGGACAGGCTCTACGTGCCGCACGAGCAGCTCGGAAAGCTGTCTCGGTATATCGGGGCCGACGCGAAGTCACCTGCGCTGTCGAAGCTCGGCGGCAAAGCGTGGCAGAACCTCAAGGCGCGAGCGCGCGCCTCCGTCCGCGAGCTCGCCGGGGAGCTGATCCAGCTCTACGCCCAGCGGCAACGGGCGAGCGGGACACCCTACGACCTCACGAGCGACTGGCTCGAGCGGCTCGCAGCGTCGTTTCCCTATCGTGAGACCGACGATCAACGGCGCGCGATCGAGGCGGTCGAGGACGACCTCGAGTCACCTCGCCCGATGGACAGGCTGGTCTGCGGCGACGTCGGCTTCGGGAAGACCGAGGTGGCGGTGCGGGCCGCGTTCGCCGTAGCCGTCAACGGCAGGCAGGTGCTGGTGCTCTGCCCGACCACGATCCTCGCCGAGCAGCACTGGAACACCTTCAAACAGCGGTATCGCGATTTCCCGATCCGAGTCGAGATGGTCTCCCGCTTCCGCTCGCAGAGCGAGATCAAGAAATCTCTTCGAGATTTTTCCGAGGGAAGAGTCGAGGTGCTCGTCGGCACCCACCGCGTGCTCTCGCGCGACGTCGTGCCCAAGGAGCTCGGCCTGGTGATCGTCGACGAAGAGCAACGCTTCGGCGTCCAGCAGAAGGAGCTCCTCCGCTCCCTCCGGCTCGAGGTCGACGTACTCTCGCTCTCGGCGACCCCGATCCCGCGCACGCTGCACATGTCGCTCTCGGGGTTGCGGGACATCTCGGTGATCGAGACGCCACCGGAAGGACGCCGGCCGATCCGCACGACGGTCGGCGAGCTCGACGACGAGGTGATCCGCGCCGCGCTCGAGCGGGAGCGCGCGCGAGATGGACAGTCGTTCTACCTCCACAACCGCGTCGAGACGATCGACGAGCGTGCCGAGGCCCTGCAGCAGCTCTGTCCAGGGCTTCGCCTGCTCGTCGCTCACGGCCAGATGTCCGAGCGTGAGCTCGAGGAGCGGATGCATGCATTTCTCGCGGGCGATGCCGACGTACTCGTCTCGACGACGATCATCGAGTCGGGGATCGACATTCCCCAGGCAAACACGCTGATCGTCGAGCGGGCCGACACGCTCGGGCTGGCGCAGCTCTACCAGATCCGCGGGCGCGTGGGCCGCTCGGACGTGACCGCGCACGCCTACCTCTTCTATCCGGACGCTTCCGAGCTGACGCCGGAGGCGCGCACACGGCTGGCAACCCTCGCCGATCACACCGAGCTGGGGGCCGGGTTCCAGATCGCGATGCGTGACCTGGAGATCCGGGGCGCCGGTGACCTGCTCGGCGCCGAGCAGTCGGGCCACGTCGCAGCGCTCGGATTCGAGCTCTACGTGGAGATGCTCAACGAGGCCGTCGCAGAGCTTTCGGGCCAGGCTCGAGTGATCGCCCGTCCCGTGCGTGTCGACGCTCGTGTCGACGCATACGTTCCGGCGTCGTACATCCAATCGGAGTCGCTGAAGATCGACCTTCACCGTCGGATCGCCCTTGCGGAGGACGAGGACGAGCTCCACGAGCTCCACGCGGCCACCGAAGACCGGTACGGCCCGGTGCCGGAGCCGGTCGAGAGCCTCTTCCAGATCCAGGAGGCGAAGCAGCGGCTCGCCCGGATCGGGGCCGAGTTCCTCGTCCTGCGAGGTGGGAGAGCGACGGTCGGACCGGTCTCCCTCGGCTCGGCAGAGCTACGGGCGCTCAGAGCCCTCTCGGAGACCGCCGTCTATACGTCCGCCCGACGCGAGGTTGCGCTCCGAACCGATGGCCTGGAGGGAGCGCTCGCGCTGGCCGATGCTATTCTGGACGCTCGGCGGGCCGCCTAGCGGCGCGTGTCGCGTGGCTGAACCGCACGCCCGCCTCCGAACGAATCTCCGAACATCTCGTAACGCTGCCGTAATCGCCCGTCGTCTAGAACATGAGGTCGTCTCGATGAAGAACGCGCGCCCTGTCTCCGCCCTCGCTGCCTCGCTCGTCGTCCTCGTCGCTCTCGCGGCCGGCTGTGGCGGTGGTGGCTCGGACGACGTACCGGCGGACGCCGTCGCCGTGGTCGACGGAACGCCGATCACGAAGACCGAGCTCGATGCGCTGATCGGCCGGGCGCGGGCGTCGTACAAGGCGCAGAAGCGCGAGTTCCCAAAGGCGGGAACGGCCGAGTTCCAGTCACTGCAGTCGCAGGGAGTCGCGTTCCTCGTCCAGCGCGAGGAGTACCAGCGGGAGGCTGAGGAGCTCGGAGTCGAGGTAACGGACAAGCAGGTCGAGGATCGGATCGTCGAGGTCAGACAGCAATACTTCGGTGGCAACCAGAAGACGCTCGAGACGCAGCTGAAGCAACAGGGCTACACCCCTGCGGCGTTCCGACTCGACATCGAGTCGCAGCTCCTGTCCGAGGGTATCGCCGAGAAGGTGACGGCAGACGTCAAGGTGACCGACGCCGATGTCGCCAAGTACTACGCCGCCAACAAGAGCCAGTACAGCGTGACGGAGTCGCGCGAGGTGCGACACATCCTCGTGAAGACGAAAGCCGAAGCCGACGATGTCTACAGGAAGCTCACCGGAGGGGCGAGCTTCGCCGCGCTGGCGAAGCAGCGATCGCTCGATCCAGGCTCGAAGAACAGTGGTGGCAAGCTGCGGATCTCCAGGGGCCAAACGGTCGCTCCGTTCGACAAAGTCTCGTTCTCCCTTGGAGAGAACGAGCTCTCGAAGCCGGTGAAGACCGAGTTCGGGTTCCACGTGATCCAGGCGCTCGGGGCGGTCAAGCAGGGCTCGACGACCCCGCTCGAGGACGTCTCGAAGCAGATCAGAACGCAGCTTCTGCAGGAGAAGAAGGACAAGCTGGTGACCAAATGGGCCGAGGACGCGCGCAAACGGTACGAGGACAAGGTCGAGTACGCGACCGGTTTCGCGCCACCGGCCACGTCCGAGACGACGGCCGACACGGAGACAAACGGAGACGGCTGAGCTCCGTCGCGTTGCCGTTGACCCCGCCTGAAAGCCCGGAGCCGATGCTCGACGCGGCCGTGCTGCCACTGACCCGCCGGCGCTGGTGAGTGCCGGGCGGGCACTTCACGAGCTCGGAGACTTGACGCGGCGCTTGCGCGCCGAATGTCCCTGGGATCGTGAGCAGACCGCTGCGACGATCGTCCCGCACACGATCGAGGAGGCCTATGAGGTCGCCGATGCTGCGCTCTCCGGTGATCGAGCCAAGCTGCTCGACGAGCTCGGCGATCTCCTCTTCCAGACGTTTTTCCTCGCGCTCCTGCTCGAGGAGGAGGGCGCGGGGGGTCTCCAGCAGATCGCCGAGGTGGTGCACGCGAAGCTCGTCCGGCGGCATCCACACGTCTTCGGCGACGCCGAAGCCGCAACCGCGGGTCGGGTTCGCGAGCGCTGGGAGGCGATCAAGACCGAGCAGGAGGGTCGCAGCGGCGTCTTCCACGATCTCCCGGCGAGCCTTCCCGCTCTGCTCCATGCGCGCAAGGCGCAGCGACGCGCTGCGACGGTCGGCTTCGACTGGCCGAGCGTGGAGGGGCCACTCGCGAAGCTCGACGAGGAGCTCGGCGAGCTCACCGCCGAGGTCGCGCGTGCCGGGCCGCCCGAGCCCGAGCGCCCTCCGGATCCTGCCGTCTTCGCCGAGCTGGGGGATCTCCTCTTCACCGTGGTCAATGCGGCGCGGATGCTGAACGTCGATCCCGAGCTCGCGCTTCGCGCGACGACCGCTCGTTTCGTCGGGCGGGTCGAGCTCGCCGAGCAGCTCGCGGCGGCGGGCGGCGAGGCCTGGTCCGAGCTCGCCCTCGGGCGGCAGGAGCATTGGTACGCCGCAGCAAAAGTGCTTCTCGCTGCGCGACGAGCACCCTAGAGAAGCGCAGGAACACGTCACGGACGCTGGCGTCTAGTGTTCTCTCCCGCGATGCGGGAGACAACACCTTGAGCGAGATCGTGCACGTTCACGGCCGGCAGGTGCTCGACTCGCGCGGGAATCCGACCGTCGAGGTCGAGATCGGGCTCGCATCGGGCGCCTTCGGGCTCGCGGCGGTGCCCTCGGGAGCCTCGACCGGCGAGCACGAGGCGGTCGAGCTTCGCGACGACGAGACCGGGTGGCTCGGAAAGGGCGTGCTGCGCGCCGTCGAGCACGTGAACGGCGAGATCGCGGAGATCCTGACCGGGCTCGACGTGGGGGCGCAGCGCGAGCTCGACCGGGCGCTCGTCGACCTCGACGGGACGCCGAACAAGTCGCGGCTGGGGGCCAACGCGATTCTCGGCGCCTCGCTCGCGGCGGCAAAGGCCGGCGCGGCCGATGCGGGTATCCCGCTCTACCGGTGGCTCGGCGGCGTCAACGCCCACGTGCTCCCGGTGCCGCTCCTGAACGTCGTGAACGGGGGCGCGCACGCGCGGAACGCGCTCGACTTCCAGGAGTTCATGCTCGTCCCAGCCGGTGCCTCGTCCTTCTCGGAGGCGCTTCGAATCGGCGCCGAGACCTACCATCACCTCAAGCGTCTGCTGACAGAGAAGGGCTTCGCGACCACCGTGGGAGACGAGGGCGGGTTCGCACCCGACTTCGGGTCTGCGTACGAGGCCTGCGACGTGATCCTCGAGGCAGCCGAGCGTGCCGGCCATCGCGACAAGGTCGCGCTCGCGCTCGACCCGGCGACGAGCGAATTGCATCACGACGGCGCGTATCGCCTCGAGCGGCAGGGAGGTACG
This sequence comes from Gaiella sp., assembly GCA_051003695.1. GTDB lineage: Bacteria > Actinomycetota > Thermoleophilia > Gaiellales > Gaiellaceae > Gaiella. Next base: position 6,727 of record JBPCLB010000054.1, on the reverse strand, counting down.
CTCGACACGGCCGGAATGATCGACCTCTGGGCCGACCTCTGCGACCGGTATCCGATCGTCTCGATCGAGGACGGACTGGGAGAGAGCGACTGGGCCGGCTGGCAGACGCTCACCGACCGCCTCGGCGCCCGTATCCAGCTGGTCGGCGACGACCTCTTCGTCACAAACGTCGACTTCCTCCGCCGGGGCATCGAGGAGCGTGTCGGCAACGCGATCCTCGTCAAGGTCAACCAGATCGGCTCGCTCACGGAGACGCTCGACGCGATCGCACTCGCGCATCGCAGCGGGTACGCGGCAATCGTCTCGCACCGTTCCGGTGAGACGGAGGACGCGACGATCGCCGACCTCGCGGTCGCCGTCAACGCCGGTCAGATCAAGACGGGCGCTCCCGCCCGCTCCGACCGCGTCGCGAAGTACAACCAGCTCCTGCGGATCGAGGAGGAGCTGGGCGACGAGGCGGTGTTCCCGGGCTGGTCGGCGTTTCCGCGCGCGGCGCGTTGAGCGGCGTTTGCGAGCGATCGCAGCCGGTCTCGAGGGGGGTGTTGTGGCCGCAGCGTGGACCGCGCTCTCCGCGAAGGTTTTCGTCGTGTCGAAGCCGTGATTCGTGGAGGAGGAGCTCGTGGGGGAACATGGGTTCCCTCACGCTGAACCAGCTCCTGCGGATCGAGGAGGAGTTGGGCGACGCGGCGGTGTTTTCCGGGCCGGTCGGCGCTTCCGCGCGCGGCAACTGACGCTTGTGTTGTTTCAACACAAGCTTTCTCATCGTGGACGCAAGGATCTAATCGCGACCGTGATTCGTACAGGAGGGGCTCCGGGCGAACCATTGGTTCTCACGCGGAACCGGCACCTGCGCACCGAGGAGCAGCTGAGCGACGAAGTGGTCCTCCCCGGCTGGTCGTCATTCCGGCACACGCTGAGACCTGTGTTGATTCAACACAGGAATGTCCCGCTCGCCGCTTACACCAATCGGGCGATCGTGTCGATGAGCGCCGGATGATCAGCGGCGTTCTCGATCCGAGGCCACCCGCGAATCCAGGCGCCTGGCGCACGCCAGGCGCCTCGGTAGTGTGAAGCGCGTGAAGATCCGGCGCACGAAGATCGTCGCGACGATCGGTCCCGCCTCCTCGACGTCCGAGACGATCGAGGCGCTGATCGCCGCGGGGATGGACGGAGCGCGTCTGAACATGTCCCACGGGACGCACGCGGATCACGCTGAACGGGCACGTCTCCTACGCGAGGCGGAGGGCAATTGCGGGCACCCGCTTGCGCTGATCGCGGATCTCCAGGGGCCAAAGCTCCGGGTCGGGGAGCTCGACGGCCCCATGAAGCTCGAGCGAGGCGGGTCGGTCGTGATCGCGGGAGAGGATGGAGCCCGCGACGGCGACCTCCCGATCAGCCCCGCCGTGCTCGGGTCGGTACTCCAGCCGGGGAACGAGGTCTTGATCGACGACGGTCACGTTCGGCTTCGCGTCGAGGCCGTCGAGCGCGGGCGGGCGCGGTGCGAGGTCGTCGTCGGTGGGGTGGTTTCCTCCCATAAGGGCGTCAATCTGCCCGGCGTGCCCCTCCCGATCCCTTCGCTCACGCGAAAGGATCTCGACGACCTCGAGTTCGCGATGGAGCTCGGAGTCGATTTCGTCGCGCTCTCGTTCGTTCGCTCCTCGTCCGACGTGCTCGCGCTGAGGACGCTGATCGAGGCGCGCGGCTCACATGCGTACGTGATCGCGAAGATCGAGAAGGCGGAGGCGATCGCGTCGCTCGACCCCATCCTCGCCGCGGCGGACGCCGTGATGGTCGCGCGTGGAGACCTCGGCGTCGAGATCGGGGCAACCGACGTGCCTCTGCTCCAGAAGCGCATCATCATGCGTTCGCTCGAGCGGGGCAAGCCGGTGATCACGGCGACGCAGATGCTCGAGTCGATGATCCACTCGCCCGAGCCGACGCGCGCAGAGGCTTCGGACGTCGCGAACGCGATCCTCGACGGAACCTCCGCGATCATGCTCTCGGGCGAGACCGCAGTCGGGGAGTACCCGCTCGAGTCGGTCGCGTTCATGGACCGGATCGCGCACGCGGTCGAGCCAAGCCTGGGCTACCGGCACGAGATCCCCGAGGCGAGCGACGAGCCGACGATCGGTCAGGCGATGTCGAACGCGGCGTGCGACATCGCCGAGGCGCTGTCGGCGAGCGCGATTCTGGTGCCCACCTTTACGGGTCGCACCGCCTCGGCCGTCGCGCGCCTGCGACCACGGCGCTCGATCGTCGCGCTGACGCACAACGTGGATTCGCTCCGGCACATGGCGCTCGAGTGGGGCGTGACGCCGCTGCACATCCCCGAGACCGAGAACGTCGAGGATCTGTGGTCCGTGTCGATCGGAGCCGCGCGCGACGCCCGCATCGTCGAGCCAGGCGATCGCGTCGTGATCACTGCCGGTACAGCCGTCAATATCCCCGGCTCGACCAACCTGATCAAGGTCGAGGTGGCGTAGGGCCGAGGCCGTGGCGGAAGGGGGCGCATCGGTAGCGCCGAACCAGGTCACGGTGGCGGCGATCCGAGCACGGTCGGGAACGAGCAGGTGGCGGTGGAGCCGCCCGAGGTGGCTGCTTCCGATCCTGGTCGTCGTCGTGGTCGGCTTCCTCTACTACCGGCCTCTGTCGAGCTATGTCGAGACACGGAGCGCGCTCGAAGCACGCACGGACGAGGTCGTCGCGCTACGCCTCGAGCGTGCCCGTGTCACGCGCCGCCTCGAGCGCGTGACCAGCCTCGAGACGCTCGCGCGAGACGCCCGTGGAATCGGCTTCGTCAGGCCGGGCGAGCAGCTCTTCATCGTCAAGGGCATCCCACAGTGGCGACGTGAGCATCGGGCCGACGATCGCTGAGGACCGGCGGCACGTGGAAGCCGCGTCGGGCCGACGGCGCCCTTCCTAGGATTGGGGTGTGGACGACATCGACCTCGTGACCCTGCAGCTCGGTCGGGTTCCGCGCGCGTTCCGCCGGGTCGCCGCTCGTTGCCCCTGGGGGGCTCCGGCGGTGACCGAGCAGGATCCCTACGCCGCGGATGGCGAGCCGTTCCCGACCACGTACTACCTCACGTGTCGGCATCTCGTCGCCGCGGTGTCGCGAGTCGAGGCTGGCGGCGGCGTCGAGCGGTGGAGCGCGGCGCTCGCGAGTGATTCGCAACTGCAGTCCTCCCTCGGGCGCGCGACGCAACAGCAGGTGGAGCTCAGGCGCCGCCTCGCCGACGGTCGGGTCGGCCGGGACGGCGGCTCATCGCTCGGGACGGGAATCGGTGGCTCTCGCAACCTCGAGCAGCTCAAGTGCCTGCACGCGCACGTCGCCTACGCGCTCGCGCAACCTGGTCATCTGCTCGGCGAGGGTGTGTTGCGCGAGCTGCCGGACCGCTGGCCCCGGCGGTGTTGCTCTCTATCGACTGCGAGCGCGGTGCAGGCTCTTGCCGGGGGACGCCCGGCTCCCTGAGCAGCAGCGCGTCAGGGTGCTCGTTGCGGGAGCGGCTCGAGGGTTCGCACGAGAGTCTGTGTGCCGCCTGGCACAGGCCGATCCTCGAGCGCCATCCCCACCGCGACTCCCACAGCGAGGAGGACGGCCGCGCAGAGCACGACGAGGACGGCGCGCGGCCAGCTTCGAGCCCGACGTCGCGCGCGATCGCGACCGTGTAAGCCCTCGGGGCGGCTCATTCGGCGCATCGCTCCGTTGCGGTCACAACGCGTAGTCCCTCGCACCGCGGCTGTAGAGATGGAAGGCGGCGTCGCCGACGATGGCGAGCGTGCGTGGCCAGCCCGGTGCGGGCGCAGTCCGCTCGACCGCCTCACGCGTCCACCGGTCGGCGTCCGCATAGGCCGCGACGAGCTCGGTGAGCGAGAACGTCTGACCGACACGGCGCCGAAGCTCGTCGCCGACCGCTTCGAGCTGCACATGGAGTCGTTGCTCGTGTCTCGGGTCGCGCGTCAGTCGGACGAACGCACGATGACCTTCGGCCCACTCCTGCCGGGTGTCTTCAACCGCTCTCAACGCGAGGAATCCTCGTGACGGGAGCTCCGCGGTTGCGGAAGGCACGCTCTCGGCAGAGAAGCTACAGCTCCTCGGACGCCTGCAACAGGCCCGCGACGATCACCGCGATCGCGGCCACGAGGCTGATCCACAGACCCACTCCGCGACCCGCGAAGAAAAAGTCGTCGGGGATCGAGATCACGCGGATCAACACGAAGATCGTGGCGATCGACCCGAGCGCGACGATGACGATGCTCTCGGGCAGCGCGGCGGGTGGCTCGATCCCGAACTCCCGCAGGATCACGAGAAGCACGACCAGAGCGCCGACGGCGAGCACGAGCTTGCCGAGGATTCCGGTGTTCCAGCCGAGCACCGCGATCGTGACCCCTTCGCCGGAGCCGGTGTACCACCCGCCGAAGACCGATGCCGCGAGCACGAGCCCCGCGACGAGGCCGAGGCGGTCACCGAGACCGCGCAACTCGATCTGTCTTCCCGCGACCATCGCCGCACAGTATCTCCGACCGAGCCGCTCGAGTCACGTTCGACGTGGAGCCTCCGGACGCGTTGAACCTCCTATGCTTCGCTTCGTGGTAGGGAACGTACGCGAGCGGGAGCTGGACGACGATTCCTCGGTTGACGACGAGGCGGTGAGGCGACGCTACTGGGAAGAGCGGGCGCGTCGCCACGCCCGGATCGAGCACCGACGCCGGCGACGTCGGGCGGGAGCCCGCTTCTGGCTCGTTCTCGTGCTGCTCGTCGCGGTGTGCGCGGTGCTCGCTCTGACGACGTGGCGCCAGATCGGCGACCTCTTCGGCCTGTAGGGGCCAGACCTGTCCGTCCCAGTGCCTCGTCGTCGCTCGTCACGGCATCGTTCCGGTTCGGCCGCGGGGCGCGGTCTCGCGATCGCCTTGGTCGTCGCGGTCGCGATCGTGACCCCGCCCGCGCTCGTCGTGACCGGTTTCCGCGTGCTCGCAAACGACTGGTTCGTGCGCTTCGAATACGACCGGGCCGGCTTTCCCGACGACCGGTACGGGCTCACGCGCGGCCAGCGCGAACGGCTCGCGCTGCTCGGTCTCGAGTCGATCCGTCCGGGTGGGGCGGGGGTGATGCTGCTCGAGCGAGCGAGCCTGCCGGACGGCTCGACGGCGTTCGAATCGCGAGAGGTTGCCCATATGCGCGACGTTCGCGTGCTCCTTCGAGTCGTGCTTGCCTTCCAGCTCGTCGTCGCGATCACAATCGCCGTGCTGGCGCTCGGTCTCGCACGCACGAGGGCGCGTGCACTCGTGGCTCGAGGGCTCCTGCTCGGTGCGTCGGCGACGATCGGGATCGCCCTGCTCTGTATCCCCCTGATCCTGCTCGGGTTCGACGAGTTCTTCGTTCGCTTCCACGAGCTCGCCTTCGAAGGCGATTCGTGGCAGTTCTCCCGCACCGACACGCTCTTGCGGCTCTACCCCGAGCGGTTCTGGGAGGACACCGTGCAGCTCGTCGCGGCGTTCACGGTCGCCCAGGCCGTGCTGCTCGCCGCGCTCGCCTGGTTCTGGCTCGGCCGGCTACGTCGCGGGGTAGCTTCGTGATCGACCTCCAACGCCCCGATGGCGGGCCGTTGCGCATCGGGCATCGCGGCGCGGCGGCGCTCGCGCCCGAGAACACGCTCCGCTCGTTCCGCGCAGCTGTCGAGCTCGGTGTCGACCTGATCGAGTTCGACGTCCTCGATCTCCCAGGCGGGCCGCTCGTGCTCGCCCACTCCGACAACCTCGACGAGGTGAGTCACGGGGCAGCGCGAGGCTCTGTTCGCTCCCGGTCGCTCGCCGAGCTGCGTGAGACCGCGCCGGAGCTCCCGACGCTCGACGAAGCGCTCGCATTCTTCGCGGAGGAAGCCCCGGGCGTCGGCCTCCACGTCGACCTCAAGTTGCGCGAACGGCTCGACGAGCTCGCCGGCGCGCTCCGCCGTTACGGGCTCGATCGCCGAACGGTGGTGTCGACCTGCCATCTCACCAGCCTGCGTGAGTTGGCGCGGCTCGCTCCGGACGTGCGGATCGGGCTCACCTACCCGGAGGATCGAGCCGGCATCTCGCGCCGCCCCGTATTGTGGCCCGTGGTCGCACTCGGGCTCTCGTCGCTGCGAGCGTCGATGCCGTATCGCGTCGAGCGGCTGATCCGGCGTGCGGGCGCGAGCGCGCTGATGCTCCACCACCGCCTCGTGACGCGCGCGGCGATCGAGCGCGCGCATGCGCTCGGCACTCCCGTGCTCGCTTGGACGGTCGACGAACCTGCAGATCTCGACCGTGTGCTCGCGGCAGGGGTCGACGGTGTGATCACGAACGACCCGCGGATCTTCGACGTGGGTCGGGTTGAACGCACCTGAACTAGATCTCGCCCGCCGGATGGACCTGGCCACCCGGGTGGGGTGAGCTGGGCGTTCGTCCGTCGATAGCTCGACGAAACTCCAGGTGGACTGTTCGGGTGATGTTCGGATGCGCATTCGTCCCTCGAACCAGGGATTGCCCTCCCCCGATCGCGTCATACCGTCCGACCTATCAGACGCAAGCGGCCAGTTGACGGGCGAGCTTCGGTAAGGACGAACTCACGTACACCGCGCTCGTCCGCAACAACGGGCCGAACCAGGCGAACGACGTCCAGCTCGCGGATTCGGCTCCGACCGGGGTCGTCTTCGGGCAGCTCACGAAGCAGCCCGACTTCGGGTCGTGCTCGCTCACGCCGGCG
>JBPCLB010000053.1:0-5202 GCA_051003695.1 Gaiella sp. | reverse complement strand
GCCGCGCCTCGACCTTCGCGGGCATCGCCGCGAGCGAGTGGTTGATCAGATACGTCGTATGCTCGAGGATCGGGAACTCGGCGCGATAGTCGAGCAGCTCACGCATCGATGCGCAGTGTAGAGGCGTATAGACGTTCCTAGCTCAGGCGCCTCAAGAGGCCGAGCGCCCGCTGATCCCAAGGCACGCGGTGCGTCATGCCTGCCGCGCGCATCTCCCCGAGATGCTCGAGGTACCAGTCGTACGTCGCACAGAGCGTCTCGGCATTCGACAGCCGAGGCTCCCAGCCGAGCAACCCGCGGGCGGCCTCGATCGAGACGAACGAATCCTTGTGCGCCGTCCGGTAGTGCCACTCGGCGAGCGGCGACAGGCGAGCCAGCTCGAGCCCGCGCAGCGCGAGCTCGGCGGGCCGCGCCGGCACGGGTCGCACCGTCGACGCAGAGCCGGCGTGCGCGATGAGGGCCTCGAGGTCCTCGCGCACGGTGCCGAACGTGCCGGCGCCGACGTTGAGCGCCCGCCCTGCGACGGGAGCATCGAGACACCGCGCGACGGCGTCGACGAGATCCTCGACCGCGAGCAGTTGGTAGCGGTTCGAGCCGTCGCCCAGAATCGGGATCCTGCGGCCTTCGCGGATCCAGCCGAAGAGGATCTCGAACACGCCGAGCCGCTCCGGCCCGACGAAGGTCTTCGGGCGGACGATCACCGTGTCGAGCCCACGCTCACCGAATGCACGGCAGACGCGCTCGGCGTCGATCTTCGACTCGCCGTAGTGCCCGACGCCGACGAGCGGATCATGCTCGTGAATCGGATGTCGCTCGGGGACGCCGTAGACCGCAGTCGACGAGATCAGCACGAGCCTGCGCGCGCCGGCCTCGCGTGCGGCCGCGCAGACGACGGCCGTGCCGTCCACGTTGACCGAGCGGATTGCCCGTCGGGAGACGAGGATCGGCAGTGCCGCGGCCGCGTGGACGACGACCTCCGCGCCCTCGACGAGCCGGCGGGCATCGGCCTCGATCCGCACGTCGCCCCGGAGCTGCTCGATCGACCCCTCGACCTCCAGGTCGTGGAGCGGAAGGAGATCGAGGCTGCGCACGGTGTGCCCGCTCCCCAGCAGGAGGCGTGCGAGATGAAGGCCGAGAAAGCCGGCGCCACCGGAGATCGCGATGTGCACGGCGCGGGAATCTAGCGGGCGGGCTCGGCGAGCCTCGGCTGCTGCGAGACCTGCGGCGGCGAGGAGTTGACGAGCATCGCGGCGACGAGGAGCACCGCCACCGCCACTGCGCCTTCGCCGACGAGGCTCCGTCCCACCCCGCGCGGCGTGTCTCCCCGCTCGAGCCGAGGACGGACGAGCAGATGGTGCGCGGCGCCCCAGCCCAGTGCAACCGCCACGATCGAGAGCTTGACGAGCAGCATCCGGCCGTACCCGGTCTCCCACAGATCGGCGAGCTCCGGCAGGCGGACGATCGTGAGATACACCCCCGCGAGGATCAGCACTGCGACGAGCACCGTCGCGACACGCGAGAAGCCGAGGAACGCCGCCCGCCGCAGCGACGGCGCGAGAGGCCAGACGAGAGCAGCCAACGTCACGACCCCACCCGCCCAGATCGATGCCGCCACGAGGTGCGCCCAGTCGGCAAGCTGCGTTGCGACGGAGGAGTTGGGCTCGATCGCCTGGTGGCCCGAGAGCGAGAACGACGACGCGAGCAGGGTCGCTCCCACGAGGGCCGGCCAGAGGAGCGACGGCCGATCCAGCACCCACGCGAGCAGCAGCAACGTGGCGACGAACGCGAATCCGATCAGGCTGACGAGAAACGCGATCCCGAAGCGCGTGTGCTCGGCGAACGGCTCCAGATTGCCGTAGAGGAGATCGACGAACCCGAGCTGCAACGCATTCTCGGCGCGGATCACGAAGGCGAGGATCGACACGTTGATCGCAGCGAACGCCCCGACCGTCGCCGCCACGTGAAAAGCGTGCTCCAGCCTGGCGGGAACCGAGGTCGTGCGGAGGATGACGAGCCTGAGCACGAGCGGTCCCAGCAACGCTGCGAGCGCGACGAACGCGGCCCACCGCGCGATGTCGTCGCGCCACCCCAGACCTTCGGCTCCGAACGCTTCGGTCGGCGGCGGCGCCGCGACGCCGACCCCGAAGGTGAAGAGCCCGGAGCCGATGTGTCCGTCGGCCGACAGCACTCGCCAGCGCACCGTGTACGCGCCGCGGACGACTCCCGCGAGCGACGCGCGGAGCAGCCGCCCGCGGTCGCCGACCCAGAGAGAGCCGGCCACCGCTTCGCCGTCTGCTGCGAAAACCTCGATCGAGCGGTCGACCGCCGTCACCGATTGGTCGAACCGCAGGACAACGGCGAGTGGTGGCGACCCGACCGACGACTGCACCGACGGTGTCGTCGAGTTCAGCGTCGCGTGGGCGACTGCGCTTGCCGGATGCAGGAGCGCAACGACGCCGAGGGCAACGGCTGCGCGTTTCACGGGGTGGTGCCTCCGGCAAGGTCGGACAGATGCCCGAAGATCGGGGCGAGGTCACGGTCCGAGAAGAGCATCACCGCGAGCGCGACCCAGGTGAGGGCGAACCCGTACGCCCAGACGATGCGCTTCGGCCGCAGTGCCGCTCCGAGCGGGAAGAGCGTGGCAGCGATCAGCGTCCAGCCGATCAGGTGATGGAGGAACGCCGAGCGCGAGAAGAGCCACCCGTTCTGTTCGTGCAGAACGAACGACGCACCGGAGACGGCGACAGCTGCGGCCGTGACGAGCGACCAGGCCGGGCTCGAGAGCCGTCCTCGGACGACGGCGAGCTGCACGGCGCCGGCGACCATCGCCGCCTGCGCCCAGAGCGCGTGGGCAACGAGATGCAGCGTCGAGAACGTCGAGAAGATCGCGACGAACCACAATCCGATTCCTGCCGTCAGCGCTAGGCTCGGCCAGAGGTACGCGCGCCACGCGCGCTGCCTGAAGACGTCTACGCCGGCGATCGCCTCGCCGAGCAGCACGAGCCCGAAGAAGAGAAATCCCGTGCCGAAGAGCCAGTGAACGTGTTCAGGACGAGGCACGCGCGGAGTCCTCCGCGTCGAGGTCGTCCGCCAGATCTGGTGCGACGAGCACTGCGAAGAGCACCCCAACGAGCACGACGAGCAACGGCGGCTGCACCAACCAGTCGACGACGCCCTTCCCTTCCGGGTAGAAGAACGCGATCCGGTAGGGCTGCGCGAACGCCCAGACGATGCCTCCGAGCGCCGTCAAGGGCCCGAGCCCTTCCACCGCGAGCACGCGTCGCGAAGAGCGCGCGCTGGCACGTTGCTCGGCGGCGCCCTCGAGCGGTGTTGCAGCCTCGTTCACGCTTCCCAACCTCCCGATCGGAGCCGCTGTCGACCAAGTCTGCACCTCCGGGGGCGCCTCGCGCAACCGGGCTCGCCGATGTGCGTGCGTCGACTGCCACATGCAGGTTCGCAGCAACGACTGGGTCTTCACGAAGCGCTGAGCGATCCCGTCACGGCCGGCGCCGGGAATCGCTCGCGGAAGGTGAACGCGCGAGGCGTGGGTCCCTGGCGGCGAAGGTAGCCGAGCCGCTCGATCGCCTCGTCCGTCGTCGGCAGCTGACCGGCGGGAAGCCACCAGAGCGCGGTGTGCGCCTCCGCAGCCCGCTCGAACCACGAGCGTCGTCGCCTGAGCACGTCCAGATGCCCGGCGTCGCGATACACGAATGTCTCGAGCGCCTCGATCGACTCCCAGACGGAAAGATTGACGATCACGAGCGGATCGGGGAACGCCTGGATCGATGTCGCGTTGCCCTCCTCGGTCTGTAACCGCCACACGAACCCCGGCGCGCTGTCGGCCGCGGCGTTGACCGGGTCGAGCGCGGTGACGAAGTCCGCCGTCGCCGGATGGTCGATCGGCGCGAGCAGGCGCCCGACGTTGACTTGCGCGACGTGGTGGGCCGGGCTCACAGCCCGTAGGCCTCGAGCAGGCGCAGCCAAAGCTCCGAGCGGGTCGGAAACGACGGCACCGCGTGCCAGAGCTCGTCGACCGTCAGCCCTGCGACGACCGCGATCGTCGCTGCGTGGAGCGCCTCGGCTACCTCTGCGCCCGTGATCGTCATCCCGACGACGACGCGCTGATCGTCGACCACGAGCCGTGCCGTGCCGGGAGCCCCCTTGCCGATGAACGATCCGCCCGCGTTTCCTCCCGTCTCCACGTCGACCGCTCGCACGTCGAGACCCTGCTCCTCCGCGGCGGCGAGTGTGTAGCCGACCGCTGCTACCTGGGGATCCGTGAAGATCACGCGTGGCGAGCGACGGCCGTCGAGCCGCAGGCGCGGCACGCCTCCGAGAATCGTGTCGGCTGCGAGCCGTGCCTGGTACTTGCCCATGTGAGTCAGCAGCGCACGACCGTTCACGTCGCCGAGGGCGAAGAGCCAGTCGTGGCCCGGAACGCGGAGATCGTCGCCGACCTCGAGCGCCTTCCCCTCGTCGAGCCCGATCCTCCCCAGGCCGAGCCCGCGCGTTCTGGGGACGCGGCCGAGGGCCGCGAGCAGCTCGTCTGCCACGACCTCTTCGCCGTCGCCCAGGGTCAACGAGACACCCTCACCCCCACGCTCGACAGACGTTGCCTCGACGCCCAGCCTGAGGGCCACTCCGAGGTGCCGGAGCGAGTCCCCCACTTGCTCGCCGGCGAACGGCTCCTCGCGCTGGAGCAACCGCGATTCACGCGCGACGAGCGTGACCTGCGACCCGAGCGCCGCCCAGGCGGTCGCCATCTCGACCGCGACCACACCGCCGCCGAGAATCAGGAGTCGTCGGGGAACGACCTTCGCCGTCGTCGCCTGGACATTCGTCCAGGGTCGCACCTCCCGCAGTCCGGGAATCGGCGGCACAGCCGCCTCGCTCCCCGTCGCGACCACGACCGCGCGCCTCGCGACCAGCAAGTCGTCGCCGACCTTCACCCGGCGGGGCCCGTCGATCAGCCCACGCCCGCGGACGAGCGTCACGTTCCGGTCCGCGAGCCACGGCAGCTGACTCGCATCGTCCTCCCAGTGGATCACCTCGTCACGCCGAGCGAGAACCGCCTCGGCGTCGAGCGGGCCGACCTCTAGGCCGGGAACCCGGCGCGCCTCCGCTGCAAGCTCGACCGGCCGCAGCAGCGCCTTCGAGGGCATGCAGGCGTAGTAGGCGCACTCACCGCCGACCAGCCGCTCC
>JBPCLB010000052.1:0-5819 GCA_051003695.1 Gaiella sp. | reverse complement strand
CCGGAGCGTCTCGACGTTCGCCTGGGTGGCAGGGTGCTCCCACATGCCCGTGTTCATCGCCGGCGCGACGAGCACGGGTCCTCGATGGGCGAGCGCGGTCTCGGTGAGCAGGTCGTCCGCGAAGCCGTGCGCCAGCCGGGCAAGCGTGTGCGCGGTGAGCGGCGCGACGAGCAGCAGATCCGTTCCCGTGAGATGCGGGTACGGATCCGCGGCGGGCTCTTTCCGGGCCAGCGCCCAGAAGGTGCGGGCGGCGACGAACCGCTCCGCTCCGCGCGTCGTCACAGGGGTGACGTCGTGCCCGGCCTTGACGAGGAGCCGCAGCACCTCGCACGCCTTGTAGGCGGCGATTCCGCCGGTGATCCCGAGCACGATCCGTGCCATTCCCCGCATTGTGCCCGCGATCGGAAGGCTCCGAGCAACCCCGCGGGAATGGTCTCCATCGCTCGCCCGACCTCGCGACCGGATACCCAAGCCGGTGACTCGCCCAGCGAGGCACCAAGGGCCGAGCATCAGCGAGGGGCTAGACGGTCTGGCCGTACAGGAACTTGAGCTTGCCCTGGGCGATCTCTTCCATCGCCATGGTCAAGTAGTTCTTCGAGCGTGACTCGACGAGCGGGGGCGGTGCCTCTTCGAGCCCCATCCCCTCGCCGAGCTGGTGGTGGTAGTTGTTGATCTGTCGCGCGCGCTTGGCCGACACGATCACGAGCGCATAACGGGACGGCGGATCGCCGTTCGTCTCGGTGCTCGGGAGCAGATCGTCGATGCGCGGTTCGATCATCGGCGGCTGATGGTACCTGCGAGCTCCAGCTCCCGTTCGACGACCGCCTCCAACACCTCGATCGCTCGCACCACGTCGTCGTTGCGGATCATGTAGCGAAACTTGTGCGCCTGCTCTAGTTGGTGTCGTGCGAGCATGATCCGGTCGCCGATCTCGCCGGTCGACTCCGTGGCGCGCTCTCGCAGTCGGCGCTCGAGCTCGCCGACGTCCGCCGCGACGAAGATCGTCACCGCCCCGAGTACATCCTCCTGCACGCGCTCGGCGCCGTCGAGCTCGAGCTCGAGGACGCAAACCCGACCATGCCCCGAGATCCGGTCGATTTCGGAGCGCAGGGTGCCGTACCGCTTGCTCGAGACGTACTCGACCCATTCGAGAAACTCGTCGCGGTCGACGCGTGCCTGGAACTCCGATTCGTCGAGGAACCAGTACTCGCGCCCGTGCTCTTCACCCGGCCGCTGCGGGCGGGTCGTCGCGGAGACCGCGACCTCGAGCTCGGGCAGTCGCTCGACGAGCGCGCGAATCAGGGTGCCCTTCCCGGCTCCCGACGGCCCGGTGATCACGAACACAGGGTTTCTCGACACGACGACCGGGTTTTTCGACATGTCGAAAACCTAGAGAGACGACCGGAGCCGAGGGGGACGTGCGACGTCAACTCCTAGGTGGTTCTCGGCGCCAGCCGAGAAACACCTCACCTGTGGTTGAAGAGGTTGACGAGCTCCGTGCGCTGGCGTTCGGAAAGACCCCCTACCGTCTTGGACTGGCTGATGCGGCACTGATTGAGGAGCCGTGCCGCCTTGACGCGCCCGAACTTGGGCACGGCCATCAGCATGTCGAAGACCTTCGCGGTCGAGACGTAATCCGGAGGGTCGAGCAGGATACCGTCGATCTGGGCGAGGCCGTCCTTCAGGTCTTTCTTCAGCTGTGCGCGTCGGACGCGAATGTCGTTCGCCCTCTTCAGCGCCTCCATTCTCTGATCGAGCGAGCGGAGGGGCGCTTGGGCATGCGTCTTGGACGTCACCATGTGAGCGGACGAGTCTACCAAGCGTCACGCACGAATCAACCGGCAAGCTTTTCGTCTGTTTGCAGCTTCTTTTCTCCATCGACAACACGGTCGAGACGGAGGTCGTCGGGATTCGGCCATCCCCGGCTCGACGAGAGCGCCGAGACCTCGGCCCGGACGCGCGCGGCTGCACCCGGATCGGAGAACAGGATCGTTCCCAGCGCCACGCTGCTCGCCCCGACCGCAGCGAAATCGAGCACGTCCGTCCCGGTGGTCACGCCACCCATCCCGACGAGCGGGACGTCGACCGCGCTGGCTGCGGCGTAGGTTGCGGCGAGCGCGATCGGCTTGAGTGCGGGACCCGAGTAGCCGCCGACCGCCCGCGCGAGAACCGGCCGCGACGTGTGGGGGTCGAGAGCAAGTCCCCGAATCGTGTTCACGAGCGAGATCCCATCCGCTCCGGCCGCGACGACGGCCCGGGCAGCGGCTCCGATGTCCCACTGGGCGGGCGAGAGCTTCGCGTAGAGCGGCTTCCCTGTCACTCGCCGCGCGGCGGCAACGAGCTGAGCGGCGGTCTCCGGGGCCTCCTCGACGTTCGGGCAGCTCAGGTTGAGCTCGATCGTGGCGACGTCGTCTTGCCCGTCGAGCCGCTCGCAGACGTATGCGAAGTCGGGAGCGGAGAACCCGCCGACCGAGACCCAGACGGGCACCCCGAGCCCGCGCAGAGCAGGCAGCACGCGCTCGACGAACGCCTCGATCCCCGGCCCTTGCAGCCCAATCGAGTTGAGCATGCCATGAGCGGTCTCGACGATGCGAACCGGCGGATTTCCCTCACGGGGCAGCGGCGTGATCGTCTTCGAGACGAACGCGTCGAGCGTGCGCGCGACAGCGGGCGCAGCGAGCGCGTCGAGGCACCCACTCGCGTTGAGCAGCGGAACATTCACCGCGGCATCCGCAGCACCGGCCCGTCGAGACAGAGCCTTCGGTAGGCACCGTCGACCCCGACGACACACCCGAAGCAGGCCCCGTAGCCGCAGGCCATCGGCGCCTCCCACGCGAGCTGCGCGCCGGGCACCAGCTGTCGCAAGACCTCGAGCATCGGCTCGGGGCCGCAGGCCAGGATGTCACCCGGGCGATCCGGCAACACGTCCGTGACGAGTGTCGGGTCGAGCACGATCTCTGCGTTCGGAACGAGCTCCGCTGCACGCGCGTGCTCGGTGCTGCGAAAGCCGAGCAGGGCCGGCGGGCCGCCGAGCCGGGCCGAAAGGTACGGAAGGGGGGCGATCCCGATGCCGCCGCCGACAAGCAGGGGGCGCTCGATCTCCAGGTCGAAGCCGTTCCCGAGCGGACCGAGGACGTGCACCCGCTCGCCCGAGACCAGGCGTGCGATCGCTCGGGTGCCGGGCCCGATCGGGTCGACGAGGAATCCGAGCTCGCCGGTCGGGGCGAGGCACAGGGAGAAGGGACGCGGGAGGATACGACCGGGGGCCTCGATCATGAAGAACTGGCCGGGCTCTCCCGGCTCGAGTCCGCCGCGCGCGAGCCGCACGAGGCTGTAGGGGCCGACGGCCTCGTTGCCGACGACCCGCAGCTGCTCGCGCTTCACGCGCCGATCCCGATGCGCTCCTGCAGCGAGAGTGTCGCCTCCGCGCGCGCGTTCGCGATCGCGTGAACGGCCGCTGCCGCACCCGCGACGGTGGTCACGCACGGCACGCGGGCGACGAGGGCGGCCTCGCGGATCAGATAGCCGTCGGCCCGTGCACCCGATCCCTGCGGCGTGTTCACGACCAGGTCGCAGCGCCGCTCGCGGATCAGGTCGACGACGGTCTGCTCGTCCTCGGCCGCGTCGGCCACCTTGACGACCTCGGCGACGGTCAGCCCCGCCGCGCGCAGCGTGCGTGCAGTGCCGCCCGTCGCGATCAGCTCGAACCCGAGTCCCGCGAGCGCGGCTGCGATCGGCGCGAGACCGGGCTTGTCGGCGTCCCGCACCGAGAGGAACGCGGTGCCGCTCCCCGGCAACGGTCGTCCCGCGGCGCGCTCGGCCTTCGCGAACGCGGTCGGGACGTCGCTCGCGCTCGCCATCACCTCGCCCGTCGAGCGCATCTCGGAGCCTAGCACCGAGTCGGCGCCGGGAAATCGCGCGAACGGCAGCACCGCCGCTTTGACGCTGATCTCGGTCGGTCGCGGCTGCGGCAGCGCGAGCTCGGCGAGCGTTGCGCCGGCCGCGAGCTTGCACGCTGCCTCGACGAGGTTGATGCCGATCGCCTTGGACGCGAAGGGGACGGTGCGCGACGCGCGCGGGTTCGCCTCCAGCACGTACACGGTCGAGTCGGCGATCGCGAGTTGAACGTTCAGCAGTCCCACGACACCGAGGCCGGCTCCGAGTCGCTTGACGACGTGCTCGATCTCGAACGCGTTCGACAGCGTCAGCGACTGGGCAGGCAGGACGCAGGACGAGTCGCCCGAGTGTACGCCGGCCTCCTCGACGTGCTGCATCACCGCCGCGACGTACACCTCCGTCCCGTCGCAGAGCGCGTCGACGTCGATCTCGATTGCGTTCTCCACGAACCGATCGACGAGCACCGGCCCGCTGACGACCGCCATCGCCGCTCGCAGCTCGGTCTCGTCGTCACAGATGCGCATCGCCCTCCCGCCGAGCACGTACGAGGGCCGCACGAGCACCGGGTAGCCGATCTCCCGCGCTGCCGCGAGGGCCTCGTCCGGGCCCTCGACCGTCGCCCACGGAGGACAGCGGACGCCGAGGTCGCGTGCGAGCGCGCCAAACAGCTCGCGGTCCTCGGCGAGGTCGATCGCCGCGTGCGGCGTGCCCATGATCGAGAATCCTGCGGCCTCGATGTGCCGCGCGAGCCGCAACGGCGTCTGGCCGCCGAACTGCGTCACCACCCCGACGGGCTGCTCGCGGTCGAGCACGGCGAGCACCTCCTCAGGGGAGAGCGGCTCGAAGTAGAGCCGGTCGGAGGTGTCGTAGTCGGTCGAGACGGTCTCGGGGTTGCAGTTGACCATCACCGCCTCGTAGCCCAGCGCCCGAAAGGTCTGCGCGGCGTGAACGCAGCAGTAGTCGAACTCGATCCCTTGACCGATCCGGTTCGGGCCGGAGCCGAGGATCACGACGCGCGGCACCCCCGTCTCCGGTAGCGCCTCGTCCTCCTCGCCCCACGTCGAGTAGTAGTAGTTCGACGCCGCTGCGACCTCGCCGGCACAGGAGTCGACCCGGCGGTAGGACGGCCGGATCCCACGCGCGTACCGCGCGCGGCGGACCTCCTCCCCGCTCGTGCCCCAGGCGGCGCCGATCGAGTCGTCGCCCCACCCCGCCCGCTTCGCGCGCCGGATGTCCTTCGAGGCGAGCTCGCGGCGGGCGAGGTCGAGTTGCTCGCGAAACCACGGGTGCACGCCTTCCGGGATGTCGTCGAACGTTGCCCACGGCGTCGGGGCGCCGGGGTCGAGCTCGCGCGAGCCGAACCCCTTGAGAAACGCCTCCGTGAACGTGCGTCCGATTCCCATTGCCTCCCCGACCGACTTCATCTGCGTCCCGAGCGTCGTGTCTGCGCCCGGGAACTTCTCGAACGCGAAGCGCGGGAACTTGACGACGACGTAGTCGAGCGTCGGCTCGAAGCTGGCGGGCGTCGTCTTGGTGAGGTCGTTCGGAATCTCGTCGAGCGTGTAGCCCACCGCAAGCTTCGCGGCGACCTTCGCGATCGGGTACCCGGTCGCCTTCGACGCGAGCGCCGACGAGCGGGAGACACGCGGGTTCATCTCGATCACGCGCATCGCGCCCGTGATCCGGTCGCGGGCGAACTGGATGTTCGAGCCGCCGGTCTCGACACCGACCGCCCGGACGACGGCGGCCGCGGCGTCACGGAGCTCCTGGTAGGCCTCATCGGAGAGCGTCATCTGCGGAGCGACCGTGACCGAGTCGCCGGTGTGGACACCCATCGGATCGAGGTTCTCGATCGAGCAGACGATGACGACGTTGTCGAGCCTGTCGCGGATCACCTCGAGCTCGAACTCGTCCCACCCGAC
>JBPCLB010000051.1:0-12625 GCA_051003695.1 Gaiella sp. | reverse complement strand
GCCACCGAAACGGTGAGACCCGTGTCCCTCCCAACCTCCACGATCGCACGCGCGTCGGCGAGCCTGACCGCCATCGGCTTCTCCACGAGGACGTGGGCGCCGGCCCGAAGGGCGGCAACAGCATGCTCACGGTGCACCGAATGCGGCGAGGAGACGACGACGCCGTCAACGCCGGCTGCGAGCAGCTCGGCCACCGAGCTCGTTGCCACCTCGAGCTCGAACTCCCGTCGAAATGCGTCGAGACCCTCGTCCGTCTTGCGGACGACGCCGACGAGATCGACATCGGGATGATCCCGGAAGAACGGCAGGTAATGGTATGCAGCCCAGAACCCGGCTCCGATGACGCCGATCCTTGCCCGGCTCACGAACGACGCTCCGCGGCGCGGCGCGAGAGATGCTCCTGCGATGGGGAGAGCTCCGGCTGCATTGTCAAGCTCTCCAGACGTCCTCGAAGAAACGTAGCCAATTGCCGCCGATCACCTTGGAGATGCGTGGGGCCCGCCAGCCGGCTTGCTCCATCGACGCCGTCAGGTTTGGCAAATCGCGAATCGTACGAATGCCTTGCGGGTACAGCACCGTCCCGAGGTCGGTCACTCGCCGGTTGAGGCCCTTGTCGTGACTGATCCAGTCGAAGAAGTCCTGGCCGTGACCCTGGGTGTAGTCGGTGCCGATGCCGACGTTGTCTTCGCCGACGAGGTTGATCACGTAGCCGATCGCTTCGACGTAGTCGTCCACGGTCGATTCGATCCCGCGTTTCAGGAACGGCGGAAACATCGTCACGCCGACGAAGCCGCCGTGGTCAGCGATGAACCTGAGCTGCTCGTCGCTCTTGTTGCGCGGGTGTTCTTTCATGCCCGCCGGCAGGCAATGCGAATAGGTGACCGGCTTCGTCGATTCGAGGATTGCTTCTTCCGACGTCTTCGGACCTACGTGCGAGAGATCGACCGTGATGCCCACTCGGTTCATCTCGGCGATGACCTCGCGGCCGTAACCCGACAAACCGCCGTCGCGCTCGTAACAGCCGGTGCCGATCAGGTTCTGCGTGTTGTAGCAAAGCTGAACCACGCGCACGCCCATGTCGGCAAAGGCTTCGATGTAACCCAGGCGATCCTCGAAAGCGTGCGCGTTCTGGAAGCCTAGGATGATCCCCGTCTTGCCGGATCGCTTGGCGGCTTCGATGTCAACCGTGGTGCGCACGAGCGTGAGCAGGTCGTCGTTCGCACGGATCAGCGACTTCATCTGCGCGATGTTGCGCACCGTGCTCTCGAAGTCCTCCCACACCGAGACAGTGCAGTTGGCAGCGGTGATGCCACCCGCTTTCATGTCCTCGAAGACGGAACGCTCCCACTTCGAGACGATCAGGCCGTCGATGACGATCGAATCTCGGTGGATGGAGCTCATGGCGTCTCCCTGCACGCGAACATGGGGCAGCGGGGGCTCAGTGCCTGCACCTCGCGCGCGGGCTCCGACCGGTGTCCCTGCCCGGCTCATGACCCGGTCTCCGTCCCGCGGGGCGAGGGATGCTCGAGCGGTGTCGGCTCGAGCTTCGGCAGGTCGCCCCGGGCCGTCCACCCGTCCGACGCGTCCCACGGGTCGGCGTCCGGGAACAGCCGCTCGGCGAGCCGTACCCCCGTCTCGACGCAGATCCGCTCGACGCTCGGGTGAAACAGCGAGGGCAGCCCCACGCTCTTGTACCCGTATCCTGCTTCGTACCCTCCGTACTGATACTCGTTCGCGGTCGGCAAGTAACCGATGATCTCGTTCGTATACCCGGCGTACAGGGTGGGAACGCCGGGCGACCGCTCCTTGACGGCGATCCCGTACTCGGTAAACGTCTCGCCCGGACCCGTCACGATGACGCCGTCTCCGACCCTGACCGCGTGCACCGGCGCTCGCACCTCCGTTGGTGCCGAGCCGGCGCGAAGCTGCGTCTCGATCCTTCGCGCCCACGCCGCCTGGTAGTAGGCGAGCTTCACCTGGCCGCGGTCGCCAGAGGCCCGAGCCGCAGCGAGCGCCGAGTCGTACTCCCGCCGCAGTCGCTCGATCTCCTCGAGCGGCGGGTGCGGCAGGAGAGGGATCGAGACCGTCTCGCTCACCGCGGAGAGGGCCGGCGCTGGGGCGTCCTCCGAGACGCGGCGATAGCGCGTGATCGGCGTCACCGAGCCTTCCTCCTCGGCCACGACGCTCACGGGCCGGCTGAACCGATCGGCGACGGCAGCGAGCGCTGCGAGACCGAGCCGCGTTCCCATTCGGCGTGCTTCGTCCTCGGTGTCCGTGAACGCGAATTTCGGGAGCACGTTCCCTCCGGCCCCCTGGAAGAAAACGCACTCACCGCCAGACACGGTCCGCACGACATCTCGCATGGGGCCGGGGAAATCCGCCGAGTAGACGACCATGTCGTACCCGGTGGTGACCGGATGACATCCGAACCCGACGAGCGTGGCGATCGCAGACTCATCCGACCTGCGCGCTTGCAGCACGGTGACCTGGTTGTCCACGAGCTCGTCCGGATTCCACCCGAGAATCGAGCCTCCGTTGAACCCGTCTCGAGTGCGCTCGCGCCGGTTCACGGCGAGGTCGACGTCTGCCTCGCCCCAGACGATCCCGGCAGGCTCGAGCTGTTCGACCGCAAGCCGGCAGACGGACACGACCTTGTCGTGGATCACGCGGGAGAACGCTTCGATCGACGACCCCACCTCCTCGTCGACGTCGCCGAACACCGCGCCGTTGGCCACGCCGCCGGGCGGCGCCAGGTGGGTGTGGCTCCAGTTGAGGAGGATCCCGGCAGGGTCGGCGTCGGTTGCAGAGGCGATCCGGTCGATCAGCGCCTCGACCTGCGGGTGGATGATCCCGACGATGTCGACGCCGCAGAGCACGACGCGGGTGCCGTCATGCTCGAGTACGAGCGCGCCGACCTCGAGCGGCAACCCATAGCCGCTCGCGTTCGAGGGCTGCCGGATGAAGCCGCCCATCGGCAGCCCGAGCGGAGGCTCGAGCGGAAGAGATGCGGCACCAGCACGGAATCCGCTCACGCTCGAGACTCCTTGTCGTCGAGGGTGTCAAGGAACGCAGCCAGCGTGCGGCAGGCGGCCGAGAGGAACTGCTCGCCGGCGGCGGCCGACGCCGCGGAGGAATCGCCGAGCACGCCGCTGACACCCATGTCGGGCAGGAGGAACGGGTCGTTGACCCGCGTGATCGGCTCGAAGGCCGTGGGGCCGGTGCGCACGAGGTCGGGCGCGACCGCCAGCATCGCCGACGTCTCGGCCTGTCCGGCGTGGCCGATCGAGCCGAGATCGACGGGGAAGAGGTCACGGAGAAGCGCTGGATCGACGAGCTCCCAGTAGTTCACAACCGGGCATTCCTCAACGAGGGCGAGGGCTCCGAGCCAGCCCCTGTTCCCGCCGTGGCCGTTGACGACCACGACCCGCGAGAACCACGGACGCAGGCAGCCCACGATCGATCGAACGAGCTCGAGCAGGAGCTCGGGCTCGAGGGTCACGGTGACGCCAAGCCGAACGTGATGGGGGCTGAGCCCCGTCCAGACGGTCGGCGCGACCATCGCATCACAGCGAGCCAGCCCGGCTGCGCGCAGGGCAACCGTCTCGACGAGCAGGGAGTCTGTCCCGACCGGCAGGTGCTCCCCGTGCTGCTCGAGCGATCCGACCGGAAGCAGGCAGACGGCGCCGGCGCGCCCACGCTCCCCTACCTCAGCCCGCGACGACTCGCTCAACCGAAGGCTCATGGCGGCTGCCCGCGGGCAAGAAGCGCCGCGTGGGGATCTTCACGGATCGCCTGCAACGGCAACTCAGTCCACCCTGGACATTCCGAATACCGCGGTCGTGCCGGTCTCGCCCACGCTCATGAAGCTGTGCTCGACGTTCGCCGGCAGAAACACGACGTCCCCGACCTCGGCACGGAGGACGTCCATCGTCCCCGTGAGCGCCGTGACGAGCGTGCCAGCGGTCACAGCGATGACCTTCTCGAACGGAACGGACTCGGGCTTGGTGTCACGTCGGACCGGAAGGCGCATCTCGCCCGCTCGAATGTGCTCGTCGCAGTACCAGAAGGAGCTCAGGTATGCCTGCCTGGGCTCGTCCCCGGTGATCAGGTGAAGCCACGAGGCACGGTCGAGCCGCATCATGTCGATGGCCGTACGCGGCTCTCCCGGCCAGGCCTGGAGTTGCTCGAGGCGCGACGCGAAGCCCTCGTTGCGATCGTGGTCACCGTTGAGGACGACCGGCCGCCGCTCGTACCAACCGAGCTCGTACAGCGTGTCCGCCTCCACTTTCTGCTTGAAGAGGTCGGTGTGCATTTCGCCGGGCACCCACCACGCGATATGGCAGTCCTCGTCGCCGAAGTTGAAGCCGTGGTGGTGGGCCCAGGCGGGAATGTTCGCAGCGTCGCCGGCGCGCAGCTCGACCACGTCGGAGGTGTCTGGGTTCGAAAGGTGGAGCGTCCCCTTGACGATGTAGTACGGCTCCGGATTCGGATGATCGCCGGGGTCGAACCAGCACCCGGCCGGCACAGCGAACATGCCCGCGTTGATGTGTGGCGTGGACACCCACGTCCACGACGGGGTCGCGTTCCCCGGAGCAGGCGCCCATGCATCGAAGCGATGGTCTGCAGCGCGGAGCAGTACGGGCCTGGGCTCCTCACCGGGGCGATACGGGATGCTCTGGTACGGGGGCCAGAGCGCGCGGTACTTTGGGTAATCGGTCATCGTGAGCCTCCTTTGGTGAGCACGACGCGGTAGCCACGTGACATCTCGTCGACGGTGTCGTGAGAGAGCGGAGCTTCGTTGCGTACGTCTTCCCAGACCGTGAACGGATCACGAGCGAACGCCTCGTCGTGAAGGTTGGCCGGATCGATCGCCGAGCGGACACTCATACGACGTTCTCCGGGAAGTGACACGCGCTTCGGTGGGCCGTACTGCCGCGCGCCGTGAGTGCGGGGCGCTCCAAGGCGCAGCGATCCTCAGCCTTCCAGCAACGCGACGCGAAGATGCAGCCCGGTACCGGGCTCGTCAGGTCGGGCAACTCCCCGTCGAGCCGGATCCGGCGCCGCGCGCGCTCGAGTACGGGATCCGGGATCGGCACGGCCGAGAGCAGCGCGATCGTGTAGGGATGCTGCGGGGCGGCGAAGATCTCGTCGGCATCGGCGACCTCGACGAACTGACCGCCGTACATCACGGCGACGCGGTCGCAGACGTGCCGAACAGTTGACAGGTCGTGTGAGATGAAGAGGTAGGAGAGGCCGAGCCGACGCTGCAGGTCCATCAGGAGGTTGAGGATCTGCGCCCGCACTGACACGTCGAGTGACGACACCGCCTCGTCGCAGACGATCAGCGCCGGGTCGGTGGCGAGCGCACGCGCGATCGCGACGCGCTGCCGCTGGCCACCCGAGAGCTGGAGAGGCCGCCGCTTGCCGAAGTCCGCCTCGAGCCCGACGAGCTCGAGCAGCTCGGGGACGCGGGCGCGGTTTCGTCTGCTTTCACGCCGGTTGAGCAGCACGAGCGGCTCGGCGACGATCTGGTCGACTGTCATCAGCGGGTTGAGCGAGTCGCCCGGATCCTGGAACACCATCTGCACACGTCCCCGCTGGTCGGCAGCGATGCCGCCACGGCGTGCCTCGAGCGGTCGCCCGTCGAACGTGACCTCACCCCTGGTTCGTTCGGTGAGCCCGAGGAGGAGTCGAGCGACGGTCGACTTGCCAGAGCCCGACTCGCCGACGAGCCCGAGGGACTCTCCGCGCCTGATTTCGAACGACACACCCTCGACAGCTCGCAGCCACCGCTTGCGCGATCCGGTGCTGCCCCGGGCGCGATAGTCTTTCGCGAGGTCGGCGACGACGAGAAGCGTGTCCCCGACGGACGGCTCGCCCAGGGAGATCTCCTCTTTCAGGAGAACGCCTGCGGTCGCCGCCGACTCGTCCGCAAAGTGGCATGCGACCAGAGCTGCGGGGTCAGTCAGGTCGAAGGCCGGACGTTGCGTCACGCAGATCTCCCGGCCGGCAAGACGGCAGCGGGGCGCAAACCGGCAACCGGGCGGGATCGAGTCCGCACGCGGCAGCAGTCCCGGGATCGACGGAAGGGTGGTCGCACGCGCGTCGCCCAGCCGGGGGACCGCGGCGATGAGCGCCTGCGTGTACGGGTGGCCCGCTCGCTCGAACACGTCGTCGACCGCGCCGTACTCGACCGGGGCGCCGGCGTACATCACGAGCACGTCCTGCGCGAATCCAGCGACGATGCCGAGGTCGTGCGTGATCAGCATGACGGCCATTCGCCGCTCGTCGGCAAGGCGCCGTAGCAGATCGATCACGCTCGCCTGGGTCGTCACGTCGAGCGCGGTCGTAGGCTCGTCGGCGATCAACAGCTCCGGGTCGGACGCGAGGGCCATCGCGATCATCACGCGCTGCCGCATTCCTCCCGAGAACTCGTGTGGATACTGCTCGAGACGCCTTCGGGGCGTTTGCACACCGACCTCGGCCAGGAGCTCGACAGCCCGGTCGACCGCTTCTGCCTTGCGCGCCTCCGTGTGCAGCCGAATCGCCTCGATGAGCTGGGATCCGATCGTCTTGACAGGGTTGAGCGAGCCTAGGGCATCCTGGAAGACCATCGAGATGCGCCCTCCCCGAACGCGGCGGAGCACGTCGTCCTCTGCGTTCGAGAGCTCGAGGTCGCCCAGCTTGATGGATCCTCCACTGATCCTCCCCGGTGGCTCGAGTAGCCCGAGAACCGCCATCGCGACGGTCGACTTACCCGATCCCGACTCACCGACGACCCCGAGGCGCTGACCTTGCCGGATCGTGAGCGACAACCTGTCCACGGCGCGTACGGTCCTCTGACCGAGCGGGAAGTCGACGACCAGGTCGGAGATCGACAGCACGGTGCGGTCGGGAAGCTCACCGGTCGCGCCGGCTCGATCACCGATTGCCACCTGGCTCACGATGTCGCTCCCCCGGTGGGTGTGGCCACGGTGACCCGGGTAGGCTCGACAGCGCCCGCCCCGGCGCCAGCGCTTCCGCTTCGCTGGACGGCGATCTCGATGCCCTCGCTGACCAGCATGTAGCCGAGCGCGACCGTGACGATGCACAGGCCGGGCCAGATCCCATACCGCCAGTCCTGGAAGACGTAGTTGAACGACGCCTGAAGCATGCTGCCCCAGCTCGGTGCCGGCGGTGGCGTCCCCAACCCGAGATAGGACAATGTGGCCGCTGCGAGAAGCGTGTACGCAGCGGTCAGTGCGATACCCACGAGAAGTGGCCCGATCGCATTCGGAAGCAGGTGCTTCCAGATCACATGACGTGAGCCTGCACCCGAGATCACGCTTGCCTCCACGAAGGCACGCTCCCGCAGACTGATCGCCATCGCGCGGGCGAACCGGAGAAAGCCGGGGATGTAAAGAACCATCAACGCGAGGATCACGATCCCGTCACTCGGGCCCATGACCGCCACGAGGAAGAGCGCGAGCAGGATCGACGGAAATGCGAGCATCACGTCTGTCACGCGCAACGCAACCGCGCTCGAGGCACCGCCGCGGTATCCGGTCAGCAATCCGATCGAGACCCCGATCACGGCCGCGGTCAACGTGGCGCCCAGGCTGATCTTGAGGTCGGTGCGCGCGGCGAAGACGAGGCGGGAGAAGACATCTCGTCCGAGCTCGTCGGTGCCCAACCAGAAGTCGCTGGAGGGGTGCAAGAACGGCGCGTCGACGAGGTCGGTCGGGCTGTAGGGCGCGATCACACCGGGGATGAGCGCGGCGACGACGAAGGGAAGCAACAGCAAGAGCCCCAACTGCAGCCGGATGTTGTGTCGAAGCCAGCTCATCTAGGCGCGGCGGATTCTCGGATCGACCATGCGATACGCGATCTCGATGAGCGTGGACATGACCACGTACGCCGCCGCGATCGCCATCACACACGCGATCAGCGTGCCGAAATCCTGACGCTCGACGGAGTAGATGAGCAGTCCACCGACGCCCGGCCAGTTGAAGATCCGTTCGACGACGACGACGCCCCCGAGCAGTTGGCCGAACTGGACACCGAGAACGGTCAGGGTCGGCAAGAGCGCGTTCGGTAACGCGTGCCTGTAGAGAACCGCACTGTCGCTGAGTCCCTTCGCCCTCGCAGTGCGGATGTACTGCGAGGTGAGCGACTCCCGCAGGCTCTGCCGCATGAAGTGGAAGAAGACCGCCGTCGTCGGGATCACAAGGGTGAGCAGCGGCATCGCAACCCTCTTCACGTGCTCGACCGGCAGCTCGCGAAACGGCTCGTACCCGCTCGCCGGGAGCCAGCCGAGGAGGACGGCGAAGAAGATCACGAGCAGGATCCCGAGCCAGAACTGCGGCACCACGAAGCCAACCGTCGAGAGCTGACCGGCGACGGCCGAGAACACGCGCTTGCCACGACGGACCGACCGCACGGCGAGAAGCGCCGCGAGCGGCAGCGAGATTGCGAGCGTCAAAAACGCCAGCTCGAGGGACGGGATGATCCGCTCGACGACGGCACGCCCTACGGAGCCGCCGCCCTCCTGAACCCCGAGGTCGCCCCGAACGGCTTGCTGGAGCCAGATCACGAACTGCACCGGTACGGGCTGATCGAGACCGAGACGCTCGCGCTCCGCGGTGACGAGCTCGTTTCGCTGCTCGGACGTGAGATCGTCCCGCTTGCCGACCCGGATCTCGGCGGCATCGCCCGGCAACGCGGTCGCGATCGCGAACGTGATCATCGAGATCGCGAGCAGCACGCCGATCAGCGAGAGAACGGGAGTGAGGAGGCGCATCACGAGACGGCGGCGGGGGACGTTCTCTCCCCCGCCGCCGTTTGGTCAGTCGAATCGAGCCGTGCCACTAGGCGAGGTACGCACCGTCGAATCGTTGGTCTCCGATCAGCGTGGAGTCGACGCCCTGCAGGTTCTTGGGGGCGACGTTCTGGTTCGATGCGACCATCGTGTGGAATGCAGCCGCCTGCGAGAGCATCAGCCGCTGCACGGTTTGGAGCGAGCGCTTGTACTCCGCCTCGTTCTTCGGGGAGAAGGCGGTGTTGTACGCGGCCTCCAGCGGCGGAATCGCTCCCTTGGGGTACTTCGGCGGGTTCTTGAGGAGTGTGGCCTTCATCATGTAGTTCGCGATCAAGGCCCACGGGAACGGAAGCGAGCCCGCGTTGACAGCGATCCCTTCATGGTTCCGCTTCGTGTACAACCGGTCGAACCACTGCGCAGCCGGCAGCACCTGAATCGAGGCGTCGATACCTGCCTTCTTGAAGCCCTGCTGAAGCACCGGCGCCTCGCGCGTCCACGGGCCTGGGTCCTTCAGGATCATCATGTTCAGCTTGAGCTTGGAGGCACCGGCAGCCGCGAGGAGCTTCTTCGCTCGCTCCGGGTCGAAGCTGGGAACCGGGCCACCGCCCGGCCAGGTCTTGCCGATGGAGTACGGGCTCCTCTCGAACGGGTTCCACGTCGGAACCGCGCGGCCGCCCCATGCGACCTTGTTGTCCGTGTTCTTGTCGAACGCCCATTGCAGAGCCTGCCGCACCTTCACGTCCTTCAGCGCGCCGAAGTACATCTGCGGCTGCCACCACTGGAAGAAGAGGCCGGAGGGGATCAGCTTCGAGTTGCGCTTGCCGTCCACCTGCGGGAGGGTCGCAACGGAGATGTCGTGGAGGTAGTCGACATCGCCCGAGAGGAAGTTCGCGACCTGGGCCGACTCGTCGGCCAGGAAGCGGAACGTCAGCTCGTTCAGATACGGCCGGCTGCCGTTCCAGTAGTCGGCGAACCGCTCGAGCTCGAGCCGGTCGCCCTTGACGAAGTTCTTGTACTGAAACGGCCCGGTGCCAATCGGCCGCTCGCCGAGATTCAGATCATCGGCGTTCTCCGGCATGATGAACCAGAAGCGCCAGCTCTCGATCATCCTGGCCGGTTTCTTGGTGGTGATCCTGAGGGTCTGGTTGTCGATCTTGACAGCCTTGCCCCAGATGTCCTTCGGCAACGCGAGAAAGTTGTTCGACGCGGGCTTGACCGGGTCGTGGATGCGGTTGAGGCTCCAGACGACATCCTCGACCCGCAGCGGATCGCCGTTGTGGAACTTGACCCCTTGGCGGATCTTCACGATCGTGGTCTTCGGATTCGGTGTCGTCCAACTCTTCGCGAGCAGCGGGATGGCCTTTCCGCTCTTGTCGTACTTCACGAGCGTGTCGTACATCGCGTAGGCCATGAGCTGGCCCCAGCGATAGCCGAACGCCGTGAGCACGTTGATGTCCTCGAACGTCTGTCCGATGCCGACGACCAGCTTGCCACCCGGCTTGGCGGCCGAGACAGCCGCGTGGGCGCCGCCCGCCCGCAGTAGCGCATCAGCTCCGCCAATCGCGGCCGCTCCCACTGCGCCACGCTTGAGCAACTCCGAGCGACTGAGGCCTCGAATGAACTCTTCCATTGCCGAGCTCCCTCCTGATTTGGATTCCGGTGACGATTCCAGCAAGTTCTACGGGTTTCCGCGCAGCGCCGCCGAGAACGTTGGTCTGACAAGCGATGCCCGTGACAGTCGATTCAAGTCCATGTGATTGGCGTTGTCAAGACTTGGTCAGACAAGAGCCGGACAGCCGCGGGCGCTTCCTGGCGAGGGGGCCCTCGAGACGGGGTACGAGCCGAGCTGGCGCCTGGAGGGCTCCCGGCAGGTCTCGAGACGGGGTCAGTACATCAACCACCCCCCGCTGATGTTCAGCGTCGCACCCGTGATGTATGTGGCATGGTCGGAGGCGAGAAACACGACCGCCGGAACCACTTCCTCGGGTGCCGCAAGGCGTCCGAGCGGCACCTGGTCGATCAGCCCCCGCAACACGTCGTCGGAAAGATCGTTCCGGAGCATGGCCGTGTCGACAAGCCCGGGTGCGACGGCGTTGACCCTGATTCCGGCACCGGCATAGGTCCGCGCCAGCCCGCGGGTCATCGTCACGATGCCACCCTTCGTGGCGTTGTAGACGATCGAGCCGCCGAACCCACCCGTCCACCACCCTTGCGAGCTGAAGTTGACGATCGAACCGTGTCGGCCCGCATCGCGCAGGTGCTCCGCGAACTGTCGGTTGAGGAAGAAGGTGGCCTTGAGGTTGACGTCCACCTGGGCGTCCCAGTCGGGCTCGTCGACCTCTCGGATGTCGTGCCGCCGACGTAGCACGGCCGCCAGGTGAGCGAGTGCGACGAGCGGCCCGACGGCAGCCTCCGCCTCCTTGACGAGGACCTCGTGGCCTTCGACGTTGGCGATGTCTGCACCGATGCCGACGTGGCCCTCGCCGGGAAGCAAGGCGGCGAGGTCCCGGGCTCCGTTCTCGGACAGGTCGACAACAGCGACGTGAGCCCCGCACTCTGCGAATCCGCGAGCAACGGCGGAGCCGATTCCCCCCAACGCGCCGGTGACGACGATCCCATGTCCTTCGAGGCCCTGACCGAGCGACGGCGAGGGCACCGGCGGCGCCGTCATGGGTGTGGGGAGATCCGGTACGCCTCGATGTAGTCGGCGTCGAGTTCCCAGCCAAGCCCGGGCCCGGCCGGCAATGCCATCCACCCGTCGACGATCGGTGGCCGGTTGGCGACGAGGTTCCACCAGATCGGATCACGGTCGGCGCTGAACACCTCGAGGAACGTCCCGTGCGGGATCGACGCGAGCAGGTGCGACGCAATCTGGGGCTCCTCGTGGTGGGCCATGGCCACGTCGAACGCGAGCGCGGCAGCCGCCACGCGACGCCACTCCGTCGCCCCGCCGGACCAGGAGGAATCGAAGTTGCAGAAGTCGATCGCCCCCTCGACCATCAGGTCACGACAACCTCCGGCGGAGAACTCGCTCTGGCCCGCGCACACGCGCACGCCCCCTTGGAACCGGACGTCACGCATCGAGCGCCGATCGTTCGACCAGATACACGGCTCCTCGAACCAGTGCAGATCGAGGTCCTCGACAAGGCGCGCGAAGCGCACAGCCTGCGCCGGCGTCCAGCCCTGGTTCGCATCGGCGCACAGCACGAAGTCGGGCCCAGCCGCCACCCGCGCGACACGAAACCGGTCGGCGTCCTCCTCGGGGGTGAGACCACCGACTTTGAACTTCATCCCGGCAAGGCCCCGGTCGCGTAGCTCCGAGACCTCCTCCGCGATGTCCTGCTTGCCGTAGTACCCCCCGATCGTGATCACCGGCACGCTATCCCGGTAGCCGCCCCACAACCGATACAGGGGCTGCCCGAGCGCCTTCCCGATTGCATCCCAGACAGCTGCGTCGATGCAGGCCGTTGCAACCAGTCCGAGCCGCCGGTCACGGAGAATGTCGAACGTCGCAGGCCGTGCAAGCTCCCAGAGGCGCTCGACCCGAAATGCGTCCTCGCCGAGCAACCGGGGCGCGAGCTCCGTCCGCACGATCTCGTCGATCTCGAGCAGGCCCGCGTCCTCGTCACCACAGTAGGCCTCGCCGACGACGCCTTCCTCGGTGTGGATCCGGGTCACGATCGTCGAGCGGTGGGTCATCTGGTACCGGCTGCCACGGTACGTCTGAGCGAGTGGAACGCGTACGGGAATGGTCTCGACCGCCGCGATCGTCAGGCGCGTCACCGACGCGTTGGTGCGCGTTGTCGACTCAACCTCGAGCTCAGCCAT
>JBPCLB010000050.1:0-10671 GCA_051003695.1 Gaiella sp. | reverse complement strand
ACGCGGCCCACCGCCCCCATCGAGGCGCCACGCCCCACCGGCTCGAGCTCCGCGATCAGGTCGACCGCCGCGATCTTCGGCGCACCGGTGATCGACCCGCCGGGGAACGTCGCGGCGAGCAACTCGGCAAGACCGACGCCGGTGCGCAACGTTCCTTCCACGGTCGAGACCATGTGCTCGACCCCGGCGAGGGAGCGCGCCGCCATCAGTTCCGGCCAGCGAATCGAGCCCGGCTCGCAGACGCGCGAGAGGTCGTTGCGCTCCAGGTCGACGATCATCACGTGCTCGGCCGCGTCCTTGGCCGAGCCGCGGAGCTCGAGCGCACCCCCGAGCGGTCGCGTGCCCTTGATCGGCATCGTCCACACACGCCGTCCCCTGCGCGCGAGAAAGAGCTCCGGCGAGGCCGAGACGATCGCCCATCCGTCACCCTGCATCACGCGCCAAGCGTCGTCGGCGAGAGGCCCGTCCTTCGGTTGTGGGAGCGCGTTCCGCAGCCGGGCGGCGACCGCGCGCGGATCGCCGGCGAACGGTGCCTCGAGATGCTGCGCGAGGTTGACCTGATAGACGTCGCCGCGACCGATCGCCTCACGAACGTCCTCGACAGCGCCCGCGTACTCGCCCGCCGACCATGTCGGTTCCCACACCCCGATCCGAAACGATCCGTCGTTGTCATGTGTGGCAGAATAGTTGCCGGATCGGACGACACACCGCAGCAGGGGCAGCGAGCAGGGCTCGCGAGGCGTCGGCGCATACCGGCGCCGGATCGGAGCCGAGAGCCCATAGCCGAGGTAGAGGTCGGCAACGCGTCCGTCGGGAGCCCCCGGAGCGCCCGGAAAGAATCCGTGGTCGGCGAGCCAGGTCTCGAGTCTCTCGTAGGCTCTCTCCGGCTCGTAGAGCTCGAGCCGTTTCATCCGTCGAGCGGTCGGCGGATCACGGCCGCGAGGCGCCGGCAGAGGTCGACGCGCCCTCCGCCCGTCCGGCAGGTACACGCAAGCGACGACCGGCCGCGGACACGAGACCATGCGCGGAAGAATCGGTTCCTGCGGCGGCCGCGCTTCGATCCGAAACGAGGATCACGCGTCGCTCCGCAGCTCGAGATAGCGCTCGATCAACGCGTTCGTCGAGGCGTCGTGCCCGAGCTCCCCGGCCGGTTCGGCGATCTCACCCGCGATCACCCCCGCGAGCTGCTTGCCGAGCTCGACACCCCACTGGTCGAACGAGTCGATCCCCCAGATCGCCCCCTGCGTGAACACGCTGTGCTCGTAGAGCGCGATCAGCGAGCCGAGCGCATACGGCGTCAGCCGCTCGACGAGGAGCACCGTCGAGGGCGTGTTCCCCGGCATCGTCTTGTGCGGAACGAGGGTCTCGGGAACGCCTTCGCGCCGGAGCTCGGCGGCCGTTCTCCCGAACGCGAGCGCCTCGGCCTGCGCGATCGCGTTGCTGACGAGCAGGTCGTGATGGTGACGCAGGTCGTGCTGCGGCTGCGCGACGACGATCAGGTCGACCGGGACGAGCGTCGTGCCCTGATGGAGGAGCTGGAAGAAGCTGTGCTGGCCGTTCGTCCCCGGCTCACCCCACACGACCGGGGCGGTGGCAGCGCCGACGGGTACCCCCTCGAGGGTGACGCGCTTGCCGTTCGACTCCATCACGAGCTGCTGGAGGTACGCCGGGAACCGGGCGAGCGACTGGTCGTACGGCAGGACTGCGTGTGTCTGCGTGCCAAAGCAGCCGCGGTACCAGATCGAGAGCAATCCGAGCAGCACCGGAAGGTTGCCCTCGAGCGTCGTCTCGCCGAAGTGCTCGTCGAGGGCGTGGAACCCGGCCAGCAGCTCGCCGAACCGCTCCGGGCCGATCGCGAGCATCGTCGAGAGCCCGATCGCAGAGTCCAGCGAATACCGCCCGCCGACCCAGTCCCAGAACCCGAACGCGTTCGCCGGATCGATGCCGAAGGCAGCCACCTCGGCGAGATTCGTGGAGACCGCGACGAAGTGGCTACCGACGGCTTCGTCGCCGAGCGCGCCCACCACCCACTCGCGTGCGGTACGAGCATTCGTCATCGTCTCGATCGTCGTGAAGGTCTTCGACGACACGATCACGAGCGTTTCGGCGGGGTCGAGGTCGCGTGCCGCCTCGAGCAGATCCGTCCCGTCGACGTTCGACACGAACCGCACGGTCAGCTCGCGCCGGGTGAAGGGCCGCAGAGCGAGGTGGCACATCGCGGGGCCGAGATCGGAGCCGCCGATTCCGATGTTGACGACGTTCCGAATCGGAAGCCCCGTCGCCCCGCGCCAGGCACCCGTCCTCACCCGCTCGCAGAACGCGGCCATGCGGTCGAGCACCTCGTGGACGTCACGAACGACATCACGCCCGTCCACGACGAGCGATCGGCCACGCGGCATCCGTAACGCGACGTGCAGCGCGGCGCGCCCTTCGGTCGTGTTGATCCGCTCGCCGCTGAACATCGCGTCGCGGCGAGCCTCGACTTCGCGGTCGTGGGCGAGCGCGACGAGCAGCTCGAACGTCGTGGCCGTCGCGCGGTGCTTGGAGAGATCCGCCTCGATTCCCGCGGCCCTGAAGCTCATCCGCCCCACCCGGGCGGCGTCGGCTGAGAAGAGCGCCCGCAGGTGCGTGGCGCCCACCTGGGCGTGATGCGCGAGGAGGGCGTTCCAGGCGGGGCTGTCGGAGAGCGGTTGCATCGATCGGGCGGACGCGGCTCGGTAGGGACGGAGGTTTCGTAGACTCGGCTCACTCTAGAGCGTTCGATCGGGGAGGAGCCGTGGCGACGAGCACGCCGATGGAGCTGGGCATGGTCGGCCTCGGCCGGATGGGGGCAAACCTCGTCCGTCGCCTGCTTCGCGATGGCCACCGATGCGCGGGAACGGACATCGGCGCGGATGCCGTGGCAGCTCTGGTCGACGAGGGGATGACGGGCGCGTCCTCGCTCGAGGAGCTCGTCGCCGTGCTCAGCCCACCGCGCACGGTGTGGGTGATGGTGCCTGCCGGCGCTGTCACCGGGCGCGCCGTCGCGAGCCTCGCGGAGCTGCTCGAGCCGGGCGACACGGTGATCGACGGCGGCAACACCCGCTTCCATGACGACGTCCACCGCGCTGGGGAGCTCACCGAGCGCGGGCTCCACTACGTCGACGTGGGCACGAGCGGCGGGATCTTCGGACTCGAGCGGGGATTCTGTCTGATGGTGGGAGGCGAGACCGACATCGTCGAACGCCACCGGCCGATCTTCCAGTCCCTCGCGCCGGGGATCGAAGCCGCGATGCGCACACCCGGTCGCGATGGCCCTCCGGCGCCGGAGGAGGAGGGCTGGCTCCACTGCGGGCCTGCCGGAGCGGGACATTTCGTGAAGATGGTGCACAACGGGATCGAGTACGGCCTGATGGCCGCCTACGCCGAGGGATTCAACCTCCTCCACCACGCGAACGCGGGCTCGAGCGACCGCGCGCAGGACGCCGAGACGGCGCCGCTGGAGATGCCCGAGCTCTACCGCTACGACCTGCCCATCGCCGCGATCGCCGAGGTGTGGCGCCGCGGTAGCGTCGTCGCGTCGTGGCTCCTCGATCTGACCGCCAACGCGCTCAACGAGTCGCCCGCGCTCGAGGGCTTCGCCGGGCGCGTGTCCGATTCGGGTGAGGGTCGCTGGACGTCGATCGCCGCGATCGACACGGGCACGCCGACACCGGTGCTCACCGCTGCGCTGTACTCGCGCTTTTCGTCCCGCGACGAGGACGAGTTCGGGAACCGGGCGCTCTCGGCGATGCGCAAGCAGTTCGGCGGTCACCAGGAGAAGCCCGCCGGCGAGGAGACGATGGGGACGACGGGTGAGGGCAGCGGGCCCGAGTTACCGAGGCCCGCCGAGAGCTGACCGTCCTACTCCCCTCGAGGCGGATGCTCGCTTGCAGGTGGCTCGAGCTCCGCAGGGCTCTCGTCCGCGCCGAACGCCTCGGCGATCGTTCGGTAGTACGCGGCCCGCTTGAGGCCCGATGCGTCGCGGGCCGCGTAGAGCTCCTCGCGCTCCCACGGCACGTCGTACGGTCGCACGACATCCGTCGAGCGGACGATGCTCCCGCCGACGCCGCTCAAGGCATCGACGATTCTCTCGCGCTGGCCCCACAGCAGTCCGTCGGGCAGCTCCGCCAGCGCGAAGTACTCGGTCGCGCTCACCTCGTCGGGGTCGACCCAGAGCACGCCGCCGACGACGCGAGCGGAAAAGACGACCGCTGTGTGGTAGCCGCGGAGCCATGGCCGCGAGTACAGGCCGACAAGCCGGTCGAGCTCGACCTCGAGACTCAACGTCTCCCGTACCTCTCGGAGCGCAGCCTCGGCGATCGACTCGCCGAACTCGACCTCGCCGCCGGGCAGGCACCACACCTCGAAGTCCTCGCGCTGGGTGAGCAGCACGCGATCGCCGTCGATCACGGCGACGTTCACGGCGAGCGAGGGGACGTCCGCACTCATTCCCCGGGCCCTCCCGCGATCCCCGTGGCAAGCTGTCGGAAGAGGTCGACACCGAGGTCGAGGTCGTCGATCGCGATTCGCTCGTCCGCCGAGTGGATCAGCCGCGCCGCAAGCTCGGGGCTCATCGCGACGAGGGGGAAGAATCCATATGCGCAGGTTCCGAGCGACTCCCGAAGGTAGTGACTGTCGGTGAAGCCGGCGCCACACACCGGGGCAAGGCGAGCGGCGGGCTCGCGTCGTGCGACCCACTGCTCGAGCGCACGCCAGAGCGGCGTATCGAGCGGTGATCTCGAGCCGCCCGCGAGCTCGCTCTCGATCCACTCGAGCTCCCAGTCTCCCGGAACACCGGCGCGCAGCAAGCCCTCGAGCTCCGCTGGCTCCTGGCCCGGGAGCAACCGGCAGTCGACCTCGATCGTGCACGAGCCCGGCACGACGTTCCTCTGCCGAGACGCTTCGATCATCGTCGGGGAGAGTGTCGCCGAGAGGAGAGGTGCGATCAGCTCGGCCGCGAGCGGCTGGAGCGAGCGAGCGCGCTCCAGTGCGACCTCCACCGGCGGCACCTCGCCGAGGACGGCCTCGAGGAATCGCTGCACCTCGGGAATCAGCGTCCGCGGGGGCTCGAGTCGTGCGATCGCTTCGAGCACGGGGCCGGCCTTGAGCAACGCGTTGTCGGCTGCGTATGGGTCGGAGGCGTGACCGCTGCGGCCGGTGAGCCGGAGCCTGAACGGGGCGGTCATCTTCTCCGCCACCCCGCAGAGATAGAAGACGCGGCCGCCGAGCACGCAGCGCTCGCCTCCCCCCTCGTTCACGGCGAATGCGGTGCGAACGTCGTCTGCGCGCTCGCGCACGAGCCAGGACATGCCGAAATCACGGCCGACCTCCTCGTCGGCGACGATCGCCAGGACGACGTCTCCGGGGAGCGACGCCCGTTCGCGCGAGAGAGAGGCGAACGCAACGGTCGCCGCGGCAACATGTCCCTTCATGTCGAGCGCACCTCGTCCCCACACATCTCCGTCGACGACCTCGCCCGACCACGGGCTGCGCGACCACTCGGCCGGATCCGCCAGCACGGTGTCGGTGTGGCCGGTGAGCAGCAGGGTTGGCCCCTTCCCGCCCGGGATGCGGGAGACGAGATTGGCGCGTTCCGGTGTCCGCCCATGAAGCTCGCACGTGATCCCGTTCCGCCCGAGATACGTGCGCAGCACCTCCGCCGCGCGTGTCTCGTTCCCGGGGGGGTTGACCGTGTCGAGCCGGAGGAGCTCCTGGAGGAGCGTGGTGACCTCCTCGCGGAGGGTCACTCGTCCTGTGCCTTGGAGAGCGCCGTCAACGCGTTTCGCGCCTCCCAGAGCTCCGGGTAGGCGACGTTGCCGATCATCCTGCCGAGCACCTCGACCGGCGTCCCCTGGGTGCCGACGACGCGGTCGCCGATCACGCGCGCGACGACGCGATAGTGGCGGATTCGCCACTGCTGCGTCCACTCGTCGAGCTCGATCAACGACTCGGCGAGGCGGTACAACGCATCGTGCTCCCGGCGCTCGACATAGAGCTGCGCGATCGTCAAACCGACCTCGTGCAGCTGCGCCTGCAGCGCCTGCCCGAGCGCCGGCATCACACGCCGGAGCTCGCGGAAACCGGGGGAGTCGAAGCCGCTGCCGTGACCGAGCACCCGGCGGATCTCCTGGTACTCCCAGGGCGACAGCTGCTCGAGCATCTCGAGCTGGTCGGTGACGAGCTTCAGCGCGAGGAGAGGCCGGCGGAGTAGACGCGCGGCCTCGGCGACGTCGCCCTCCTCGACGAGGCGTGCGGCCTCCTCGGCGTCGTTCCAGGCCAGCTTCAGCCAGAGCTCCGACGCCTGGTGCACGACCTGGAACAGCAGCTCGTCGCGATGCACCCACTCGTCGGAGCCCTTCTGCAGCTTCAGGAGCTCGTCGGTCGCCAGGTAGCGCTCGTAGTCGCTCGCCGCGCTCCCGGCGAGGATCGGCTCGTCGAAGTCCTCTTCGGCGTCCGTCGCCATCGCGCGGAGCATACTGACCGGGTGAGCGATCTCTTCGCAGACGCGGCCTCGGCGCTAGCGGCCGAGGTCGCCCCGCTTGCGCAACGGGTTCGCCCACGGACGCTGGCCGAGCTCGTGGGGCAGGAGCACGTGCTCGGCGAAGGATCGGCGCTGCGGCGTGCAATCCTCGAGGGTCGCCCGCCGTCGATGATCCTCCACGGGCCACCCGGCGTCGGCAAGACGACGCTCGCCCGGATCGTGGCGGACGCGTCGGGTTGGGCATTCGACGAGCTCTCCGCCGTGTCGGCACGGGTCGACGACGTTCGCGCTTCGATCGCGCGCGCCCGCGACCGGCTCGGCGGCAACGGTGTCCGGACGATCCTCTTCATCGACGAGATCCACCGGTTCGACAAACGCCAGCAGGACTCGGTGCTGCACGCCGTCGAGGAGGGTCTCGTCACGCTGATCGGCGCGACCACCGAGAACCCGTACTTCTCGGTCAACCAGGCGCTCCTCTCGCGCTGTACCGTCGTCGAGCTACAGCCACTCGAGCGAGACGAGTTGCTGGCGGTGCTCACGCGAGGCTCGGAGACGCTCGGCGCCGAAGTACCTCCGGCCGTCGCGGAGGCGATCGCGGCTCGAGCGGGCGGTGACGCACGCACGGCCCTGCAGACCCTCGAGCTCGCTTGGGAAACGGCGGTTGCAGAAGGCGCCCGGCTCGAGGGGCGACACGTCGAGGACGCCGCCCGCAAGCGCCCGCTGCGCTACGACCGGGACGGCGACCGACACTACGACCTCGCTTCCGCGCTGATCAAGTCGATGCGCGGAGCCGACCCGGATGCGGCTGTCTACTACCTCTCCGCGATGCTCGAGGGCGGCGAGGATCCGCGGTTCATCGCGCGGAGGATCGTGATCGCTGCAAGCGAGGACGTGGGCAATGCCGATCCCCAGGCACTCGTCGTGGCGGTCGCGGCCGCCCAGGCGGTCGAGCACGTCGGGCTACCCGAAGCTCAGCTCAACCTCGCCCAGGCTGCGATCTACATCGCGCGGGCGCCGAAGTCGAACGCATCGGCGCAGGCGGTCTGGGATGCGCGCGCGGACGTCCGCCGGGAGGGGATCCAGGAGCCGCCGGCGATGCTGCGCGGGGCGGGCTACCGCGGCGCGGAGGCGCGCGGCCACGGTGCCGGGTACGTCTCGCCGCACGCCGATCCCCAGCGGCTCGGGCTCGACCACCTGCCGGAGAAGCTGCGCGGCAGGACCTACTATCGTCCGTCGGGGAACGGGCAGGAAGCGGAGGAGGGACGCGATGGCGATCGAGGCGGGTGAGCAGGCACCGGAGTTCGACCTCGAGGAGGCGTACGACCGACCCCGGGTGCGGCTCGCGAACTTCCGGGGCCGCTCGAACGTCCTGCTCGTCTTCCACCCCTGGGCCTACACACAGGTCTGCGAGGAAGAAGCACTCGATCTTCAGGAGAACCTCCCGTCCTTCCGCAACGCCAACACCGAGGTAGTGTTCGTCTCCTGCGACTCCTCGGCGGTACGGCAGGCGTGGAAGCGCCAGCTCGGGGCAGAGTTCGTGTTCGCGTCGGATTTCTGGCCGCACGGGGTCGCCGCCTCCGCCTACGGTGTGTTCGACGGCGAGACGGGCGCACCGCAGCGCGGGACGTTCCTGATCGACGCGCAAGGGACTGTGATCTGGTCGCTCGTGAAACGCTCCGAGAAGCGTCACGAGCTGGTCGAGCAGTCGCTCGAGACATTGCATGCCGCACGGTGACCGGCCCGAGACAGGTGGCGGCATCCCTCCCGTGCGAGCTCACCGACGCCGCAGGCGGGGCTCGCCGGCGGCAGCCTGTGGAACGACAGCTCGATGTCAGGATCGCGGCGCCCGGGCAGCCGTCCGGTAGACACCGGGGCGGCACGCTTCGACCGCGAGCCGCAAGGAGACCCTCAACCGTCGCACTCTCGGCGCGGAGTCGGCACAGTTCTGTACGACTTTCGCGGGTAGCGTGCCGGTAGGGGATCTCGCGTCCCCCCTGGGGGAGGGCTGGACCCGCGCCGGCGGACGTTGCTGCAGCCATCGCGACCGACCAGCCTCGCGGCTTCCAGCCACGGTTGGCGTTGCATGGGAGAGCTGACCGCGCTCCACGTCCACTCGTGGGGTCCGAAAGGGGCACCGCGTGTCGTCTGCCTCCACGGCGTCACCGGGCACGGAGCGCACTTCGCTCCGCTCGCCCGGTCGCTCGCCGGGCACGAGGTGCTCGCACCGGATCTGCTGGGTCACGGCCGCTCGCGACACACACCTCCGTGGTCGATCGACGCGCACGCCGAGCAGCTGCTTGGCGCTGTCGGCGATCGGCCCGGCACCTGGCTCGGGCACTCGTTCGGCGCGCGTCTCGTGCTCGAGGTCGCCGCTCGCGCTCCGCACGTGGTCGAACGCGTCGTTCTGCTCGACCCCGCGCTCCACTTGCCCGCGCATGTCGCGCTCATGGCTGCGACGAGCGCGGTCGCGGGGCGGTCGTACTCGTCGGTCGCCGACGCGGTCGAGCGTCGCTACGAGGAGAGCTCGCTGACCAGTGCGCCCCGCGAGCTGGTCGCGCGTGAGCTCGCCGGGCACTTGGTCGAGGGCGACGACGGGCGCTGGAGCTACCGCTTCGCCCGAGCGGCGATCGTGGCGGCGTTCGGCGAGCTGGCTACGCCTGCGCCGGGCTTCGCGACCACGGCTGTGCCCACGCTCGTCGTCCTTGGCAGAACCTCGTATCTGACGTACGACCTGCATCTCGAGGATCACCGAACCGCCCTCGGCGAGCTCCTCGAGGTCGTCGTCGTCGAGGGTGGGCACACGATTCTCTGGGACGCCTTCGAGGAGACGGTGCGGGCGATCAAGGCGTTCGTGTCCGCGTAGACCCTGCGCCGGGAGCGCAGGCCGGGTCACCCGGGGCAGAGCTCGGCAGGCCCCTACACGTACTCGTCAGCGATCGCGAGCACGTCGTCGAGCACTGCGACTCCCTCTTCTGCCTCCTCGATCGTGATCGTCAGCGGCGGCACGACCATGATCACGTTCCAGTGGGCCATCAGGTAGAGCCCGCGATCGAGGGCTGCCTTCACGAGCCGCGCGACCGGCGCCGCCGCCTCTCCCGAAGCGTTGAACGGAACGAGCATCTCCTTGGACGCGCGATCCTTGACAAGCTCGAGACCCCAGAAGCAGCCGAGCCCGCGCGCGTCCCCGATCGACGGGTGGCGATCCTGGAGGCCACGCAGCGCCTCGCCGAACCACGTGCCCATCGCGGCCGCGTGCTCGACGATCCCCTCTTCGCGAAACGCCTCGATCGACGCCACCGCGGAAGCGCACGCGAGCGGATGGCCCGCGTACGTGAGCCCTCCGGGGAAGAACCGATCGCGCACCTGGTCGATCAGCTCGCCACGCGCGATCATCGCGCCGAGCGGCACGTAGCCGGAGTTGATCCCCTTCGCGACCGTGATGATGTCCGGCACGACGTCCCAGTGATCGCACGCGAACCAGCGGCCCGTCCGACCGAACCCGGCCATCACCTCGTCGAGGATCAGCAGGATGCCGTGTCGGTCGCAGACCTCGCGGATCGCGCGTAGGTAGCCGTCAGGCGGAACGATGATCCCGTTCGTCCCGGTGACCGTCTCGAGGATCACCGCGGCGACCATGTGCGCGCCTTCGTAGGAAAGGATCTCCTCGAGATGAGGCGCGCCCGTACACACCGGGCACGGGTCGGGATGGCCGGCGGGGCAGCGATAGGTGTACGGGTCGAGCATGCGGACGACACCCGGCATCCCGGGCTCCACCGCCCAGCGCCGGGGATCGCCGGTCAAGGTCACCGCGCCGTTCGTCGCGCCGTGATACGACCGGTAGCGCGCGATGATCTTGTGTCGGCCGGTGACGAGACGTGCGAGCTTGATCGCGTTCTCGTTGGCCTCCGCGCCGCCGCTCGTGAAAAACGAGACGGAGAGCTCGCCCGGGGTGACGTCTGCGAGCAGCCGACCGAGCTTCGAGCGCGACTCGCTCGCCATCGGCGGCCCGATCGTGCACAGCTGGTCGGCCTGATCCTTGATCGCCTGAACGAGCTTCGGGTGCTGGTGTCCGATCGAGACGTTGACGAGCTGCGAGGCGAAGTCGAGGTAGCGCTTGCCGTCGTAGTCCCAGAAGTAGCGCCCCTCGGCACCGGCGACAGCGATCGGGT
>JBPCLB010000049.1:0-55335 GCA_051003695.1 Gaiella sp. | reverse complement strand
CCCCCCCCCCCCCCCCCCCCCCCCCCCCCCCCCCCCCCCCCCCCCCCCCCCCCCCCCCCCCCCCCCCCCCCCCCCCCCCCCCCCCCCCCCCCCCCCCCCCCCCCCCCCCCCCCCCGCTCGAGCGCCGCCGCCGCGGGAGGGGTGGAGCACCGGGCGACCCCCGCAACATCGCGTGGCTCTACGTCCTCCCGGGGCTCGCGTTCTACCTGCTCTTCACGCTCGCGCCGCTCCTACACACCGTCTACTACTCCCTCTTCTCCTGGGACGGCCTGACCGGGAAGACGTACGTCGGGCTGGCCAACTACGGCGAGGCGCTGCACGACACCGTCCTGCGGACGGCATTCGTGCACACGGCCGTCCTGATCGTCTACTACGCCGTCCTGCCGGTGATCATCGGCCTGCTGCTCACCGCAGCACTGACCCGCACGACGATCCGCGGGTTTCGCTTCTTCCGCACCACGCTGTTCCTGCCCCAGCTGATCGCCGGCGTCGTGATCGCGCAGGCCTGGACCTGGATCTACGCGAGCGAAGGGCCGCTCAATCGCCTGCTCGAGCTCGTCGGGCTCGGCTCGCTGACGCGGCCGTGGCTCGGCGACTTCAGCTGGGCGCTGCCGTCGATCGGGGCGATCGGCAGCTGGGTCACCTTCGGCCTCTGCATGGTGCTCTTCATCGCGGGAGTTCAGAAGATCCCGACGTCGCTCTACGACGCGGCCCGCGTCGACGGGGCAGGCGCGGTGCGCGAGTTCTTCGCCGTGACGCTGCCGGGGCTGCGTGGCGAGATCCTCGTCGCCTTCGTGCTGACGACGATCAATGCCCTCCGGAGCTTCGACATCGTCTACAACACGACCGCCGGCGGCCCCGCGGGGCAGACGCTCGTTCCCTCGATGTACATGTACCAGAACGCCTTTCTGTACAACCGGGTCGGGTACGCAGCGGCGATCGCGACCATCCTCGCCGTGGCGATCTTCGTCCTGGCCAGCGTCGTGCTGCGTGTCGGCGACAGGGGTGATCACACCTGACCGCGGGCCGCCTCGACCGGCTCGGTACGTACCTGGTGCTCTCCGCGTTCTCGCTGATCGCGCTGTATCCGGTGCTGTCGATCCTGTTCCTCGCCCTGCACCGCAAGACCGACCTCGTCACCGGCTTCGCGTTCCCGACCCGGATCGACCTGTCGAGCTTCGAGGCGGCCTGGAGCGAAGGCAACTTCGCCACCGGCTTCAAGTCGAGCTTCATCGTCGCGGCCACCGTGACCGTCGTCTCCGCCGTGCTCTCCGTCGGCACCGGCTACGCGTTCGGGACGATGCGCTTCGCGGGCGACCGGATCGTGTTCCCGATCATCCTGCTCGGGATCATCTTCCCCTACGAGGCGACGGTGATCCCGCTCTACTACGACTTCCAGGATGTCCCCCTCCTCCACTGGCACCTGCTCAACACCTACTGGGCGCTGATCCTGCCCCAGGTCGGGCAGTCGATCGCATTCGGCACG
The DNA here is from genome assembly GCA_051003695.1 of Gaiella sp. Classification (GTDB taxonomy): domain Bacteria; phylum Actinomycetota; class Thermoleophilia; order Gaiellales; family Gaiellaceae; genus Gaiella. The sequence continues at coordinate 53,849 of JBPCLB010000049.1, read as the reverse complement.
TTCTGGATGCGCGCCTTCTTCCGCTCGACCCCCCGCTCGCTGATCGAAGCGGCGCGCATCGACGGGGCGTCGAGCTTCGGCGTCCTGTGGCGCGTGCTCCTCCCCCAGGCGTGGCCCGCCGTGATGACGATGTCGGTGCTCGTCTTCACGTACACCTGGAACGAGTTCCTGCTCGCGCTCGTCCTGGTCTCGGGCAGCGAGTCACACCAGACGGCGCCGCTCGGCCTGAGCTTCTTCGCCGGTGCGACCCGCGCAGGCGACCCGACGAAGGTCGCCGCCGCGGCGGTGCTCGTCGCACTCCCGATCCTCGTCGTGTACCTGTTCCTGCAACGCCACTTCGTCCGTGGAATGCTCGCCGGGGCGATCAAGGAATGACTCGTGCGGCCTCTCAAGCAGAAGCGGAATCTGGGGTCGAACGCCGTGGGAGGCTGCACTGATGGCACGGATCAAGCTCGTCTACCTCGGCGGTGGCTCCACGCGAGCGGCCGGGACGATGGCGTCGTTCATCGCGAACGGCGCCGACTTCGACGGCTCGGAGGTCGTCCTCGTCGACCTCGACGACGACCGGCTCACGCTGATTCGCACCCTCGCGGAGAAGATGGCGAAGGCACGAGGCCTCGACATCACCGTCACCGCGACGACCGACCGCCGTGCCGCGCTCACCGACTGCGACGCAGTTCTGTCCTCCTTCCGGCCGGGCGGGTTCGCCGCACGGGTGCGCGACGAGCGGATCCCGCTCGACCACGGGCTGATCGGCCAGGAGACGCAGGGAGCCGGTGGCTTCTTCATGGCGCTCCGTGCGATCACCGTGCTCAAAGACGTCTGTGCGGAGATGGAGGAGATCTGTCCGAACGCGTGGATCTTCAACTACACGAACCCGGTCAACATCGTCGCCGAGGCGATCACTCACCACTCGCCGGTGAAGGTGGTCTCCCTCTGCGAGGGCCCGATCTACTTCGCGCACGAGATCGCCGAGTCGGCCGGGCTCGACCCCGAGCGCCTGCACGTGACCATGGTGGGCCTCAACCACGGCTGCTGGGGGGTCGAGCACAGCTACGACGGGCAGGACCCGATGCCGCTCCTCGAGGAGGCCTGGGAGCGGCGCCGGGGCGATCCGACGCTGGATCCACGCCGGCGGCGACAGCTCCAGCTCGCCGTCGCGATGGGAGCGGTGCCCGCCGACTACTTCGAGTTCTACTACTTCACCGACGAGGTGCTGGCGGAGTTTCGCGCCAAGCCGACCACGCGGGCGGAGGACATTCTCGGCTGGTCGTCGGACTACTGGCGCCACTACGAGGAGCAAGCGCTCGGCGACGATCCCCAGCTCGACCCGTCCCGCTCACGTGGCGGCATCCACGAGCTCGAGCTCGCCATCGACGTCATGGACGCGATCTTCAACGACAAGGACGAGACCCACCCCGTGAACATGCCGAACGTGGGGACCGCGCTTCCCGGGTTCCCCGACGACCTCGTGGTCGAAGTGCTCGGCCGCTGCAACCGGGATGGCATCCAAGTCCTCCCCGCCCGGCCCCTGCCACGCCACGTCCGCGGCCTCGTGGAGATGCTCGGCGAGTACCAGGCGCTCGCCGCCGAGACGGCGTGGGCCGGCACGCGCGAGGACGGCATCCGGGCGCTCAGCGCCAACCCGCTCGTCCGCCAGGTCGAGGTCGCAGAGCGCGTCTACGACGCACTCGCCGCCGCACACCGGGACCACCTCCCCGACCGGCTGCTCCCGCACTAGTGCTGGGCTCGCTGCTACTGGGCATCGACGGAGGCAACACCAAGACGGTGGCGCTCGTGACCGCCGCCGACGGAACCGTCCTGGGCACCGGGAGCGCCGGCCAGGCGGACATCCACAACGCGAGCGCGCCCGAGCTGGCGGTCGTCGAGATCGTCCGCGCCGTGACGGAGGCGCTCGCCGCAGCCGGCGCGACCGGCGCCGATCTCGCCGCGGCGACGTTCAGCCTGGCGGGCGCAGACTGGCCCGAAGACCTCGCCTTCCTGCGCAGGGAGCTCCGGGAGCGCCTGGTGCTCGAGTGGGACCCGGTCGTGGTCAACGACGCGATCGGCGCGCTGCGCTGCGGCACCGACGACATGGTCGGCGTCGCGGCGGTGATCGGGACCTACGCGGCCCTCGCGGGGCGCGGCAGGGACGGCGAGCCGTTCCATCTGGGCTTCTGGCCCGACTCGACGGGGGCGTTCGCGCTCGGGGCCGGCGCGCTCGCCGCGGTCTGGCGGCACGCGCTCGACCTCGGCCCGGCCACGTCGCTTCTCGATCGGGCGCTCGAGCGCTGGGCCTGCGCCGACGCGGACGAGCTGCTGTACGAGTTCACGCGGATTGGCGGCTTGCCCGCGTCCGAGCGCGCGCGGTTCGCGGACGCGGTGCTCGACGAGGCGGACGCACGCGACGCAGTCGCACGAGACCTCGTCACGACCGTCGCGGGCCGGGTCGGCGACTATGCGCGCGTGTGCGCAGCCCGCACAGGACAGCTCGGGGCGCCGTTCCCGCTCGTCCTCTGCGGCGGCGTCCTCCGGCATCCCTCGCCGCTCCTCCGGGCCGTCGTGCAGGAGCGCGTGCCCGACGGGGTTCCCGTGTACCCGGATCTCGATCCCGTCGCCGGCGCGGTGTTGATCGCCGCCGACACCGCGGGGGTACGCCCCGACCCGGCCCGTCTCCACGCGCACGGACGGCAGCTGGCATGACGGGGATCCGGCTCCAGCAGGTGTCGAAGGTCTACCCGAACGGGGTCGAGGCGATCGCTGCCGTCACGCTCGACATCCACGAGGGCGAGTTCATGGTGCTCGTCGGGCCGTCGGGATGCGGCAAGTCGACGCTGCTGCGGATGATCGCGGGTCTCGAGGAGGTGACCGAGGGCAGCATCGTGATCGGCGACCGCGACGTCACGCGCCTCCGTCCGCGCGACCGTGACATCGCGATGGTGTTCCAGAACTACGCCCTCTACCCGAACATGTCGGTCGAGGAGAATCTCGGCTTCGGGCTCAAGCTCCGGCGCGTGCCGAAGCAGGATCGGCGTGGTCGTGTCCGGCAGGTGGCAGGGACGCTCGGGCTGACGGAGCTGCTGGCTCGGCGGCCCGCGCACCTCTCCGGGGGCCAGCGCCAGCGCGTCGCGATGGGTCGCGCGATGGTGCGCGAGCCAACGGCGTTCCTGATGGACGAGCCGCTCTCCAACCTCGACGCAAAGCTCCGCGTCTCGATGCGGGCCGAGCTCGCGCGACTGCACGAGCGGCTCGGCGTGACGACGGTCTACGTGACGCACGACCAGGTCGAGGCGATGACACTCGGGCAGCGCGTCGCGGTGCTCCGCGACGGCGTGCTGCAGCAGTGCGACACCCCGCAGAAGCTCTATGACGCCCCGGTGAACCTGTTCGTCGCCGCCTTCATCGGCTCACCCTCGATGAACGTCGTCGAGGCGACGGTGGCGGACGGTCGCGTCGCGTTCGCAGGGCTCAGCCTCCCCCTCCCCCCGGGCTCGCCGCTCGACGGCAGCTCGCGCCAGGTCATCCTGGGGATCCGGCCCACCGACCTTCGCGATTCGGAGGATGCTCCGCCCGATCAGCCGCGGATCACCGTCCGACCCGATCTCGTCGAGGAGCTCGGCGGCGTCTCGAACGTCCTCTTCCCGATCGAGGCGCCGCGCGTCCAGACCGATGCCACGCGGGCAGCCATCGAGGCATCCGACGACGACGACGCGACGCTGCTCGCGGACGACCCGCGCGCACGATTCTGTGCCGCGATCGCGGGCAGGCGCGTGGTCCTGCCGGGCGAAGACCTGGAGCTGGCGGTCGACCATCGCCATCTCCACTTTTTCGACCCCGACACCGCGGACGCCATCGGCGTCTGACGCCCGGCGAACCTCAGACGGGCGCGGCCAGGGGAGGACGCACGATGCCCCGATCCAGCGGCTCGGGCCGCGCACGTCCGCCCAGATGGAGGCGGCGGTGAGCAGATCACCGGCGGACGCGGCGCGAGGCCGCCGACGGTCTCATCGCACCCGTCGGGTCTCCAGGGCCGAGCTAGGCCCGTCCAACGGGCGCAAGACGAAGGCGGAGCTCCGTCTCGACCGCTGCTCCCGCGTCGAGCGTGCGGTGCGTGGCGGTCGTGCCGACCACGCCGCCGAGGCCCGATGCCGGGAAGCTCGTCGCCGGCTCGATCGCCATCGTGAACGCGCGGCCGAACCAGGGGGCGCCCGTGGTCGCGCCGAACTCCTGCCACAGCCACGCGTACGGGAACACGTCGAGCTGCCAGTACAGGGTGCAGACGAGGTCGAGGTCATCGTTCTCGATCGACGCGGCGCCCTCGTCGAATCCCGAGAGGTATCCGAGCAGCAGCCGGCCCCGGGAAGCGTCCGGGAGGAGCGACACGTCGAGTTGACGACCGTCGCGCGTCCTGACGACGGGCCACGCATGACTGGTTCCGGGCTCGAGCAGGTTGGCAGGCCCGTCGAGTACCGCATCCGCCAGAATCGTCGAGGCCGAGGTCCGGAATCGCGCGCCCGGGGCGACGAGCGGCGAGCCGAACGCAGGGTGGTGGACCCACATGTAGTCGACCGGGCGATCGCCCTCGTTGGTCACCCGTTCCGCCACGACGACCTCGCCGCGCTCGGGCGCGAGCGAGACGTTGCGCTCGAGGAGGAGCGGCGAGTCGGCGAGCTGGACGCGGAGATCGACTCGCTCATCTCCGTCGGCGTCCGTCGCGACCGTCGCCGTCCACGGGAGCGAGCACGCCTCGCCGTGGTACGGGTGGTCGACGCCGCGGTGGCTCGACGGCCCTCCTCCCGAGGGGAGCAGGACTTGCCAGCCACCTGCGTAGCGGTTGACCCACGCCGCCGCCGAGCCCGTCGGAGAGTCGTCGTCGGCGCGGACGTGGAGACCCCATGGTGTCTTCCAGAGGACGTCGACGCCGGTTCGCAGGTCCTCGACGGCGTGGATATCCCCGCCCCGATCGGGCAGGAGCGTCACCCGGATCCGATCGTCGGCGATCACAAGCGCGCGATTGTCGCCGTCGAGGAGCTCCTCCGCTGCTCGCGCCCGGCTCATCGAAGCCCGACCGCCGCGAACGTCGAGGGGCGGCCCGGCAACACCCGAGCGAAGCCTCGCGCGACCATGTCCTCGAGGTGCCCGACGACCGGTTGGGCGAGCGTCCAGTCCATGCTTGCATTCCAGGTGCGGGTCCGAGGAGCGACGGCGGCGATCACGTCGACGGCCCGCAGCGGACGAGACGCTGCCGCAAGGGCACCGACGATCTCGTGTTCGAGGCGAACAGTGAACGACTCGGTTTCGTCGACGAACGCGGCGACCTCGGCCGACCCTTCGACGACCGCGAAGTGCGAGCAGAGGAGCCGCGCCGGTGCGAGCCGCCTGAGGGTCTCGCAGCTCGCTCGATAGTCGGCCACGTGACGGTACGTGGGTGCGAACGCCGGCTCGCCGGACGCGTCCGGTACGGCACCCGCCATGACCGCATCGGCGACGATCGCGGTGCGCGTGGCCTCGTCGACCACGGTCAAGTGGCCTCGCGTGTGCCCTGGGGTGTGGAGTACCGTCAGGCGTCGGTCGCCTAGGTCGATGTGCGCGGGCGGCGCGATGATGGTGTCGACCGCTCCGCCGTCGTCGTTCGCACGCACCCACTCACAGAACTCGGTCTCCGGATCGATCCCGTGCGCGTGACGGAACTCGCGGTACCGCTCGTCGATCATCCGGTCGACCGAGTCCACGAGCGGCCGGTCGAGCGCATGAGACGCGGCGAGCGCGCGGGGCGCGAGAGCGCGCGCAGCGGTGAGACCGCCCGAGTGATCGACGTCCGCATGCGTGACGACGATGTGCGATACGTCGACCTCGAGAGCGGCGAGCGCCGGTGCGAGAACTGCGGCCGGAGAGTCCGCGACGCAGGTGTCGATGACGGCGGCGGAATCGGCGCCCACGACGACGAAGAGGCAGACGTAGCGGTCGCCGAGCGGCGCGACTAGTCGGTGTACGCCCGGGACGACCTCGCTCACACGCCGTACCTCTCGGCGAGCTCGGGGTCGAGAGCAGACGGGGCGCACGTCGCGGTCCAGGCGCCGTCGACGGCGATCGACTGCCCGCTCACGTACGAAGCCTGGTCGGATAGTAGGAAGGCGACCACCGCCGCGACCTCGCTTGCTTCGCCCACCCTACGGAGCGGCGGAAACGACTCGAGGGTACGAAGCGCTTGCTCCGGGTCAGGGCTCTGCTCGATCCCCCGCTCGAGGAGAGGCGTTCGAATCCCTCCGGGGGCGACGGCGTTGACGCGCACGCCGATGGGGCCGTACTCGACGGCGAGATTTCTGGTCAGCGCATCGATGCCTCCCTTGGAGGTGTCGTAGGCGGCGTGGTTCGCGAAGCTGCGGCGGCCGTGGATCGACGAGATATTCACGATCGCGCCGCCGCTTCGCTGCTCGACGAACGCGATGGCGGCCGCGGAGCACCCCCAGATCGTGCCGCCGAGGTTCACGTCCAGAACGCGCCGGATCGCGTCGGCTTCGAGGCGATGGAGGGTGCCTCGCGTGCCGATGCCCGCGTTGTTGACCCATCCGGCGAGCGGCGCCTCGTCGCGTGCCCGCGCTGCGCCGCGCAGGTGCGTCGATGGGTCGGCCACGTCGCCGCGGACGACGGCGCCCCGCCCGGCGGCAACGGCTTCGGTCCGTGCAGCGAGCTCCTCGTCTAGCTCGACGCCGACGACGAACCAGCCGTCGTCGAGCAGTCGGTCAAAGCACGCGCGGCCGATCCCCTGCCCCGCGCCGGTTACGACAACGCTTCGATTCATGACGGCTCCCTTGCGTAGCTGAACATGCTCCCGGTCGGGCTCACAGCCCTTCCTCGGCCTCGGCGAGCCGACGCATGGGGATGCGCTCAGGATCGCCTCGGGTCGAGTCGCCCGTCGACGACGGCTGCGCGGTAGACACCGGGTGTCGACGTATCCCGGGCGAACCGCGTTCACCCGTGACGATCGCAACGGGTGCCGAGCTGCCCGGCATCAGGTCCTCTCGGGCAACGACGCGTCCAGGGCGGCCTGCGGGAAATGGCAGGCTGCCGCGTGATCAGCCTCGATCGAGCGCAACTCCGGGTCGATCGTCCGACAGATCTCCTGGTCGCGCCCGATCGGACAGAGCGCCCGAAAGCGGCATCCACTCTCGACGGTCGGCATGTCGATCGCATCCTGGGCGGGGGTCACCGAGATCAGCTCTCGGGCGCGAACCGGATCGACGACGGGGATCGCCCGCATCAGCGTGTGAGTGTAGGGATGCAGGGGCCGACCGAACAGCACCTCGCGTGGCCCCGTCTCGACGATGCGTCCCCGGTACATGACCGCGACCCTCGTGCACAGAAACCGCACCACCGCGAGGTCGTGAGAGATGAACAGGAACGCGAGGTTGTTCTCGCGTTGGAGTTGGCGGAGGAGGTTCAGGACCTGCGCCTGGATCGAGACGTCGAGCGATGAGACGGCCGCGTCGAGGACGACGAGGCTCGGCTCCGTCGCGAGCGCCCGGGCGATTGCGACGCGCTGGCATTGTCCGCCGGACATCTCGGACGGACGGCGACCGAGAAACTCGGAGCCGAGCCCCACGAGCTCGAGCAGCTCGACGACGCGGTCGCGCCGCGTCTTCTTGCTGCCGATGCGGTGGGCCACGAGGGGGGCGGCGACGATCCTGCCGGCCGTATGTCGCCGGTTGAGCGAGCCGGACGGGTCCTGGAAGACCGCGGTCAGTGAGCGGCGAACCGTTCGCAGCTCGGTGCGCGGAAGGTCTTCCAGAGACCGACCCTTGAACTCGATCGTGCCACTGTCCACCTTCGTGAGGCCGAGCACGGAGTTCGCGATCGTCGACTTGCCCGAGCCGGACTCGCCCACGAGGCCGAGCGTCTCGCCCCGGCCAACGGCGAACGAGACTCCGTCGACAGCCCGGACGACGGTACCGCGGCCGGCGTGGAACTGCTTGTGCAGCTCGGCGACGTGGAGAAGCGACGCAGAGGTCACCGCGGCAGACCATCTGCCAGCTCGTCGAGCGGCCGGGTCACCCGGTGCTGTCTCTCGACGGCGAAGTGGCATGCCGCCATGCGTTCACCGACGATCACGTCGTCGGGTGGATCGGTGAGGCAGATCGGCTCCCGGTAGGGGCAGCGGGGGTTGAACACGCACCCCTGTGGCAAGGCTGTGGGGGCGGGCGGGTAGCCGGCAATCGCCGGGATCTCGTGCGAGATGTCGATGTCGAGTCGACACACCGCCGCGAGCAGCGCTTCCGAGTACGGGTGCAGCGGGTTCGAGTAGATCGAGAAGACGTCGGAGCGTTCGACGATTCGTCCCGCGTACATGACGTGCACGCGGTCGCAGAACCCGGCCGCGATGCCGAGGTCGTGGGTGATCAGGAGCACGCTGATCCCGCGCTCCGAGACGAGGTCGTCGAGCAGAGCGAGGATGCGGGCCTGGGTCGTGACGTCGAGCGCGGTGGTGGGCTCGTCCGCGATCAGAACCTCGGGGTCCCCGCTCAGCGCCATCGCGATCATGACGCGCTGTCGCATCCCTCCCGAGAACTCGTGCGGGTAGGCGTCGATCCGGGAGGCCGGCTGGCTGAGCCCGACCTGCCCGAGCAGTTCGATCGCTCGGGTGCGGGCAGCCGCTTTCGAGAGCGGCGAGTGGAGCCTGATCGCCTCGACCAGCTGGTCTCCGATCCGCAGGACGGGGTTGAGTGCGGTGAGCGGATCCTGGTAGATCATCGCCACCCGACGGCCACGGATCGAGGCCAGCTCGCGGTCGCTCATCGTCGTCAGCTCAGTGTCGCCGCCCACCGTGATCGAGCCGCCCGCGACCACGAGCGGAGCGCGTAGCAATCGCATCAGCGCGAGGGCGGTGATCGTCTTGCCGCTCCCCGACTCGCCCACGAGCGCCAGCCGCTCGCGCCGTCGAAGCACGAATCCGACATCGTGCACAAGCTCGGTCGAAGCGCCCCTCGAGCGAAGCTCGATCCGGAGCCGCTCGACGAGGAGGGCCGGCGGCTCGTCGGGCGCCCGAGCTTCGGGACTCACCTCGCACCTGCGTCCGACGAGACCTGCAGAGATCGAGCGAGGAGGTTGAGCAGCAGCAACACCAGCACTATCGCGCCTGCCGGATACGCGGCGTAGTAGAACGCGTAGTAGATGTTCGAGTAGCCCTGCTGGAGGATCGTCCCCCAGGAGGCCCTCGGTGGTTGCACGCCGAGGCCGACGAAGCTGAAGGCGGCCTCGAGGAGCAGGGCGTTCGCCATGTTGATGGCGGCGAGGACGCTGAGATGGGAGGTCGTGTTGGGGAAGATCTCCTTGGCGGCGATCGACCGCTTCGTCGCCCCGAAAGCGACCGCTGCACGCACGTAGTCGGCCTCCCGCTCGGCGAGGACGACCGAACGGATGAGTCGCGCCGACGTCGGGCTGAGCAGGATCCCGACGATCACGACGAGGTTCACGAGGCTCGTCCCGAAAGCGGCGATGAAGACCAGGCCGAACAGGATCTGAGGGATGGCCATCGCGACATCCGCGATGCGCATCAGCGCCTCGTCGAACAGCGGCAGACCCAGCGCAGCCGCAAACCCCCAGGCGATGCCGAGCACCATGCTGAGCGCAGTCGCGCCGAACGCGACCCCGAGCGTGACCCGCCCTCCGTACAGCATGCGCGAGAACAGATCCCGGCCGAGCTCGTCGGTCCCGAACCAGTGGTTCCAGCTCGGCGGGCTGAAGGCGTTGACCGGATCGATGGCGAACGGCCCGTACGACGTCAGGAGCGGCGCGGCGACGGCGGCGAGCACGATCACGGCCAGGACGGACACCGCGACCACGGCACCTGGCTTCCGGCGCAGCTGGAGACGGCCACCGCGACGCCCGGCGAACCCGGCGGTGACCACCGTATCGCTCACGCTGCCGACCTTGCGTCGAGCCTGTGCCGCGGATCGAGCGCCGCGTACAGAACGTCGACGACGAGCGAGGTGACGATGAACGCGGCGCTGACGAGGACAACGACGCTCTGCAGGATGTTGTAGTCGCGCTTGAGGACCGACTCGATCGCGAGGCTACCCAGCCCGGGAATACCGAAGACGTACTCGATGATGACGGCACCGCCGAGCGTGTAGCCCACGATCAGACCGAGCATGGTCAGGCTCGGACCGAGTGAGTTCCGAACCGCGTGCTTCAGTACGACGGGCCGCTCGGTCAGCCCCTTGCCTCGAGCCGTCCGCACGTACGCCTCGCTCATCTGCTCGAGGAGCGAGGCGCGCAGAAACCTGTACAGCAACGGGGCTCCGGCCAGCGCCAGCGTCAGGGCCGGAAGCACGAAGTGCCTGAGGTTGTCGCCGGGGCTGTCCACGAGCGGCACGTAGCCGCGCGCCGGAAGGAGGCCGGCACGGACGGCGAGGAAGTAGGTCAGAAAGATGCCGACGACGAACGCGGGAAGCGAGAGGGACACCGTCCAAAGGGCATCCAACCCCGTGTCGACGATTCCACCCGGATGACGAGCCGCCCAGAGCGCGCCCGGCACCGCCAGGACGACTGACAGAAGCACGCCGAGGAACGTGAGCTCCAGGGTCGGCGGGAGCCTCGTTCTGATGAGCGACGAAACCGGGAACTGGCTGAAGTAGGACTTGCCGAGATCGCCGTGAACCGCGGCGGAGAGCCAGCTCACGTACTGCTCTACGATCGGCTTGTCGATGCCTGCCTCGTGACGGAGCCGGTCGATCGTCTCCGGGCTGACGCCCGGGCTTGCGCCGAGGCTCGTGATCACAGGGTCTCCCGGGAGCAGCCGCAGCGCGAAGAACACGAGAGCGGAGGTGGCTACCAGCAGGAGGATGCTGGTAGCCACTCGCCTGACGACGAATCGGAGCATTCGTCAGCTGCCGATTCTCGCCTGTTAACCGCTGTTTGCGGCGCTCTCGATGTGAAGCTGGCCACCGCCCTCGACCCAGGCGCCCGTGACGCTCTTCCTGACTGCGGAAGCAATCTGAGCCTGCAGCGGCACCCAGATCGGCACTTCACGGTTCTCGACCGCCTGAACCTGATGCCACGCCTGGATCCGCTTCTTCGGGTCGGCCGTCTGAATTGCCTTCGAGTAGAGCTTGTTGAAGTGCGGCGGAGACCAGTTGCATTCACAGCGCTTCGGCAGGTAGAAGTTGAAATTGTACGCTGCCTCGACTGGTCCGGAATTCGCGTTCGGGACGATCAGGCCGGGGAACTTCTTTCCTCCCGGATAGAACTTCGCCACCCAGGTGGCGACCTCGTTGTTCTTGATCACGAGCTCGATGCCGATCTTGGCGAGGCTTGCCTGGAGGATCAGGCCCTGGGTCTGGAACTCGGGCAGGGCCGGAGTGCTCCACCACGTGAGCTTCGTGCCGGGCTTGAATCCTCCCTCGGCGAACAGCTTCTTCGCCTTGTCCAGGTTGTACGAGTAGTTGATCAGCTTCGAGCCGGCCGGCGCGCCGTAGGAGGGGTTGTTGACCGAGAGCAACGTGTTGGTCGGCGACACGACCCCCAGCCCCGCGAAGGCCGTCTTCAGAATCGTGTTGCGATCGATCGCGTAGGCCAGAGCTTGCCGGTTCTTGACGTTGTTGAACGGCGGACTCGTGGTGTCGGCCTCCCAGAACGGAGACTGCGAGGCGGCCCGAGGGGTCACGAGCTTGACCGAGCCGCCCGGATCCTCGGTCACCTTCTTCGCCTGGAGCGCCGGGAGCCCCCACATGACGTCGAGGTCGCCGGAGAGGAGCGCGGCGGTGGCGGCTGTCGGATCTGCTGCCTTCACGATCTCGATCCTGTCCAGCTTCGCCTTGGCGCCGAAGTACCCGTCGTTCCTCACGAGGGACACGGACGAGTCCGGTACGAACTCCGCGACCTTGTACGGCCCCGTCGTGACCGGATTCTTGCTGAAATTTGCGAGATCGTCCGTCTTCACGATCTTGACGTTGATGATCGCCGTCGGGAACAGGGCATTGGCCGTCTTGAGCCGGAACAGCACCGTCGTCGGATTCACGGCGGTGACCGACTTCACCATGTCGATCCTGTTCTTCTCCTGCGACACCGTCTTCGGGGCGAGGTAGTAGTTGAACGTCTTCACGACGTCGGTCGCCGTGAGCGGATCGCCATTCGAGAACTTCACTCCGCTCCGGAGCTTGAACGTCCACGTCTTGCTGTCCTTGGCACCGACCCACGACGTCGCGAGATCCGGTGCGGTGGCACCCGATGGAGTCCACTTGGTGAGGCCGTCCCACAATAGTGGGAACAGGACCTCTTCCCAGGCGAACGTCCGGATCACCGGGTTCAGCTGAGGGATGCCCTGGGCTGCTCCAACCCTCAGTGTGCCGGCTTTGGCGCCGGCCGTGGACTGGGCTGACGATGTACCGAGCGAGACGGCGAGTGACAGTGCCGCGACGACGAGAACCAGGGGCACGAAGTACCGCTTGCTCATGCTGCCCTCCTTGTGATTGAGGTGACAGGCTTGCCGGCGGGCTCTCGGCCGAGCAGGCAATACGCTGACGTCCTGGTCGATGCTATGGCATCGCGGAGCGTGCGTCCACGCGCCGGGGCACGAGTCCCCCGACGCTGGAGGGACGGGTCGAGGCGAAGTCGGTGGACGCGCTGCAGATGAAGGGCTGCGCCCGCCGCGCGGGGCGAGACGCGCGCCACGATCCACCGCGCAATGGAGGCGGTGGCAAGGACACCTGAGACAGGTCTGCGGGTCAGCCGTCGTTTCGGTTGGCTCGGCCGGGACGTTTCGGTTCGCCGTCCGCGTTCCGGGGGTAACCGAAGTGCGCTCGGGGACGTACGTGTTCTACGACCGCAGTCAGATCGCCCAGGGGGCGGCGACGGTCGACGGTGGCCAGACGACCGTCTGACCGACGGCGGCCACCGTCTCCTCCGTCGATCGTCTCAGCCGAGCAGGTAGCCGCCGTCGACGACGATCTGGGCGCCGTTCAGGTAGGCGGACAGATCGGACGCGAGGAAGACGACGGCGAGTCCAATCTCGTCGGGGTCGGCCCACCGGCGCATCGGGACGCGTCCAGAAGCCTCGGCCCACTGGCGCTCGACGTCGATCCCCTCCGGCGCACCCGCTTTGATGTACTCGATCGCACCTTCGGTGAGTGACGGCCCGGGAGCGACCGCGTTCGTGCGGATTCCGTGGGGGCCGAGCTCCAGCGCAAGACATTTCGTCAGGCCCCAGAGCGCGTGCTTCGACGTCGTGTAGTGCGACATCCCGCTCGACGTCGGGTGCAGAGCGTCGATCGATGTCACGTTCACGATCGCGCCGCCGCCTCCCTGCCCGATCATTTGCCGCGCTGCCTGTCGTGCACACCAGAAAGCACCGTTCACGTTCACGTTGAGGACACCGGCGAAGCGGTCGAGCGGCATCTCGTCGATGCGCACGTTCGAGTACGTGGCGGCATTGTTGACCAGCACGTCGAGCCGACCGAAGCGCTTGACAGCAACGGAGACAAGGCTGTCGACGTCGTCCGGCACCGACACATCGCCAGCCGCCCACGCAACCCGGTCACCGTAGCCGGCGAGCCGAGCCATCGTGGCCTCCATAGCCTCGGGACGGCGATCTGTGAGCAGCACGGCCGCGCCGGCCTCGGCAAGTCGACGTGCAGCGGCAAAGCCAAATCCCTGTGCTGCGCCCGTAACGAGGGCAGTGCGGCCGCCCAGATCGAGCAGGTCGGCGATTGTCGGCGCGGCGTAGGCGTCTGTCGTGTCAGTCGCGCGCATGATTCCCACCTGGGGAGAATGCTGTCTGTTCGAGTGCGGAACGGATCCAGTCCAGGGCGCCGAGCCGCAGGAAGCCGTAGTGGTAGAAGTCCATCCGCGTCACGCCGAGCGAGCGTGCCACCGAGAGCTTCTCAGCCAAGTTCGAGGCATCCTCGCAGTCGGGCGGTGACGGACGCACGCAGACGCCCAACGCGCAGTCCTCGATGGCCGCCCTGTACGCTTCGATGTCCAGACGTAGTCGCTCCGGCTCCGAGGCATACCCGACCGCTTCGATGCCGTGGCACGACCGGGCGATCTTGCCGACGTCGATGCCGAGCCGCCATGAGATCTCAGCGGCAGGGCCGCCGGTCGGCCGGCCCGTCGCGTAGCCCTTGACGGCACCAGCAAGATCGAGGAAGACGAGCCGTCGGCCACGAGCCTCGACCACTTCGGCAGCCTCCGCGGTAAGGGACGAGACGGTGTCGGCGCGGGCGTCCAGGTAACCAAGCAGCTCACCGTCCGCGATCTCGGCGAGGGATTCCCGGCTCGGTCCGTCGGGAGGGCCGGGCTCCCCACCCTCGGTGAGGGCGCGCTCGAGCTCGGCGCGAACGGCCCTGTGAACTCCCGTCGCATCGACACCCCGGCGATGCCCCGCCGTGAGGCAATGCTCGCAGAAGCAGAGACCGAGCAGGAACCGCGTGGCCGGGCCGAGCGTAATGAGGTAGCGCTCGTGGTGGTACCCGTGCTCGAGGCCGTGGTAGTGAAGGGATTCGGCAAGGATCGTCTCGACCTCGTAGCGGGAGACGTCGGCGGCCAGAGCCCGGACGTAGGTCCTGACGTCTGGGTTCGCCGGGCAGAAATCGGCCTCGTAGAGGTCGCCGAACGCATTTTGCGGTGAACAGCTGGGGTATTCGCCGGCACGGTCGGCGTGGAGGAAGACCGTCCACGCGTGCGCTGCAAGACCGCGGGCGGCCGCGGCCCGGCACGTCTCCCCCAGAACGTCGCGTTCCAGCGCGAGGGCGCTGACGGCCGGCTGTACCAGCCCGTCTTCGTACAGTCGCTGCTGGGCCGGGAAAAACAGCTCGCCCCGCTCGTGCATGACCACGCGATGGGCTGGGTTGTGCGGGAAGACGTCGCGGGCGGCGTGGTAAGCGAACGCAGGCATCACGCCGCTCAGGCCGGCTCGCTGGTCGAGGTTGTCGAGCACCGTTTCGACGCCCTCCCCGGCCAGGTCGGTGGCGAAGACGAAGGCAGATGTCTCCAACCCGCGCGCCTTTACGCCGTTTCGCCGGCTGCAGCCGCCATCATGTCCGGCGTGCGCCCGAGCTCGCGCAGCTGCCGCTGCTTCTCGGTGAACGGGTGTTGCACCGCTGGCCAGATTGGCTCCTCCGTCCAGGGCGCTCCGGGGGCAGGCGGGAGCCGTTCGAGCAGCCTGCCGCCGACGATCGTCGCCGTGTTCCGCAGCAGTTGGTCGGCGTGTCGCACGTTGCCGGAGATGTCCTGCAGCGGGAAGTCGCCGCGGTGGATCCTGAAGAGTGCGACGTCGGCTTGCGACCCTGGCCGCAGTGTCCCGACCTCGTTCTCGAGGCCGAGCACGGCGGCGGGACGCGCAGTCGCTGCCTCAACCGCCTCGCGTAGCGACATGCCGAGGTGGATGAACTTGCTCAGGGTCGTCGGCAGGTCGAATGCTGGCCCGTTGACGCTGAGCTGGTGGAGGTCGGTTGAGATCACGTCGGGCTTTCGGCCGGCCGCCATCACAGCCTCAGCGGTCTCGAAGGAGAACGAGCCGGTGCCGTGGCCGATGTCCATCACGACCCCGGAGTCCCAGGCTCGCTTGGCCGACTCGAGAAGCCGGCCCTCGGCGTCGACGATCTTCATCGCGTGGCCGGTGAAACAGTGGGTCAGCACGTCGTTCGGCTTCAGAAAGGGCAACACCTCCTCGATCGCCGGCGGTCCGAAGGCGATGTGCACCATGAGCGGCAGCTCACATTCGTCGGCCGCACGTCGCGCGCGCCGCAGGGGCTCCAAGACGTCGCCCTCGAAGGTCGGGACGTTCCCCATTCTCACCTTCACGCCGCGCACGAGGTCGCGGTTGCGGTCGGCGAGGCGGCGGAACAGATCGACATCGAGGTAGTGAGAGTTGGCGCACTCGTAGTCATCGCAGACGAGACCGATGCTCGAGATGTTGAGGAAGGCGGTGATTCCGACCCGGGCCGGCCGAGCCACGAAGTCGCGGAGCCCGGGCAGTGTCAGAGCGCCGGCCGAGCCGGCATCGTTCCAGGTCGTCACACCGGTCCGTGAAGCCACCGGGTCCGGGTCGATGCCCCAGTAGGTGACCTTGTGGAACACGTGCGTGTGCAGGTCGACCAGGCCCGGGGTGACGATCTGTCCGCTCGCGTCGACCACGTGGAACGCCGACTCCGGTGGGATGTCGTGGTCGACGGCTGCAATCCGATCCCGCTCGATCGCGACGTCCAGCCGGCCCTCGTAGCCTGCACCCGGGTCCATGACCTCCCCACCGCGGATCAGCACGTCGAATCTCATCGGGGCCTCCCGGTCGGCATCAGCGACGCTTTGACGAATCCTTCCACATCACCCGCGACAAGCGCTTCGAAGACGCCGGCACCTTCGTCCAGCGAACATGTCCTCGTCGGGAGGCGAAACGCTTCTGGATGCTGCGCAAGCACGTCGATGGCAGACTCGAAATCGGCGTTGGTGTAGGCGAACGATCCCCGAATCGATTGCTCGCGGACGACCAGGTCGAACGCCGGTATGGTCGCCTCCGCGTCGTGCATGCCGAGCCACACCGCGCATCCGCCCGGCTGCAGCAGCGCGATTGATGCAGCTCGCGTGGCGTCGGACCCCACAGCATCGACGATGAGGGCTGCGCCGCCGCCGCGAGGCCCGGCGAGCAGGGTGTCCGCAAGCTCCTCCGGACGCACCGCCGCGTCCGCGATCGGATCTGCCCACGCGCGACGCTCGTCGATCGACTCGCTGACGATGACCCGCCCGGCGCCGAGGAGGCGCGCGACAATGCACGCCAGAGTTCCGATCGTCCCGGCGCCCAACACGACCACGGTTCCGGGAAGCGCGAGCGGGCTCAGCCGAAACGCATGGATACACGTTGCGACGGGCTCGGCCAGCACCGCAACGTCAGCCGCCAGCTCGTCGTCGATGACGTGGGTGCAGCGTGCCGGAACCGAGACGTACTCCCCGAACCCGCCGGGCCGGGTACCCCCGATGAGCTCGCGGTGCTGACAGATGTTCTCGTGCCCGGATCGACAGCTCGGGCAAAGTCGGCAGGGGATCTGGGGGTTGACCGCCACTCGACGACCGACTAGCGCCCCGGCCTCAGGCGCCGCAGACGTCACCTCGCCGATGAGCTCGTGTCCCATGATGAGCGGCGGCGTCCGGCGTGGGCTCCTGGTCGCGACGCCCTGGACGTCGCTCCCGCAAATGCCAGCTCGCTCGACCCTGACGAGCACATCGCCTTCGCCCACGGCCGGCATCTCGACGTCCATAACGTCGAGATGCCGAGCGGCCGTGTAGACGAGGGCTCGCATCACGCCGAGGGGCCTAATGAGTATTGGGCTACCCGCACCACTCGGTCACCATCAGCCCATACACCTGTGCCGCAAGGGCGAGATGCTCCGTCTCGAGGTACTCGTCGGCGACGTGGCATTGCGCGAGGCGCCCGGGGCCGCAGATGATCCCGGGGAGCTTGCGCTCCCCGTACCAGGCAAGGTCGGTCGCCGCGCCGAAGCCCTGCGGCGACGGTTCGAGGCCGACTGTGGCGAGGCAATCGGCGAGTGTTCGCACGGCAGGATGGTCTAGAGGCACGTCGAGCGGCGGAAAGTAGATGTTGCCGAGCTTCCAGGTGAACTGCGGCGAATGCTCACGCAACCACGGATCGGTGCGGCAGATCGCAGCCACGTAGTCCTCGACCTCGACCCGCACGTCCTCGAACGACTCGTCCGGGTAGAACCACATGTTGTATTCGACCGAGCAGTAGTTGGGGGCTGTGCCGGCGTTCGAGAACAGATTGAGCCGGCCGTTGCTCCCTCCGCCCGGCCCGCCCACGATGATCGCCGGCGCGAGGGTGTCGAACCCGAACGGGAGGATCGGGTGTGACTTCGTGTTCGCCCACTGCCGCTCCAGCTCCTGGAGCGCAAGGATGATCTTCACAGCCTTCTCGACGGCGTTGACCCCTCCTCCGGTGGTGTCGCTTGCATGAACCGATAGGTAGCGAGTGGAGGCATGGGCCTCGACGCCCTCGACCTCGATCCGGAAATGTACGAGACCGCCTTCGGCGGCGCACAACCGGAGCTCGGTTGGCTCTACCGAGATCGTGATGTCCGCGGCGGGTGCTTTCTCGACGATCTCCCGGGTGCCGTTGCCGACGACCTCCTCGTCGCTGACCACGTGGAAGCTGACGTCTCCGCGCGGACGAAATCCCTGCTCGAGCGCGACCTTTGTCGCCCACAGCGCTGCGGCGAGACCGCCTTTCATGTCTGTCGCACCCCGGCCGTAGAGGCGGCCGTCGACGATCGCGCCGCCGAACGGATCCTGCGACCAGGCGCTGCCGTCCCCGACCGGGACGACGTCGATGTGGCCGTTGAACGCGAGCGAGCGGCCGCGACCCGAACCGGGCAGCCGAGCGACGATGAGGGGGTGGGCGTCGAAGGTTGCAGACGGGCCGACGTCCCAGCCTTCGATCTCGAAGCCGAGACCGGACAGGAAGTCGCCCACGTAGGCGATGCAGCGGCGAGCCTCTGCCGGGAAGTACGTCGCCTCCTTTGCCTGGCTCTCCGTGCGGAACGCGATCAGATCGCGAAGGAGGCTCTGTAGTCCGACCCGCGAGCCATTCAAGGCCTCGACAACTGCCGATCGAGAATCCATCTCTCTACGACGTGGTCGTGATGAGCGCAGGCGCGGATCCCACCGGAGGTGCGTCGCGCCGAAGGCTGCGACCGTCTGCGCCGAAGACGTGCACACCCGAGGCGTGGAACAAGAGCGAGAGGTTCTCTCCCTGCTTCAGCGGCGAGTCGGGATCGGTGCGGACCTGAATCGACGTGCCTCCGGCTTCCACAGTGAGGTAGAGATCCGAGCCGACGGGCTCGAGGAACTGCACCCGTCCGGCGATCCCACCATCCTGGCCAGGCGGGCCGATCCGGAAGTGCTCGGGCCGCAGGCCGAGCTTGACCTCGCCGCCGGTCTCCGCTTCGTGCTCCAGCGCGCGAGCGCTGATCACGTCCGCCGAGAGCGCCACGTCGATGTCCTCGCCCCGGAAGCGCCAACCGTCGACGGTGGACTCGAGCAGGCCGCCGATCAGGTTCATCGGAGGGGACCCGAGGAACGTGGCGACGAAGACGTTCGCCGGCCGGCGATAAACCTCCTGTGGGGTGCCGATCTGCTGCAGCACCCCTTCGCTCATCACCGCGATTCGGTCGCCCATCGTCATCGCCTCGACCTGGTCGTGGGTCACGTACATCGTCGTGATCCCAAGGCGCTGGTGAAGTTGGATCAGCTCTAGGCGCGTCTGCAGGCGTAGCTGCGCGTCGAGGTTGGAGAGCGGCTCGTCCATGAGAAACGCGTCCGGCTCACGCACGATCGCGCGCGCAAGCGCGACGCGCTGCCGCTGCCCACCCGACAGCTGCCCTGGCAGGCGTTGCAGCAGGTCCTCGAGACCGAGTATCCCCGCCGCCCGGCGGACGGCCGCCTCGACCTCGCCCTTCCGTTTCTTGGCGATCTGAAGCGGGAACGCAACATTCTTGTACACGGTCAAGTGGGGATAGAGCGCGTAGTTCTGGAACACCATCGCCACGTTCCGCTTGACCGGGTCGATGAAGTTGACCAGCCGTCCGCCGATCACGATTTCGCCTCCGTCGGCGTCCTCCAGTCCCGCGACGACTCGGAGGATGGTGCTCTTCCCGCAACCCGACGGGCCAAGAAGGACGAGGAACTCCCCGTCCGCGATCTTCAAGGAGACATCGCTGACCGCTTCGACCTTGCCGAAGCGCTTCACGAGATGCTTGACCAGGATGTCAGCCATCAGTCTCCTTCGCCTGCGTGTGCCCGGCACGGGTTCATTGTTTGAGGGCGCCTGCCATCGATGCCTGGACGAACCAGCGCTGGAAGATCAGGAAGATGGCGATCACAGGAACCATCGTCATGACGGCGGCGGCGGAGATGACACCCCAGTCGGTCACGAACTGGCCCTGCAGAGACGCGACCCCGACGGTCAGCGTCTTCATGTTGTCGGTCGTCGTGATCACGAGCGGCCAGAGGAAGTTCACCCACTGGAACATGAACGTGAAGATGCCGAGCACGACGATCGCCGGCTTCATCAGCGGTAGCACGATCTTCCTGAAGATCTGCCACTCCGAGGCGCCGTCGAGACGCGCCGCCTCCACGAGCGCCTCGGGGAGCGTGGAGATGAACTGGCGCATCATGAACACACCGAGCGGGCTCGCGACCATGGGGATGATCATCGCCGGATAGGTGTTGACCCCGCTGTGCGTCCAGGCGGGAAGGTTCGAGACCATGATGTAGAGCGGCGCGATCAGCACGGCGGTAGGGATCATCAGCGTCGCGAGGATGAGCACGAAGAGGGCCGTCCGACCGGGGAAGCGGAGCCGAGCAAAGGCATAGCCGGCGAGGGTGTCGATGACCAGCGTGATGAGCGTGACCGCCGTCGCGAAGATCATCGTGTTGAGCCCCCAGCGCAGATAGCTCGTGTCGTTGAGGATCGTGGCGAAGTTCCCGGTGTAGAACGAGTCGGGGATCCACTGCGGCGGGTAGCTGAACAGCTCGAAGCTCTCGCGGAACGACGGCGAGAGTAGATAGAGGAACGGCCCGATGGCGATCACCGCGAAGACCGCGAGCACGATGTACGCGGCAAGCCCCTTGCCGTAACGTACGAGCTTGTGGCGGCGTGCGGCCCGCTCGAATTCGGCCGCGGAGGCCGAAAAGCCGTCTGGATCGGCGACGGTGGTTGCGGGCTCGGGCATCAGGTCACGCGCTTTTGCCGGGCGCCGAGCAGCCAGAACGAGATCGCCGTCAGGACGAGGATGATCCCGAGCAGGAGGACAGCGGCCGCGTAGGCCTGGCCCGTCTCCTGGAACTGGAACATCTTCTTCCAAATGAACCAGACAAGCGTCGACGTCGACTCGTGCGGTCCGCCTTGCGTGAGGACGTACACCGTGTCGAAGACCTGGAAGTTGGCGATGATCGCGATCACAACGGCGAAGAGCAGCATCGGGCGCAGCAGAGGGAGTGTGACCCGACGGAAGCGCTGCAGCCCGCGCGCCCCGTCGACGCGCGCCGCGTCCTGGAGTTCCTCCGGGATGTTCTGCAGGCTCGCAAGGAAGTAGAGCGTCCAGAACCCGAGACCCCGCCAGACCTCGGCCAGCACGATCGTGAGCAACGCGAGCGTCCCGCTCCCGAGGATGTTCAGCCGATCGAGACCCAACGCGTTGAGCAAGAGGTTGACCAGCCCGAAGTCGTAGTTCGTCAGGAACTGCCAGATCAGGCCGACAAGAACCGCGGGCGCGAGCAGCGGGACGTAGAGCGCCAGCTTGAAGAAGTTGCTCCCCTTCCGGTAGCGGTTGAGGAGTAGGGCCAGGAAGAGGGCCAGCGTGAACACGAGCAGGATCGCCTCGACCACGTAGAGGGCCGTGTTCTTGATCGCACCGGTGAGCTCGGTGTCGCTGCTGATCGCGCGCCAGTTGTCCAGCCCGACGTACTTGGCGGTATCGAGGATTCCGCCTTGGTTGAAGCTCAGCCAGATCGACCAGACGGTCGGAACTACCAGGAACGCGAGGAAGGGGAGGAGGTACGGCACTATGAAGAGATAGGCCCGGAGGCTCCGTCGGTTGCGGTAGCGGGTGCCGGCACGCCGGTATTCCGCCTCGCTCAACGTCAGCTCTTCCCATGGCCGCTCTGTCGTAACGCCTGACATCCTCCCCTTCGCTCGCCTGATCGTCTGTTGTGCCTACGACTTGAGGATCCGCGTCGCGTCGGCCTGCGCCTTGGTCAGCGCAGCCTTGACCGACTTGTTACCGGTCGCCGCCGCCTCGATCGCCTGGCCGTAGATGCTTGCGAGTTGGGCCATCTTCGGGCCGGTGGGGAGGCCGTCCCAGCCGCTCAGCACATACTTGTTGATCCGCTGGACCTGCGCGTCGCCCTTCGAGGTGTTGACGTCCTTGCGTACCGGCGCCCAGCCGTAATGGGCACCGAACTCGTTTGCGAAGGCGGGCGACGAGAGGAACTTTACGAGCTCCCACGCCGCGTCCTGATTCTTGCCCTTCGCGGCCATCACCCAGTGACCGGTGGTCGAGAAGATGGTCCTCTTCCCGCCGGGGGCGCCGACAGGGTTGACGAAGTCCCACTTGAAGGGCAGGCCCTCCTTGCGGAACACGGCCAGCCGGAGCGGCTCGTCCTGAAGAAACGCGATCCTGCCGCCCTTGAACAGGGCCACCCCAGCCTCGCGGTCGTACTGGCCGACCGGGGGCTGAACCTTGTCCTTCAGGATCAGGTCCACCGAGGCCTGGGTCGCTTCGATGACCGGAGCCGTCAGGAACGTGGCCCGCTTGCCGTCCTTCGAGATGATGTCTCCACCACGATTGTGGATGTTGACGTAGTGGAAGTACCACGTGAAGTCCTTGTCCGTCATCGGGACGCTGAAGCCCCAAACATCCGGAGCGTCGGCGACCTTGCGTGCCGCCGCAGCCAACTCGGTCGAGTTCGTCGGGACCTTTGTTATCCCGGCCTTCGCGAGCAGATCCTTGTTGTAGAACATGACGGTCCCGCCGATGATGCACGGCAGGCCGTAGAGCTTGCCCTGGTAGGTGCTTTTCTTGATCGTGTTGGGAATGAACTTGGCAGCGGTGGCGGCGTACTGTGGCGAGTACAGCCACTGCTTGTTATTCAGCACCTCGAGGACGCCCTTGGTGCCGAGCGACGTCAGATCGGTGCTCGTCTGGTAGCTGACGTCAAAGGGATTCGGCCCTGCGTAGTTCGTCGCGTAGGCCGCGCCCTCGGTGTTCCACGGAACGATCGTGTGCTGAATCTTGATGCCGGTCTTCGCCGTGAACGGCTTCAGCAGCTTGGCGATGACCTCCTTCTCATCCGTTCCGAAAGGGGCCTTGGCGAACTGGAGCGTGACTCCCTCGAAGGGCCGCGCGCGCTCGCTGACGAAAATGTTCGGCCGAGCTCCCGCGGAGCTGGCGAGCGCGCCCGCTGCGGGCGCCGCAAGGCCAAGAGCAACGGCCTTCTTGAGGAAGTCGCGCCGACTCTCCCCCGGCTCGTTCCCTTCCGCCGGCGACGGATTACTGCGATCACCCAAGTCACCCACAGCGCTTACCTCCTCCTTCATCCGTTGTGCCCGCTCCCCGGGCGAGACCACGTCCAGGCCCCTGGGCCCGAAAGTGAAGAAAGTCTACGCACAGGTATGCAGAGATGTCAACTAGTTCCGGGGTCGCTTATAACATATAGAGTGCCGTTGTTGGGGGCAATCCGCGACGTCTCGAACGCTCCGTTCGGCGAGCTCGCGTCCCTGCCTGGCCGGGTCGCAGTCGTCACCGGCGGCGCTCGCGGAATCGGTCTTGCGTGCTGTAAACGGCTCGCCGAGGTAGGTGCGACGGTGCTGGTCACAGACCTCGACCATCGTTCGGCCGCTGCCGCGGCGATAGAGGTAGGGCGCGGCGCAGAAGCCGCGTGGGTCGACGTCACCGACGCCGCATCGGTGCGTTCTGTCGCCGAGCGTGCGGTCGCCGAGCATGGCCGGCTCGACGTCTGGGTCAACTCAGCCGGTGTCTTCCCCGTCTCCCCGCTGCTCGAGCTCTCGACGGAGGACTGGGACAGCGTCCTCGACGTGAACCTCCGCGGAACGATGCTCGGCGCGCGCGAGGCGGCACGGGCGATGATCGCCGGCGGGAGGGAAGGGGTCATCGTGAACGTAGCCTCGACAGCCGCCTACCGAGCGGACGGGGCCGGAGTTGCCCATTACGTCGCATCGAAGTTCGGCGTGCGCGGTCTCACGCAGAGCCTCGCCGTCGAGCTCGGGAGGCACGGTATCCGAGTCCTCGCCGTTGCCCCCACGGTGACGCTGACACCCGGGCTCGAGGCAGGACGGTCGGCACTCGAAGCGGCGGGATTCGCTCTCGCAGAGCTCGGCTCCCGGCTACCGCTCGGGCGGGTCGCCGTTCCTGACGACATCGCGCGGGTCGTCGTGTTCTGCGCGAGCGATCTCTCGCTCCTGATGACCGGCAGCACCCTACCCGTGGACGCGGGCGAGCTCGCCTGACGATCAGCCCGGAGTGCCGGTCTACGCATCCTCGCGGGCGGTATAGCGGTCCGCGTCCGCGAACACGTCGATTCCGACGTAGCCGCGGTGGATGACGGCGCTATGGGCGACACCCCGGGGGACGTAGTAGGTGTCCCCCCGGCCATACAACCGCGTTTCGCCGTCGATCGTGAACTCGATCGACCCCTCGAGCACGACGCCCCACTGCGCGCCGTGGGCGTGCTCGGGGAGATCGACGCCGTCGGGGATTTCGTAGAACATCGTCAGCGCCTGGTCGGTCTGCTGCATCCAGCCGCGCAGCGAGGCGAGTGGGCTGTCGACCATCGGCAGCGCGCGGATGAATGCGGGAAATGCCTCGCCGCCGTCCATCGTCATGCCGCCAGGAGACCGCCGTCGACGACGATCTGTGCGCCGTTGACGTACGACCCGAGGTCGGAGGCGAGGAAGAGGGCGGTTCGGGCGACGTCGTCGGGGTGCGCGAGCCGCCGGAGCGGGATGCGCGCCGCGTACGCAGCCCACTGCGCGTCGACGTCGATCCCCTCGGGCGCGCCGGTCTCGACGAACTCGACGGCGCCCTCGGTGAGCGACGGACCCGGGGCGATCGCGTTGACCCGAATCCGGTCTGGCCCGAGCTCGAGCGCCATCGTCTTGGTCAGCCCCCAGATCGCATGCTTCGAGGTGCCGTAGTGCGAGAGACCCGAGCCGCTCGGGTGGATCGCGTCGATCGAGCTGATGTTCACGATCGAGCCGCCACGTTCTTGCTTGCGCATCTGCGCGGCGGCGGCACGGATGCAGAGGAACGCGCCGCCGACGTTCACGCCGATGATCCGGTGAAATTCCTCCGGCGTCAGATGCTCGAGCAGGAAGTTCGAGAACACACCTGCGTTGTTCACCAGGACATCGAGGCTGCCGAAGGTCCCTACCGCCGTCTGCACGAGACGCTCGACGTCGGCCTCGACGCAGACGTCGCCGGTGAACGCCGCGACCGTGCCTCCTGCATCGGCAAGGCGCGCTCGCGCCCGGTCGAGCTGGTCCGGCCGCCGATCGGCGAGCACGACGGCGGCGCCTGCCTCTGCGAGCCGCCGGGCGCACGCGAAGCCGAATCCCTGCGCGGATCCGGTGACGAGCGCCACCTTCCCGCCCAGGTCGACCAGCCCCATGAGCGATGGGCGCTCCGACTGCTGGCTCTGTTCGCTCCCGGTGGGCATGGCCGGCTCCGTGGTTGACGACGACATGGCGCGGTGATTATAAGATCATCAGAGAGCATGACGAGGTGCCCGACGCCCGCGTCGGGCCGCGAGATCGGGGTCACATGGCGGTGCTGCTGATCGGCTACGACACCGAGTCGGCGGCGGTCGGCGAAGGGCTTGCGCGCTTCCTCGGACCGGAGGTGCCGCAGTACCGCTGCGCCCTCGATCCCGAGACCGCCCGTCGTGGGGTAACCCTCCTCGCCCGACTCCACGACGAGCTCGAGGCGCCCTGCACCTTCTTCGTCTGCGGCCGGACGCTGCTCCATGCCCTCGACGCTCTCGAGGCGGTGGCCGCATCGCCGCTCTTCGACGTCCAGCAGCACACCTATAGCCACGTGGTCTTCCGCGACGTGCGCTACCGCCCGACCGGGAGCGACGTCGAGGCCGTTCTGCCCGAGACTCCGGCGGTGGCGTTGCGCGAGGAACTCGCGTTCACCTCCGAGCTGATCCGCAAGTACCTCGGACGCGAGTGTATCGGCCTGCGGACGCCGTTCGGACACTATCGGGGGCTCCGTGATCGCCCCGACCTCCTGCAGATCATCGCGGACGCGGGTCTCCGCTACGTCACGTCCTGGGGTCGGAACGAGGACAACGGGAACCCGACCCCATGGGTGCAGCCGTTCGCATATACGGAGGAAGGATTCCCGGGGCTGCTCGAGATCCCGTTCCAGTTCTGGCTCGATGGCGTCTGGTTCGACGCGCACGGCTACGGCGAGGGCAAGGGGTTCCTGAAGGCGCTTCGCGGTGCGATCGACGAGATCGCCGAACAGGATCTCGTGTTCGCAACAGCATTTCACGAATGGTGCGCCGTCGCGGCGAACGAGGAAGAGACCGGCTGGATCAGGGGGCTGATCGAGTACGCCCGCGAGCGGGGCGTCGAAGTGATGAGCTATTCGGACTACTGGGCCCGGACGACGGCCGCGACGGTCTAGAGCCCCGCGCCTCAGATCCGAAGCGGCGCTTCGGCCGGCCGCATCTCGTGGGCGACCACGTCACCGTCGACGATCACGGGCCGGTCGTCGCACCAGAGGCTGCAGTTGCGCATGGGGATGTCGAGATGACAGCTCGTGTGGTTCGGCCCGCCGACGAGATCGTTCGGGCCGGTGGAGAACAGCACGTTGCCGAGGAACGCGCGCAGCTCCATCCCATGCCCCCGGCTGTCGGTTGCGAGCGCCGCCCACTTCGCGCGCTCGTCGAGCCCCCAGCCGATATGGGAGAGACCGTACGCGTCGGGGTCCGCGAAGTCGGCGATGTACTGGCGGACGAGCTCGGCCTGGTAGCCGTCTCCACCGATCTCGACGATGCGACCGGCCTCGATCACGAACTCGATCGGCTCCTGGACGTACTGCTTGAACGGCAGCAGGATGTCACCGCGATCGACGACGACGCGTCCGTCGATACCGTCGTCCTCGCCGCAGGTCAGGACCATGCCGCCCGACGGCCAGTGATCCCACTGGCCAGGCTGGTCGGCATAGCCGTACTGCGCCTTGACCGGATATCCGATTCGGTAGGTGACGTCCGTGCCGGCGCGGTTCGTGAACCTCAATGTGCTGGCGGCGCTCAGCACCTCGACCGCAGCATCGGTTCGCCGCTTCAGCTCTTCGGTCGGGAACATGCGGGCGAGGAGATCGACTGGCTCGATGCAGGTGAGGATCCGGGTGCCGGCCTGCTGGATCTCCGACAGCTCGTCGCTGAACAGCATGAAGAGCGTCTCGACGACCATGTCGGCACCCTTGAGGATGTCGACGGCCGGCTGGTTGCCCGACAGCGGCGTCTTGCCGACAGTCCAGACGCCGACCTCTCCGGAGGTTGCCGAGGAGGAGTACGGTAGCCGGAGGTTCATCACCTTCGCCCCGAGCCGCTGGCCGGCCGTCATGAACGCGTCCGCGTACTCGGCCCGCTCCTGACCCTGGGAAAGAAGGATGAGACTCTCACTCGCCTGTAGCTTGCAGAGACGCAGCATGCGCTCGCACAGATCGACGAACATCGACTGGCTGGACGACGTTCCTGCCATTTCGCCTCCGCTTCGAATCGTTGGGCTATAGCATATAATTCCGACTGTAGAGAGGCTCGCCGGCGGATGCATTCTGCGCCCCCCCAGGATCCCGAGCTGGTGCGGCTCGCCGCGCTGCCGGTCTCGGTGCTCGCGGACGTCGTCGACCGTCTCGGACATCGCTTCCAGACGATGGATCACACCGTCCGACCGGTCTTTCCGGCCACCTCATCGCTTGCCGGGCGTGCGTTCACGATCGCGGCGACCGCGAGTGCGGAGATCCTCGAGAACCCCTACGAGCATGAGCTCGCCGCCGTCGACGCGACCCCGGTCGGTGCCGTCGTTGTGCTCGCGACGGGGGGCTGTCTCGATGCGGCTGTGTGGGGGGAGCTCTTGATGTCGCGCACGCTCGCCCGCGGCGGCACGGGTGTGGTCACGGACGGCGGCATCCGCGATCTCGCGGGCCTCAGGCGGCTGGCCGCCCCCGCGTTCGCGGCCGGCGTCACCCCGCGCGACTCGATGGGGCGGTTGCTGGTTACCGGCTGGGACGAGCCGGTACGCTGCGCCGGCGTTGCGGTGCTCCCGGGCGACCTCGTCCGCGCCGACGAGGACGGCGTCGTCGTCGTCCCCCAAGCCCTCGCCGCGGCGGCGCTCGCTGCTGCCGAGACCAAGCTCGGGCTCGAGAAGGTCGTCAGGCAGGCGCTCGAGCGCGGCGAGTCCGCCGCCGAGCTCTACCAGCGGCACGGGGTCCTCTAGCGGTGGGAGGTCTGGGTGAGTGGCGGTCGCCTCGCGGCGACTGGGCCCGTCCCGTGAGCGTGTCGTGCCGGCTGTGCGGGAGGCCGCTCTTCGGACGCGTGTGGACAGCCGAGACGCAGGGGGCGCCGGCCGACTTCTGCGATCCCGAGTGCGAGGCGCTCCTCCGCGACTACTGGCTGCCCCGCCACGGCCCGACTGCCGCCGCAGCGGACAACTGACCTTTGGCGCTCCACGTCGGCGTAGACACCGGCGGCACCTTCACGGACCTCGTCGTACTCGACGACCAGACGGGCCAGCTGGTCATCGGGAAGCGGCCGTCGACACCGGGAGCCCCGGCTGCCGCCGTCTTCCACGCGTTCGCCGCGGCCGGGGTCGAGCCTGCGGGGGCAGCAACTGTGTCAGTCGGCACGACCGTGGGAACGAATGCCCTGCTCGAGCGGAAGGGCGCACGCGTCGTCTTCCTCACGACCGCTGGGTTCGAGGATGTTCCCGTGATCGGACGGATCGACAAACAGGATCCCTACGATCTGCGCTGGCCCAAGCCCGAACCCTTCGTCGCGCGACGGGACTGCGTCGGGGTCAGGGAGCGGCTCGCGTTCGACGGGCGCGTCGCCACCCCCCTCACGGACGCGGAGCTCGATCGCGTAGGGGAGCAGGTCGCCGTTCTGCTCGGCGATGAGCGCGATAATGTCGCGCTCGCGGTGAGCCTGCTCTTCGCATTCGCCGACCCGGCGCATGAGCAGCGTGTCGCGGCCTTCCTCGAGCAGCGCTTCCCCGGTGTGCCTGTCTCGGTCTCGCACCGGGCTGCGCCCGTGTGGCGAGAGTACGAGCGAAGCTCGACGACGATCGTCGACGCGTACCTCACACCTATCGTGCGCAACCTCGCCGACGAGCTCGACGCGGAGCTCACCCGCCGCTCGTTCAGTGGCTCGGTCTCGATCATGAAATCGAACGGGGGCAGGATGCTCGCCTCGGCGAGCGCTGACCAGGCAGTGCAAACCGTGCTGTCCGGCCTGGCGGGCGGGATCGTCGCCGGCCGCTACTTCGGCCTGGCCGCGGGGTGTCGCGACGTCGTGACGTTCGATATGGGCGGCACGAGCGCGGACGTCGGTCTTGTCTGCGACGGCGCGATCCAGTACGTGCCGGAGTTCGAGCTGGAGTTCGGGCTCCCGGTCGCTGCGCCGGCCGTCGACCTCGTGACGATCGGCGCCGGCGGCGGCTCGATCGCCTGGCTCGACGACGGAGGGCTGCTCCGAGTCGGCCCCCGCAGCGCCGGTGCCGTTCCCGGACCCGCCTGCTACGGCCTGGGCGGAACCGAGCCGACCGTCACCGACGCCAACCTCGTGCTCGGGAGGCTCGATCCCGACAGCTTCCTCGGCGGCAGCGTGCGGCTCGACCCGGCTCCGGCCCACGCGTCGCTCGGAGCACTCGGAATCCGACTCGGACTCGACCCGTTCGCCACGGCCGAGGCGGTGATCGAGGTTTCCAACGAGGGGATGGCGAGCACGATCCGACGCCTCTCGGTCGAGCGGGGGGTTGACCCGAGGGACTTCGAGCTCGTCGCTTTCGGCGGTGCCGGCCCGCTCCATGCGGCGGAGATCGCGGACTCGCTCGGGCTCCGGGGCGTCGTCGTCCCACCCCACCCCGGTCTCGCCTCGGCGTTCGGGACGCTCGTCGCTGATCGCCGGGTCGACCGCCGCGCCACGCATTACGCCCGCTCTGACGCCCCGGACGTCGTTGCCCTGGGCACCCAGCTCGAGCGGATGGAGCACGAGGTTCGAGCGGCGATCGAAGACGAGGGCTTTGCTGGCGAGCCTACGGTCGCACGGTCGTTGAGCATGCGCTACGCCGGCCAGAACTACGAGCGCGACGTCTCTCTTCCAGGGGGCCCCGTCGGCGCGCAGACGATCGCGGGCGCGGTGACCGCGTTCCACGCGCTGCACCACGACGTCTACGGCTACAGCTTCCCAGGCGAGACGGTCGAGCTGATCCACGCCAACGTGACCGCATTCGGGCCCGGGGCGCGGCCGGCGTTGCCAGAGCTCCAGCCGGGCTCACTGCCGGAGCCGCGCGGGCATCGCAGCGTGCGCTTCCGCGAGTCCGGCACGCTCGTGACACCGGTCTACCGGCGCGAGGACCTGCCGGCCGGCGCCGCTCTCCTCGGCCCCGCGATCGTCGAGGAGCTCGACTCCACCACGCTCGCCCTCCCGGGTCAGGAGCTGCGGGTACTTCCCAACGGCATCCTCCGCATCGTTGCGCTCGGCACAGAGCCCGGGACGAGAGCGCGGCGCGAGGTCGACAGCGTGACCACCAGCGTGATCGGCGACCAGCTCGTCCAGATCACCCAGGAGATGGGCACGCACATGATGCGCGCCGCCTACTCCCCCATCTTCAGCGAGTCACGCGACTTCTCGTGCGCGCTCTTCGATGCGACAGGCCGAATGATCGCGCAGGGGAGGTTCAACCCCGCCCACCTCGGGGCGATCGGCGAGACGGTGCGTTGCGTACTCGACGAGATCGGCCTCGACTCGATCGAGCCGGGCGACGTCGTCCTGCACAACGACCCGTTCCGCGGCGGCTGCCACATGCCCGAGCACATGCTCCTTCGCCCAATTTTCCGCAAGGGGAAACTCGTTGCGTTCGCCGCGACGATCGGTCACATGGCCGAGATCGGCGCCGTCACCATCGGCTCCTTTGCGAGCACGGCCACGGAGGTCTATCAGGAGGGGCTGCGGTTGCCGCCCGTGAAGCTCGTCCGTCGCGGTGAGCCGGTCGACGACATCTGGAAGATCATCCTCTCGAACCACCGCACGCCCCGCTCGAGCTGGGGCGATCTCCACGCGATGATCGGATCGCTGCACCTTGCCGAGCGGCGGCTGCAAGCACTCCTCGACCGCTACGGTGAACCACTGACCCTCGCGGTATGGGACGAGCTGCTCGCGCACGGCGAACGCCTGATGCGCCGTCGCATCAAGGCGATCCCGGATGGGGAATACCGGTTCGAGGACGTGATGGAGGGTGACGGCCACACGCGTGACCCTGTGACCATGCGGGTCGCTGTCCTCGTCGACGGCGACCGGGCAATCGTCGACTACACCGGCTCCGACCCGCAGGCCCGCGGACCCGTAAATGCGACCTACGGGGTCACGCTCTCGGCCACGTGCAACGCCTTTCTCCAGATCAGCGGTTCCGAGATCCCGCGAAACGCAGGCGCCTACGGGTGTGTGAAGACGATTGCGCCGCTCGGGTCAGTCGTGAACGTGCGCTTCCCCGGCCCTTCGGTCGGCGGCAACACCGAGACCCAGCCCAAGCTCGTCGGGATGCTGCTCGGCGCCTTCGCACAGGCGCTGCCCGACCGGGTCATGGCAGCGGAAGGCGTCACGTCATGCAACTTCCTCTTCGGCGGCAACGACCCGCGCACAGGCGAGCCGTACGCCCACTACCACTTCGAGGCGAGCGGCTGGGGCGGCCGAGCCGACGCCGACGGCAACAGCGCGCAGAACCACATCCACGGGAACTGCCGCAACACGCCGATCGAGGTGTTCGAGACGCGATTCCCGTTCCGAACCATCGGCTACGGGCTCATTCCCGACTCCGGCGGCCCGGGTCGGCGGCGCGGGGGCCTCGCGGTACGCCGCGACCTCGCGGTGCTCGCGACCGAGGTGACCGTCAGCGCGCTCATGGATCGCTTCGAGCGAGGCGCTTGGGGTCTGTTCGGCGGCCTCCCGGGGCGCTGCGCAGCACTGCTCGTGCGCCGTGCCGGTGACGAGCGCTTCCGCGACTTCAGCGAGGCTTTCGGGACGCTCAGTCCGTCGAAGCTCTCCGGCGTCGTGCTCCGCGCAGGCGACGTCGTGCGCATCGAGAGCGCCGGCGGTGGCGGCTTCGGCGACCCCCGGGAGCGAGAGCCCGAGCTGGTGTTGCGCGACGTCCTCGAGGGCCTTGTCAGCACCGTCGAGGCGACCGACGCCTACGCCGTAGCGCTGACCGCCGACGGCAGCGCTCTCGACCTCGCGAGAACGGAGACGTTGCGCCTCGACGGGGCTAGCTGATCTCGAAGATGCCCTCGATCTCGACCGGGATGCCGAACGGGAGCGCACCCATGCCGATGGCCGAACGCGCATGCGGGCCACGCTCGGGACCGAACACCTCAACCAGGAGATCCGAGGCGCCATTCGCCACCTGCGGCTGCTCGCCGAAGTCGGGATCGGAATTGACGAGCACGAGCAGCTTCACCACCCGGCGGACGCGGTCGAGCTCGCCGATCTCCTCCTTCAGGCTCGCGAGCAGGTTGACGATCGTCAGCGCGGCCGCAGCCTGCCCGGTCGGGACGTCGAGCTCCCGCCCGAGCTTCCCCTTGTAGACGAACTCCCCGGCGCGGTAAGGACCGTGGCCGGAGACAAACACCGTGTTTCCGACTGTGACCGCGCCGACGTAGGAGCCGACAGCGGGGTTGGGCGCCGGCAGCTCGTGGCCGAGCTCGGCAAGACGCTGTTCAGGGGTCACGTGTGCTCCTCGGTTCGTGGGCTCAGGTCAGCGAATCTTCCCGCGCGCGGCGACGGGCCAGACACCGACGATCCGGCCGCCGCGGTGCACGACCACCTCGTCGTGCAGGTTCGTGCAACCGCACGCGTGGTTGGGGACGATCGTGACCATCTCGCCGACCTCGGGCCGCCTCGCGCAGGCGCTGAAGTCGACGTGGCCGTGCTCCTCGGAGAGCGCGTAGATCCGCGCGTCCGGATACTCGACGATGAGGCCGCGCTCGTCGCTGTCAACGTCCTCTGCCCGGTCGTTCGTCAACGTCTTGGAGCCGCTGTCGAGGATGCCGCGGTCGTCCGTGGGCCTGCTCACCACGGTAGCGCGCACCCGTAGGGCGCAATCCTCGAGCGGCACCGACCCGTTCGAGATGCACGAGCGATCACCGTAGACGTACGTCCCGGCCCGGATCTCGGTGAGCTCGGACACCTCATGGTTGGTGAAGAACGAGGGCGTGCCACCGGCGCTCACGGTCGCGACCTGCAGCCCGCGCGCCTCGATCTCGTCGATCGCCACCCGCAGCCACGGCCCGGTGCCGGTCAGCGTCGGATAGGTCATCAACCCTTCGAAGCGGAGACCGGGCAGCGTGTCGACGAACTGGGCGAGGTCTGCTGCGGCCTGCGGCGTCTGGACACCCGTGCGCAGAAAGCCCGTGTCGCACTCGACGAGGAAGCCGACCTCGGTGCCCGCGCGCGCAAGCGCCTGGGACAGCCCGCGCGCAACAGCCTCGGAGTCGCCGACGACCGAGATCGTAACCTCCCCCGCCAGGCTCGCGAGCCGTTCCGCCTTGGCTGCTCCGACGAGCGGAAAGCTCAGGAGGATGTCCTCGAGGCCAGCTTCTGCCATCACTTCCGCCTCGCCAAGCTTCTGGCACGTGATCCCGACGGCTCCGGCGCGAACCTGCAGGTGAGCGATCGCCGGGAGCTTGTGCGTCTTGATGTGCGGGCGGAAGGCAAGACCCTGCTCGGTGCAGTAACCCTGCATCCGAGCGATGTTGCGCTCGACGGCGTCGAGATCGACCGTCGCGATCGGTGTGTCGAGCGAGGCGAGCTCCACGTCAGGCGTCGAGCCAGACGACTGCGTCACCCTCGACGTCGAAGCCCACGAGGTCGGACTGGATCGTCGTCCGCGCCGGCATCGGGTCCGAGAAGAAGCGCCGATACTCCGCGTCCATCTCGGTGAAGTGCGCCATGTCACTGATGTACATCCCGACTCGAACCGCGTTACTCAGCGACCCTCCGCCCGCCCGCGCCACCCCGTCGAGGTTTTCGAGAACCTGGCGGACCTGTTCGGCGATCGTGGTGCCGGCACGGGCGCCGCTCGCGTCGAACGGGCCTTGCCCGGCGAGATAGAGAAACCCGCCGGCGACGATGCCCTGCGAATAGCCGCCCGACGGTGCGGGGGCATCAGGGGAAAGGACGGGAGTACGGGCCATCTCAGGCATTCTCCTTCGCTGCTCCGTAACGCGGGAGCCAGTAGTCGTGATAGAGCCGCTCGTGCGCGGGTGAGCAGAACATCTTGGGCTCGCCGTCAACCTCGGCGCCCCAGAAGCGCACGGCGATCGGGTGGCCGCAGAGGTCGCAGGCGTTGCGGTTCGCCTTGAGGTAGGAGATCTCGGCGGTCTTCCAGTCACCCATTTCGGCTTGCCTCCGCGTCGAGACCGTAAACCGTTCGCGCCGCCTCCACGCTCACGAACCCTTCCTCGACGTCCCGCCGCACGAGGTCGGGGTCGCGGCGGGCCGGATCGCCGTAGCCCCCGCCGCCCGGCATCAGGATCTTCACCTGATCACCGGTGCGGAGGGTGACGCCGGAGAACTTCGACGGGGACATCGTCCCGAACTCCTCCACGAATGTACGCCACTGACCGGTGCCGCCGTGGCGGACCCAGAGCCCACCGACCGCGCCGGCGCCGCCGCCGAGGACCCCCCACGGCTCCGTCTTCATCCGGTTCAGCAACGCGCTCACGGTCACTTCGGGGACGGTAACGGTGAAGACCCGCTCGCCGCCCAGACCGCCGCGGAACTCGCCCGGCCCCCCCGAGTCGGCGATGAGCATGTAGGACTCGACGCGGAAGGCCGGGTAGCGCGTCTCGAAGACCTCGACCGGCGTATTTCGGCAGTTGCCGTTGATCGTCACGACCATGTTGTTGCCGTCGAGACCACGTCGTCCACCCCAGCCGACGCCCTCGAAGTGGAAGTGCGCATAGGGCTCACCGGTGCGCGGGTCGGTGCCCCCGAACAGAAACGGAGACGAGGTGCCGCCACATGCCGCCGCGACCCGATCGGGGATTGCGTGCTGGAGCGCACCGAACACCATGTCGGTGATGCGGGGACTCGTCTCGGTGTTGCCCCCCGCCACGGGCGCGGGGAACGTGCAGTTCACGATCGTCCCGGGCGGAGCGATGATCGTGAACGGCCGGTAGCAGCCTTCGTTCCGCGGGATCGTGGGGTCGGTGAGGTGGAGGAAGGCGTTGTAGATCGCCGAGGCCGTCACGGCGTAGATCGCGTTGACAGGCCCGACCGCCTGGGGCGCCGAGCCCGTGAAGTCGGCGATTACCTCGCCGCCTGCGACCGTCAACGAGAGGCGCATCGGGTAGTCGTGGTCGGTGATCCCGTCGTCCTCGATGGCATCCTCGAAGCCGTAGACGCCGTCAGGGATCCCCTCGAGCTCGGCGCGCATCCGCCGCTCGGCGATCGCCATCAGCTCCGCGGACGCGGCGCGGACAAAGTCGAGACCGTAGTCCGAGATGAGCTTGTGGAGGCGCTTCTCGGCCATGTCGAGCGAGCCCATCATTGCCCGGAAGTCGCCGAGGGTCACACGCGGCGTGCGGTGGTTGGAGAGGATGATCTTCCAGACGTCCTCGACGTCCTCGTCGCGGCGCTTGATCTTCACCGGCGGCAGAAGCAACCCCTCCTGGTAGATCTCGGTCGCGTCACCCGACAGGCCACCTGGCGTCTTGGCGCCGACCTCCGACATGTGAGCAACATTGGCGACGAAAGCGACGAGCTCACCCTCCCAGAACACACCCTTCAGCAGCATGTGCTCGGGAACGTGCCCTGACCCGCGGTAGGGGTCGTTGTGAAGGACGACGTCGCCTTCCTCGAAAGCGTCGACGCCGAGCTCCTCGATCGTCCAGTCGACCGTGAACTTGATCGTGCCTATCTGGGACGGGCAAAACTCGGCCTGGGCGAGCAGGTTGCCGGCAGGATCGAAGATGACGCACGAGAAGTCGAGGGACTCGTTGAAGATCGGCGAGTAAGCCGTCGTCATCATCGTCACGCCCATGTCGCGACAGCAGCTCGTCAGGTAGTTGTCGACGACTGTCAGAGCGACCTGGTCGATGACCGGGGCGCTCACTCTCCCACCCCCGTCTCGATGAGCAGCGCACCCTGTGAACTCCGCTCCAGAACCATGCCCGGCTCGAGGAACAGCGTCGATCCCTCTTCCTCGATCACCGCGGGGCCTGTGATCCTCTCGCCCGGCTCGAGCGACGAGCGGTGCGCGACGAGCGCCTCGACGAAGCCGGCGCCACGCACGTACACCTGGCGCGCCGATCGCGGGAAGCTGGTCGCCTCATCGGTCCCGGTCAGGTCGAGCGGTGGCCGGCGGCCGATCACGGTCACCTTGAAGCTCACAAGCTCGATCACCTCACCGTCGATCGTGTAGCCGTACCGCTCCGCATGGAGCTCGTCGAACCGGCGGAAGGCGCGCTCGAGCGCGACGTCGTCGAGCTCGCCGCCCTCGATCTCGACCTCGTGCTCGTAGTTCTGGCCGAAGTAGCGCATGTTGATCGCACGCCTGATCTCCGGCTCTCCGGCATGTCCCTCCTGCCGAAGCTCCGCGAGGGCCCGCTCCGTGATGTGATCGAACTGCCGGTTCACGAGTACCGCATCGATGTCGTTCGAGCGGAACGCTTGTGTCCAGACCTTGTCCACACGAATGTCGGCAAGCAGCAGCCCGAGCGCGGAGAACACGCCCGGGTACTGCGGGACGATCACCTTCGGAACTCCCAGCAGGCGCGCGACAGCAGCGGCGTGAAGCGGGCCTGCGCCGCCAAAGGCAAGCAGCACGAAACGGCGCGGGTCGTGACCTCGCTCGAGCGACACCATCTTGATCGCGCTCGCCATGTTCTCGTTCGTGATCTCGACGATCGAGGCCGCGAGCTCCAACGCGTCGAGGCCCATCGAGGCGCCGAGACCCTGCATCGCGTCGTCCAACGAGGTGGGATCGAGGCGCATGCGTCCGGCGAGGAAGTACTCCGGATCGAGCCTGCCGAGAAGCAGGTTCGCGTCGGTGACCGTAACCTCGGCGCCGCCGCGGCCGTAACAGATCGGGCCCGGCTCGGCCCCGGCACTACGAGGGCCGACACGGAGGAAGCCGCCGGCATCGACCCACGCGACCGAGCCGCCACCGGCGCCGACGGACTTGATGTCGATCAGCGGCACCGCCGCCGGGAGCCCCCACTCGATCTCGTACTCGGTCGTGTGGCGCTGCCTGCCGTCGACGAGGATGCCGACGTCGGCGCTCGTGCCACCCATGTCGAGCGTGAGGACGTTGGGCTCGCCGAGAGCGTTGGCGATGTGCTCGGTGGCCGTCATTCCTCCGGCCGGGCCGGACATCACCGTCTGAATCGGTGCCTCCGCCGCCGCCCCGGACAGCATCGCGCCGCCGTTCGACTTCATGAGCGTCCACTCGCGGGTCATGCCCGCATCGCGAAGCGCCTGGTCGAGGCTGTGTACATAACTGCCGAGCAAGGGGCGCAGGTAGGCGTCGGCGATCGTGGTCGACGACCGCTCGTACTCGCGCCAGATCGGTGCGACTTCGTGGGAGACGGAGATGGGCAGGCCCGGCAGCTCGTCGGCGAGGATCTGCTTGACACGTTCCTCGTGCTCGGTGCTGACGTAGGAGAAGAGCAGGCACACGGCGACCGCCTCGGCCCCGGATTCCCTTATCTCTCGGCCGAGCGCACGAACATCGCCGTCGTTGACGGCCTTGATCTCGGCTCCGGCGGCGTCGAGCCTCTCGTCGACCCCGAGACACAGCTTGCGGCTCGCGACGAGCGGCGCGGGCTTCGTCCAGCGGAGGTCGTAGAGGACCTTCCGGTTGATCCGCTGGATAAACGGTGTGTCCTCGAATCCCTTTGTCGTCACGAACGCGACCTTGCAGCCGGTCCGCTCGATGAGCGCGTTGGTTCCTACGGTCGTCCCGTGGGTGAATCTCTCGATGTCGCCGGGAGGGACTGCGCCTTCTGCGAGCGCGTTCACGAGCGCCTGCCCGGGAGAGCTCGGCATCGAGGACGTCTTATGCGACGCGATGCGCGCGGTCGCAGCATCCAGCACGACCATGTCCGTGAACGTGCCGCCCGTGTCGATGCCGATGACGAGCGCCATTACCTCGCGGTCGTCCCGAACGGAAGCCGCAAGCCGGAGAGCTCGCCGAGCCCGTGGAGGTCGGCCTGCGCGGCCCACAGAAGATGCTCACGCATCGCCTCGGCGGCCGCGGACGGATCATGGCGCGCAACCGCGCCCGCGATCAACTGATGCTGTTCGGCCACCTGCGCGGCTGCGGGCGCATCTAAAGCCGAGAAGCCCCACAGCGTCCCGAGCACCTCGCGGATGTCGCGGCTCACCGCGGCGACGACCCGATTGTCGCTCGCGCGCGCGACCAGGTCGTGGAAACTCCGATCGGCCGTCATCACGTCCTGCGCGGCGGCGTCGTCGTGCGCCAGCTGCTCCATGCGATCGGCGAGCGCAACCAGCTCCGCGACGGCAGCGCCGTCGGCGTACTCGGCCATCCAGCCCGCAGCTTGCGGCTCGATCAGCAGGCGAAACTCGTAGAGATCGCGCAGCAGCGGCTCGGCCTTGCCCTCGCGACGCATCGCTTCTTGCACGACCGAGCTGAGGATGTCCCATTCCCCGGCTGGCCTGACCTCGGTGCGCTTGCCGTGCTGCACGTTCACCATGCCGAGCATCGCGAGCTCCTGCACGGTCTCGCGAGCCACCGTCCGGCTGACGCTGAAGCGGTTCACGATCTCCTCGGAGGAGGCGAACGGCTCACCCACACCGACTCGACCGGAGACGAGCTCCGCGGCGAGCAGGATCGAGAGCTGACGGCTCAGGCGTTGTGGTTCCTGCAGGCCCTCAGCGACACGCCGCAGCTCAGTCGACACGCGCAACCCTCGGGGCGAGGTTCAGAGCGGCGAGATGCCGTTCCAGGAGTCCGCGCGACACGTCGCCGAAAGCTGCCGCCGGTGGCCGGAGGGCCGGCTCTTCGAGCACTCCGCGCCGGACGAGCACGTGCTTGGCGCATGCGTTGAAGTGGTCGATCGACTGCTGCATCTCGAAGACGAGCACGGGCAGGATCCGCTGGAATGACTCCTCGGCGACGCCGATCTCGCCCCGTGCATCCGCCTCGTACACCTCCACGAGGAGGTCAGCCAGGTCGCCACCGGGGATGATCCCGGCGGCGCCGGTGCGCACGCTGTCGAGGAGGTAGATGCCGCCATCACCGCCCCAGATCGCGAAGTCGTCACCGAGGCGGTGGATCCAGTCGCTGATCTCCACCGGGCCTGCCTCGAGCTTCACGAGTCGGACGTTCTCGGCCGCCGCCCCGATCCGGCGCACGACCTCCGGCCCGAGCCCGACGCCGAGATACGCCGGCGCGTCCTGGATCATGACCGGCACCGAGATTGAGGAGGCGATCGTGGCGAAGTAGTTCACGAGGGCGCCGTCACCGACGAAGCCACCTATCGGCGCGGGTAGAACGACACCGCTCGCCCCCGCCAGCTCGGCGTGTCGGGCGAGCTCGATCGAGGCGCG
The DNA here is from genome assembly GCA_051003695.1 of Gaiella sp. GTDB lineage: Bacteria > Actinomycetota > Thermoleophilia > Gaiellales > Gaiellaceae > Gaiella. The sequence continues at coordinate 14,468 of JBPCLB010000049.1, read as the reverse complement.
GACGCTCGGCGCGCCTGCCCCGATGAGCACCGGCACGGCGCCGGCGACCTCGTCCACGATCACGTCAGTCAGATCGTGTCGCTCGTCGGCGGAGAGCTTGAGCACCTCACCGGCGAGCCCGAATGCAACGAGCCCGTGTGACCCGCAATCGAGCGCAAACCGCACGACTCGGCGCTGCGCTTCGAGATCGACCGCACCGTCGGCGGCGAAGGGCGTGCAGAGCGCGGGAAAGATGCCGCGCCAGGTATCCGAATGCGAGGCCGTAGCGATTCCTCCGAGTTGAAACTTAGACGAACATCGGCATATCATCCCAGATTACAAGTGGTGGTTCAAGGAACCAGTCGGCTTGCAGGAAAGGTGGCGATCGTGACCGGCGCCGGACGGGGCATCGGCCGCGCGATCGTCACGCGCCTGGCCGCGGAAGGCGCATCGGTGGTGGCCTCCCAGCGAGGCGTCGTCGAGGGTGAAGAGCTCGCCCGGACGCTATCGGAGCAGGGCCGTGAGGTCGTCTTCGTCCCCGCCGACGTACGTGATGAGGGCGAGTCGCAACGGCTCGTCGGGGCGACGGTCGAACGATTCGGACGGGTGGACATTCTTTGCAACAACGCCGGGGTCGGCCTGTTGCGCTCGGTGACGGAGACCGACCGCGCCGATTACGACCGCGTGCTCGATACGAACCTCTGGGGGATCTTCACCTGCGCGCGCCACGCGATCCCGTACATGATCGAGGGAGGCGGCGGCTCCGTCGTCAACATCGGCTCAGTCGCCGCCACGGTCGGCTTCGAGAACGACGCGGCGTACTGCGCCTCGAAGGGCGCTGTGCATGCGCTCACCCGCCAGATGGCGCTCGACTACGCGCGGCAGGGCGTCCGCGTCAACTGCGTCGCGCCGGGCTTCATCGAGACCGAGCAGATGCGCGTCTACGTCAACAGCCACGACGACCCTGTCGCAGCGGAGCGCGAGGTCGTCTCAGCGCACCCGATGTTGCGGATGGGGCGACCCGAGGAGGTCGCGGCAGTGGTCGTCTTTCTCGCCTCCGACGACGCGTCGTTCGTCACCGGGGCCTCCTATACCGTCGACGGCGGACTCCTCGCCTGGTAGGCGCGGGGCCACGAGAGAGGAGCCAACCGTGGGAACCATCCTGGTGGGGTACGACACCGAGACGGCAGCCGTGGGAGAAGCGCTCTCGCTGTTCACCGAGAGCCCGAACTTCCCGCTGTACGAGTTGGCACTCGATCCCGCTTCCTGCGGGAAGGCCCTCGAGCTTCTGACCGAGATCCACGCCGAAGCGGACGTGCCGGGGACGCTGTTCGTCTGCGGTCGGACGCTGCTGCACTCGCTCGAGCCCGTCCGGGCCGCACACGCCAGCGGGCTGTTCGACGTGCAGCAGCACACGTTCAGTCACGTGCCGTTCAAGGACATCGTCTACTCGCCGGAGCCCGGGATCGTCGGCACCATTCCGGCTGCGCCACGGGAGGCGCTGTTCGAGGAGCTGAGGTTCACCTCGCACCTCCTGCGCGAGCACGTTGGCAGCGATTGCGTCGGCGTCCGGACGCCATTCGGATACGACCGCGGTTTGCGCGACCGCCCCGATCTGCTGGAGATCATCCGGGCAACCGGCCTGCGCTACATCTCCTCCTGGGGACGAAACGAGGACAACGGCAACCCGACTCCGTGGGTTCAGCCCTTCACCTACGAAGAGGAGGGCTACCCCGACATCTTCGAGCTCCCGTTTCAGTTCTGGCTCGACGTCGTCTGGTTCGACCAGCACGGCTACGACACGGGGCCCGAGTACCTCGAGGCGCTCAAGGGCGCGGTGGACGAAGTCGCGGACAACGACCTCGTCTACGGCGCGTGCTTCCACGACTGGGTCATGCTCGCCTCGGACGAGCGTCACGTCGGCTGGTTGCGCGGCTTCTTCAGCTACGCGAAGGAGCACGGCGTCGAGGTGACGACCTACACCGACTACTGGCGGAGGCTGTCGGCCCCGTAGCTTGGCCGCGTGGCCGGGGGTGCCGCAACCAGGAGGGGAGGGCGGCGGCACCGCCACGGCGTCGGCTCGCGCTGCGACCGATGGGTCAGAAGGCGGTCTCGATGCGCGGGAAGTGGGGACCGTGGATGGGCTCACCCGGTGCGCACTCGAGCTCCTCGTCGGTGTAGTTGTAAGGGAAGCGCAGCTCGCCGAGCCACATCGTCCCGCCCGCCACGTATCGCGGGATGAAGCCGCGGCGCGGATTCGGGCTCGTGTTCGGTCCCGACGCGTGCCAGATCAGTGCGTGGTGGAAACCGCACTCACCGGCCTTGAGCTCGTACGCGGCCACCTCGAGGCCTGCCTCCTCGGGCGGCAGGACCTCACCGAGACCGGGCCGCTCGGGGTGCATGAACGAGCTGCCATCGCCGAACTCCACCGGGAGCTTCTCGCCGAGCTTGTGGGAGCCGACGGCCACCTGCATGCCACCGTTCTCGGCGCTCACGTCGTCGAGGGCGATCCAGCAGGTGACGGCCCCGGGACTCGCCAGCGGCCAGTAGGCGTAGTCCTGATGCCAGGCAAGCCTGCCACCCACCACGGGCTTTTTCACGACTGCGCCGTCCTCCAACAGCACTACCTCCTCGGAGCCGAGGAGCTGGCGCGCCATGCCGGCGATCACCGGGTTGGAAACGATCTTCTGGAACCGCTCGTCCCGCTCCCAGAGGTTGAACAGGAACGGCACCGAGTGCGGCTGCTTCCTCGCGTCTTGCTCGACCACCGCGCTGGCCACCCCCGCTCCGATTGTCGCCGTGCCTTTGTCGTGCTCGACGATCGGGTCCGTCAGCTCGTATGCCTGCGACTCACGGCGACCTTCGAGGTGATCGTCGAGCGCCGTACGCGCCTCTGCGACCTGCTCCTCGCTCAGCACCTGGATCGGAAAGAGGAATCCCTGCTCGTGGTACTCGGCGATCTCCTCGGGTGCCAGCGGGTTGGTCCTGACCTGGTTCATATCGACTCCTTATCTCGATCGATCGATCGTCTAGTCCGGGAGCGAGACGTAGCCCGCCTGCTCGATGCTTGCGGCCCCACCGAAGGCCCAGAAGATGACGAGGTCGTCGCCGGAGGTACCCGTAATCCGGTGCGGGGTGTCGCAGGGGATGAAGCAGATGTCGCCTGGCCCGACCTCGAGTGCGTCGTCGCCCACGATCTGCGTCCCGCGGCCGCTCACCACCATCACCACCTCCTCGGCGTTCGGGTGGTAGTGGTTCTCGTGTGTTGCCCCAGTGGGATACGTCGACTGCCCGAACGCAATCAGGGTGGCACCGGTTTGCGGGCCGACAACCCAGCGGACATCGAGGTGGCCGAACGGCCCCTCACGGGAGTTGCGAGGGGTCGTGTCAGCGCGAAGGACACCACTCTGCGGAGCGACTGTCACGTCCTCGAGGAACGCCCTCACTGCCGCCACAACCTCCTCCGGCGCCTCGAGGGGAAGTGTGTGCCCTACGTTGGGGAGCTCAACCACTCGGGCATTGCCAAGGCTCGCGGCAAGTTCGCGCCCATGCTCGGGCAGCGTCCGGTCGTCCAGAGCCCCGATCAGCACGAGCGCGGGCTGGTCGATCTGGCCGAGTCGGTCAGAAAGATTCTCGGCTCCTGCGATCGCCCGGCATTGCCGGACGTAGTCCACCGGATCGTTCCCGAGCACGAGTTCCCGATACTCATCGAGGATCTCCGGGGAGCGTTCGAGCGACTCGGCCGAGAACGGCGGGTTCTTCGACCAATACTCCGCCACCCACGCCTCGAGCCCCATGCGCTCGATCCGTTCGGCCGAGAGCAGCATGCGCGGCGCGAGGTTGGAGAGCGTAGCGTCCGCGCCGATGAGAGCGAGTGCACGCACGTCGTCGGGAAGCTCGAGCGCGTACTTCAGTGCGATGCTCGCGCCGAGCGAGTGCCCGACGAGGACGGGACGCTCGACCTCGAGCGCGGCGAGCAGCCCGGCGAGATCGTCGCTCCAGCGCTTCAGTGACAGCTCCTCTCGCTCGATCTCGCGCGTCTGCCCGGCAGCACGCAGGTCGACGAGAATGAGCTGGTAGTCCGGCCCGAACCTGTTGCGGACGCGATTCCAGAGCGCGCCCGTCAGGCCGAGGCCGTGAAGGAGCACGACAGGAACACCCTCACCCAGAATCTCCACGTGGATGTCCGCGGAGCCCACGACAAGGTGTTGCTCAGCCATGCGCGCTTCCTTTCGGCGTGATCGCGATGTCGGAAACTTCGGGCGTCACGGTCACGTCACCGACCTTACGGCCGCGACGATGGACTCGACCGTCGGGGGGTAGACGCTTTCCAACGACGGGCTGAAGGGGACGGGTGCGTGAGGGGCGGTCACGCGGCGCACCGGGGCATTGAGAAAGTCGAACGCCTTCTCGGACACGACCGCGGCGATCTCCGAGGCGACGCTGCAGTGCGGCGGGCTCTCGTCGACGACCACGAGTGCACCGGTCTTCTCGACCGAGCGGATGATCGTCTCCTCGTCGAGGGGCGAGAGGGTCCTCGGGTCGATCACCTCGACGTCGGTGCCTTCAGCCGCGAGCGTCTCGGACGCCTCGAGCGCCCTGCCGACCATTGCCGCGATCGCGACTACGGTGACATCTGCCCCCGGCCGGCGGATCTCGGCGACCCCGAGCGGGATCCGGTAGGCGGCCTCCGGCACGGGGCCCTGGGCGACATAGAGTTTGAGGTGCTCGAAGAAGATCACGGGGCTGTCGTCGAAGATCGACTCCAGTAGGAGTCCCTTGGCGTCGTACGGCGTTGACGGGACGACTACCTTGAGCCCGGGCAGGTGGGTGAAGACCGAGTACAAGGTTCCCGAATGCTGGGCCGCGGCGCTGAGCCCGCACCCCATCGCGACGCGAATCGTCAACGGCAGGCGAGCCTGGCCGCCGAACATGTACGACATCTTCCCGGCCTGGTTGTAGATCTGGTCGAACGCGAGGCCGGTGAAGTCGGCCCACATCGCATCGACGACCGGCCGTAGCCCGGCGGCGGCGGCACCGACTCCGGCACCGACGAACCCCGCCTCCGAAATCGGGGTGTCCCGGACCCGGTTGGGGCCAAACAGCGGGTAGAGGCTCTTGGTCGCTCCGAACGACCCGCCCATCGTGTTTTCCTTGTCACCGCCCCGCCCCGCCCCGCCGACGACGTCCTCGCCCATGACGATGACCGACGCGTCGGCCTCCATCGCCTGCCGCATCGCCTCACCCACGGCGTTGACCAGCGACAGCGTGCGCTCCGGCGGCACCGACCTCAGACCATCCCCTCGCGGACGGGCGGCTCCGGGTAGACGAACCGCTCGAGCTCCGATGGATCGGGGAACGGGCTGCCTTGCGCGAACTCGACCGCGGCGGCGACCGCCTGCTCGATCTCATTCTGCATCGCCTCGAGGGCAGCGTCGCTGGCGTGACCGTCTGTGACGATGTGCTCGCGAAGCGAGCGGATCGCATCCCGGGCGCGGAGCACCTCGCGCTCCGCGTCGTCGCGGTAGCGCTCGGGATCTCCCTCGAAGTGCCCCATGAACCGGTACGTCTTCACTTCCAGGAGCGTCGGCCCGTCGCCCGCACGGGCGCGCTCGACCGCTACGCGGGCCGCCGTGTAGACCCCGAGGACATCTGCTCCGTCGGCGACCACCCCGGGGATCCCGTAGCCCGAGGCACGCGAGGCGATATCGGCGATGCTCGTCGCGTAAGAGGAGGGAGTCGACTCGGCGAAGCCGTTGTTCTCGCAGACGAAGACGACTGGCAACTTCCAGATCGCAGCGAGGTTCAGGCTCTCGTGCAAGACACCCTGGTTGGCCGCGCCGTCCCCGAAAAACGCAACCGCCACCTGCCCGCTCCCGCGTACGCTCGACGCCAGCCCGGCCCCGGTCGCAAGCGCGATTCCGCCGCCGACGATAGCGTTCGCCCCGAGCATCCCGCGTGAGAAGTCGGCGATGTGCATCGAGCCACCGCGGCCCTTGCAGAGCCCGTCCACACGGCCGTAGATCTCGGCCATCATCGGGCCGAGCTCGCAGCCCTTGGCGATGCAGTGACCGTGACCACGGTGGGTGCTGGTCACGTAATCGTCCTCCGCGAGGTTGGCGCACACGCCGGCTGCGACCGCCTCCTCGCCCACGTACATGTGCACGAATCCCGGGATCACGCCGGTGCGGAACTCTCGCGCCACCCGCTGCTCGAACAGCCTGATGGTGAGCATTGTCCGATACAGGTCGATGAGCGTCTCGGGAGCGATGGCCACGGCGTCTCGTTGCAGGTCGGTCATGAGGGACGCTCCGGGAGCGCAGCAATCATTGCCTGGAACGTGCCGAGGAACGCGGCCGCGGGCGCACCGTCGACCGCGCGATGATCAAAGGTGAGGCAGGCCTGCAGCGTCGGCCGGACGGCGATCGCCCCGTCACCCACCACGATCGGGCGCTCACGGATCCGGCCGATCCACAGGATGCCGCTCTGAGGTGGGTTGAGGATGGCCGTCGTGATGTCCACGGGGTGGATCCCGCCGTTCGAGACGGTGAACGTCCCGCTCGACATGTCGTCGGGTGTGAGCGAGCCGTCCCGGGCACGGGTCGCAAGGTCGAGGATCCGATCGTTGATCTCGGTGAGCGAGCGGCGGTCGGCGCCCACGACCACCGGCGCGACGAGGCCGTCGGGTGTGTCGACAGCGACGGCAACGTTGATCTCCGAGAGCAGCTCCACGTCCGTTTCGGTGACCCGCGAGTTGAGCACCGGGTGCTCGCGCAGGGCGCGGGCGACCAGGTGCACCACGATCGAGGTGATTCCGATGCGTCGGGTCGGCCCTGCCTCGTTGAGCCGCGTCCGGTACTCGATGAGCGGCTTGACGTCGAGCTCGACGATCGAAGTGAGCTGGGCTGCCGTTTGGAGGCTCGACACCATGCGGCTGGCGATCGTCCCCCGTCGCCCCCGCATCGGGATCGTCTGGCGCACCGTGAGACTCGCAGGAGCAGACTGTGGGCCGCGGGCAGATCGCGCCTCGTGCCACGCGGCCACGTCGCGATCGGTGATGCGTCCACCGGCGCCCGAACCCGCGATCCCCGCTGCCTCGTCGAGGGAGAGGTCGAGCCGCGCGAGCAGCGCACGTGCCCGGGGCGAGACGAGTGGGCCGCCGCTGCGGGGCCGCGTAGCGACTGGCTGGCGGTCCGGCGCCGACTTCGTTGCTGCGGGCGTAGCTTCTCGCGCGATCGTCGCGCCGGCGATCACTTCGCCGCCGCGAGCGCTCACGTACCCGAGGAAGGGATGGGCCTCCTCCACGGCAGCGACCTCGGCTGTGGGGGTGCCAGCCGTGCCACTGACGAGTGCTTCGTACTCTTCTCGCGTTTCCGCGACGAGCCCCACGCTCGTGCCGATGGGTACCTTCTCGCCCGCCGCCACCAGCCGATGCAGCCAGCCCGTGGTTTCGGCAGCGACGTCGGCTGTGGTCTTATCCGTCTCCATCTCGAGAACGAAAGTGCCGGCGGACACCTCGTCGCCCTCGGCGGCATGCCACTCGGCGAGGAGCACATCCTCCGTATACGCGCCGAGCTTCGGCATGATGACCGGCTGAACGGCCATACCCCCCGATCATAGGTGGAGCGAAAAGGATATAGGTTATAGCGTTTGGGCCGTGTCAGGGAACAAGCACGAGCTTTACGTCCGGACCCTGCGCCTGCCGCGCCCAGGCCTCGGTGACCTGGTCAAATGTCACTGCCTCGACGTTGATCCGGAGCCGCCCGGCGACTGCGTGTTCGACGAGGTCCGTATAGCCCTTCGCGACCACATCCTGTGGCACGGCAAAGTTGCTGTAGCCCAGGATCTGGAGTTGTTTCCCGCGAACGAGGCCGGAAACGACCGTGGCGGTCGGCCCGGCCGACTGGCCCAAATGCACGATTCGCGCGCCGGGCGCTGCGACGGCGAGGGCGGCCTCGAGCGGCTCGCCTCAGAGAGCGTCGAGGACCAGCGCCGGCGGCGCGCCGGCTACGGCCGCCGCGAGCCGGTCGCGGAAATCGTCGCCGCCGAGAGCCACTGACTCGTCGGCGCCGAGTTCACCGAGCTGCGCAAGGCGGGCCGTGTCACGCCCGACCGCGACAACCCTCCCGGCTCCTAGGAGCTTTGCCGCTTGGATGGCGACTCCCCCGACGTTTCCGGTCGCGCCGAGGACGAGGACCGTCTCGCCCGCCCGCACCGGCGCGAGCCACGCGAGCGGCAGCCACCCCGCGAGACCAGCGACGCCGACCGCTGCGACGACGAGATCGTCGGCATCCGCCGGGACCTCGACAAGAGCGTTGTCAGAGGCCGAGAACCGCTCGGAGAACGTGCCGTTCGTGGTGACGCCCAGCCCATGGCCGGAGGCCCAGACGCGTGTTCCGGTAGCGAAGCGGGCGCTCTCTACGACGCTGCCGACGCCCTCGATTCCGGGCACGTACGGGAGCGGCGGGCTCCCGGCAGGAAACGAGCCCGACGCGATGGCAAGGTCGGCGGGGTTGAGCGCCGCGCCTCGCAGCTCGACGAGGGCCATGCCCTCGGCGACATGCAGTGTCGGTCGCTCACCCAGAGTGGGCGGTACCTGGTAACCGGTGACGATCGCGGCACGCATCACGGTTCACCCCCCGCTTCGGCTTGGTCGGTGGGGACAAATTCCTGCCGTACGGCGAACTCCGTGCGATCGAGGTGTCGGCGGAGCAGCTCCGCGGCACCACTCCCGTCGCGCTGCACGCAAAAGTCGCGGAGGAGGCGATGGTCGTGCATCGCATCGCCCAACGTCTTGGAGACGAAGAGGCGCACGTAGCGCTGCGAGGCGAGCCAGATCTGGTCGAGTACCCGCTCGATCCAGGCGCTTGCTCCCGGCTCGAGCAGCGCCCAGTGGAAGTCCCGGTGAAGTTCCCAGAAACGGGGTGAGTCGTGGTCGTTGGCGACCGCCTCCAGCCCCTCGAGCGCGCTCTGGACGGAGTCGAGCTGCTCGTCCGTCATCACCTCGACTGACCGGCGGATGACGTCGCACTCGATTATTCGGCGGAGGTCATACAGCCCGTTCAGATCGTCGAGGTCGACCCCAGCGGCCACCGCGGCGCGTTGGGGCATCGCCACAATGAGCCCTTCGGCTTCGAGCCGTCTGACCGCCTCCCGGATCGGGATGTGGCTGACCCCGAACCGCTTCTCGAGCTCGGCCACCTTGATCCGCTCGCCCGGCCGGATCTCCCCCGCCAACAGATCGTGCCGCAACCGCTCTGTGACGTTGTCGACCATGCTGACGCGCTGGATGGTGTCAGTGTGACCTGGTTCCATGGATCCTGTCCTGCCATCGTGGCGGGTCTTCGGTTATAGCGTATATCGGCGGCCGGGCGTCGTCCCCGAGGGCAACCACTGAGGGTCGCGAGGCGTTCAGGTGCCCTCATCCAGCGTCGGCCGCCGCGATTGCACGTCAGAGGTCGCGTCGAACAGGCCCTGCGCCGCTCGCAGGCAGAGAGCCTCGTGCCATGGTGCTGCGGTGAACTGGATTCCGACCGGGATGCCGAGCGCATCGAACCCTGCGCGGACGGCGCACGAGGGGAGGCCAGCGAGGTCCTGCGGTGTGGTGTAGCTCATCACGAGCTCCCGGAACGTCAGCTGCTCGCCGCCGTGAACGACGGTCTCGTCACCGATCTGGAGCGGCGACCCGGCACTCACGGGAGTGACGAGCACGTCGCACGCGCAGAACAGGCGCGAGAAGGCCGCACGCACGCGACGGCGGTCTGCGGAGGCGGCGAGGTACTCCTCGAGCGTCACGTCGGTCGCGGCTTCGAGCCGACCACGGACGTCCTCTCCGTACTCGTCGCGCCTGGCGGGAAAGAGCCCTGCTCGGCGGTGGGCGTCCAACGCCTCCGCTTTCTGGATGATTCCGAAGGCGGGGTAGATGAGCTCGGCTTCGGGGAGGGTGAGATCGACGAAATGGGCCCCCGCCGCTTCGAGGACGCCCAGCGTCTCGTCGTAGACCTCGCGTATGTCCTGAGCAAGCGGAACGAGATGAAGATCGAGGCAGATCCCGACGGCGAGTCCGTCCAGCCCGCGGAACAGCTGACCCTGGACGTCGCCGAGCGGAACGTCACACGTCGCCGGATCGCCAGGATCGACTCCGGCTAGCACCTCGAGTAACAGGGCGGCGTCGGCCGGCTTTCTTGCCATCGGCCCCGGATGGTCGAGTGAAGCCGCGAGCGGCCATGCTCCGTTCCCGCTTATCCGGCCGTACGTCGGCTTGAGCCCGACCACACCACAGAAGGCAGCGGGGACGCGGATCGAGCCGCCGGTGTCGCTCCCGATCGTGAGCGGGACTTCGTCGGCGGCGAGCACGGCGGCCGAGCCTCCGCTGGATCCTCCGGATACACGCCCGAGCGCCCAAGGATTGTGTGCAGAGCCCATCGCCTCGTTCACCGAGGTGATACCCCACGCGAACTCGTGGGTCTGCGTCTTGCCGACGAGGATCGCCCCCGCCGCCCGGGCGCGCCGCAGGGCCTCGGCGTCGCGCTCCGGCACGTGCGAGTCGAACATCGTCGATCCGTAGGCCGTGCGCACGCCCTCCGAGTCGAAGAGATCTTTGACACCGAACGGAATCCCCTCGAGCGGCCCAGCCGTACCTCGACTCCATGCCACCTCGGATGCCAGCGCCTCCTCCCGCGCTCGGTCGAGACACAAAGCCGTAAACCCTCCCACTCGAGAATCGACGGCCACGATCCTCGTCGCGACAGCCTCGAGTACCTCGACCGGTGAGACATGCCGACTTGAATAGGCCTCGATCAGCTCGGTCACACCGAGACGCGTGAGCCCATCCACGCGCGGGAGTATCGCGTGTTGTCACGCCCCCACGACGAAGCTCGGGTGTGATCACCGCCTGCGACTCATAACTTCCCCCTCCGGCTTGCGTGCGCGGCGTCGGCGTGTTCTGATGTTCGGAACAGACCCGAGCGCGGTTTCGGGTGCGGGGAGTGAGGAGTCTCGTGCGTTCGGAACGCTTGATCGAGATCGTGGCGCCACGCCGGCTCGTCGCCGGCGACGACGCAATCGACGATCTGGGCGCAATCGTTCGCGAGCTTGCCCCCGAGCCCGGGCCCGTGCTCGTCGTCTCGGACAGGGTGATCGTCGAGCTCGGCCTCGCCCAGCGTGCGACCCGGCCACTCGCTGCCGCGGGCTACGACTCCGTGGTTTTCGGCGAAATCGCGGCCGAGCCTGATCTTCCGCTGATCGACCGGCTCGCCGTCGTCGCGGCTGAGGAATCCTTCGTGGCCGTCGTCGGGATCGGAGGGGGCAGCGCGCTCGACCCGGCAAAGCTCGCCGCCGCGATGGCGACGAACGACATCCCACCCGTCGAGATCGTCGAGGGGCGCCCACTCGAGCGCCCGACGCTTCCCCTCGTCCTCGCGCCCACGACGGCGGGGACCGGCGCCGAGGGATCACGGAATTCGGTCGTCGCCCACGACGGGCGCAAGCGTGTCGTCTCGAGCCCGTACCTTTGCCCGAGCGTCGCGCTGCTCGACGCGACGCTCACGGTGAGCTCGCCGCCTGCGGTGACTGCGGCGAGCGGGGTCGACGCGCTCTGCCACGCCGTCGAATCGGCACTCTCGACCTACGCGAACCCGTTCACGCTCGCGAACGCCTTCGCTGCCATGCGGAGCATCCCGAAGGCGCTCCCCGTAGCGTATGCGGACGGCGCCGACCTGCCGGCACGACGGGCGATGCTGTACGCGGCGTACCTGGCAGGTCTCAGCCTCAACGCCGTCACCGTACTCGGGCACACGATGGGGTACACGATCGCGGGGCGCACCGGTCTCGGGCACGGAATCACCTGCGCGATGAGCCTTCCGTACTGTCTCGCTTACAACCAGACCGCCGAGAAGGTCCGCCTGCGGGAGATCGCCCACGAGGTGGGCGCGGGCGACACGCAGCTGCCGCTCTGGAGCAGGCGGTTCGGCGACGGGTTGCAGATCCCCGCCTCGCTTCGCGAGGTCGGGATTCCCTCGGCTGCGATCGAGGCGTTGGCTGTCGAGTGCATCGAGCGCTATCCACGACCCAACAACCCCGTCCCCTTCGAGCGCGACCGACTCGTGCGGCTCTATCGACGGTTCTATGACGGTGACATCGACGGCGCGGTCCGCGACATGGCTGCTTAGAGGAGACGACGACGTGACCGAACAGCTGACATCGCAGCCGACGACGGTGCTCGGCCGGATCGCGCGGGTGGAGGCCAGGAGCGTCGCGGTTCCGCTCCTCGTGCCGGCGCGCCTGTCCCGGCGTCTCCTCGACGTCCGTCATTACACCTTCGCGCGCGTCACCGACGAGGACGGCAACGTCGGTATCGGGTTCTGCCTCGGCGGGACGCCGGTTGCCGACTTCGTTCGTTTTCTCGCACCGAAGCTCATCGGCCGCGAGATCGTCGAGACGGAGCGGCTCTGGGACGAGCTCTACTACGAGACCATCCTGATCGGCCGTCGCGGGGCAGGGCTGCGTGCCCTCTCGATGATCGATATCGCCCTGTGGGATCTCCGTGGAAAGCTCGTCGGCGTGCCGCTGGCGCACTTGCTCGGCGTGTACCAGGATCCGGTTCCTGCCTACGCCAGCGGCGGGTACTTCGTCCAGGGCGAGGGTCTCGCCGAGCTCGACGACGAAGTGACGCGCTGGGCGCAGGACGGATACTCCGCGATCAAGGTGAAGGTCGGCGGCGTCTCGCTCGAGGAGGATGTCGAGCGACTGCGGACGATCCGCTCGGCGATCGGCGGTCACATCCGCCTGATGCTCGACGCGAACAACGCCTGGCGCGATGTCCCCGCCGCACTCCGAGCGATCCGTCGATTCGAGGAGTTCGACATCGAGTGGATCGAGGAGCCGCTCTCACCGGACGACGTCGATGGGCATCGCCGACTCGCCGAGATGCTCGACACCACCGTCGCGACCGGAGAGATCGAGGCGACCCGGTGGGGGTTCGCGCCGATCTTCCGCGCGCGAGCGGCCGACGTGATCCAGGTCGATGCCGCCGTCTGCGGTGGGATCAGCGAGTGGCTCAAGATCGCGCACACGGCCTGCACGTTCGACGTCCCTGTCGCGCCTCACTGGTTCTCCGACCTCCACGTCCACTGCGTCGCCTCGATCCCGAACGGGATCTGGGTCGAGCACTTCACGAACACGCGGATCCTCAACGTGATGGAGCTGTTCGAGCGCAGCCTCGAGGTACGTGGCGGGTTCGCGGCGGTGCCGAAGGAGCCCGGCCTGGGCATTGCGTTGAAGGAATCGGCGCTCGACCGTTACGCCTTGGGCCCGTGGTCCTAGCCTTCCATGTAGCCGGCGTCGTCGAGCCGCAGGCCGAGCGCGCGCGCCTCGGCGAGCACGGACGGCGCCCACGTCAGCCGGCCTGCATCGGTGCCACCGACGAGGACGAGCAAGTGTGCAGTGCTGTCACCGATGTTCCGGAACCCGCGCCACACCCCGACGGGGACAGAGCACACGTCCCACCGGCCGAGCGTCGTCGTCTCCTCGCCCTCGGGCCCGGAGAACAGCTCCCACTGCCCCGTCAGCGGCATGAACACCTCGACCGTGGTGTGCGTGTGCAGCGCAGAGCCGTTGCCCGGCTTCGCCTCGACCACCGCCAAGTGGAAGTCGTCCGGCGGGATCGGTGCCAGCTCGCCTCGGTCCTCGCCGACGTTCGCGCCGATGATGCTCCAGACCCTGCGGGCGCAGCCGGGGATCACGGTGTCGACGAACAACGCGTCGTTCGGCGCGAGCTCGTCGAACCGTGCCACCCTCCCGGGAAACGGCTCGTCACTCATCGCCCACCATCTTGGCGTATGCGGTCGGTGCGCGACTCGGTGCGGCGACCATGATCGGCGCCAGGGATCCACGCCCCGCGCCGTGAAGCTGGCATGCGCCGACGACACGTTCCGTCTGCTCGATCACGAGCACATCATCGAGCTCATTTGCATGCTCGGCCTCGAAGGAGTCGACCTCTGCCTCATGCAGCACCGGTCGGCTCTCCGACTGGAGGACGTTCGCGCCGACGTCGCTGCGTGGGCGGGGCGGATCGAAGAGCGCGTGCGCGGACGCGGACTCGACATCGCCGACGTCTTCGTGATCCCGTCGACCGACTTCCGCACCATGGCGCCGAACCACCCCGATCCGGACGAGCGGGCGGCCTCGGCGGCGTTGTTCGCGGACATGCTCGACCTCGCGGCGCGGCTTCACGCGCCCGGGATCACGATCCTGCCGGGGATCAACTGGGAGCACGAGACGCCCGACGACTCGCTCGAGCGGGCTGCGCTGGAGCTCGGTCGACGCGTCGAGGCCGCCAGAGCCCGAGGTGTCCGTCTCTCGATCGAGGCTCACCTCGGTTCGGTCGCTCCGACGCCGGCCCGGGGGGGGGGGGGGGGGGGGAATGAGACAAACACAAAAGGCAAAGGCCGGAGAAACAAGATCTATTCCAATGAGAGAGAACAGAGGGG
>JBPCLB010000048.1:0-11025 GCA_051003695.1 Gaiella sp. | reverse complement strand
ACGAACCCCGCACCGAAGAATCTCTACTCGTTCCTCCGCACCACGGGTGGCGAGTCCGACGCAAATCGGGCCGCGCTCGAGAGCGCCCTCGACGGCTTCCCGAACGCAAAGGTCCAGACACGCGGCGAGTTCGTCGACAACCAGATTTCCGGCCTCAGCTCGGTGCTGAACATCCTCTACGTCCTGCTGGCGCTCTCGATCCTCGTCAGCCTGTTCGGGATCGTGAACACGCTCGTCCTCACCGTGTTCGAGCGGACGCGTGAGATCGGGATGCTGCGAGCGATCGGCATGACCCGCCGGCAGGTGCGCAGGATGATCCGCCACGAGAGCGTGATCACCTCGCTGATCGGAGCTGCAATCGGGATCGTGCTCGGCATCGTCCTCGCTGCCCTGCTGATCGGCCGCGTCGACTTCATCGAGTTCTCCTTCCCGACGGGTCAGGTGATCGTGTTTGCGATCGCTGCGGTTCTGGTCGGAATCGTCGCGGCGATCTTCCCCGCCCGTCGGGCGGCGAGGCTCAACCCGCTCGAGGCGCTGCACTACGAATAAAGCTCTCGCGCGCGAGAACTTTAGTTGTCGAATCTGACCCCGGCGCGTGGAATCCGGACCACACCATGCGCGGCGAGCGCCGCGATCTCGTCCTCCTCATACCCCAGCTCGCGTAAGACCTCGGTCGTGTGCTCCCCGACGTCGGGCGGTGCGCTTCGGTGCGTTGCGCGCTCCCCGTCGAAGGAGATCGGGACGGCGGGAAGCCGCAGGTCGCCGATCCGCGGATGCGCGAGTGGCTGCAGGAATCCGAGCGCAGCTGTCTGCGGGGATCCCGCGACTTCCGCGATCGTCGCAACGGGCGCGACCGGGACGCCGGCGGCCGAGAGCCGCTGCCGCCACGTCTCGGTGTCGTCCTCGAGCAGGCGTTCGGAGAGGATCGGCACGAGCTGCTCACGATTGCGGACGCGATCGGGGTTCGTCTGGAACCGCGGGTCGACGGCGAGCTCCTCGAGGCCGAGCACCTCACAGATCGCGGTGAAGATCCGGTCGTTGCCACCCGCGACGAGCAACGATCCATCGCGCGTGGGAAGCACCTGATAGGGCGAGACCATGGGAAACACGGTGCCCTCGCCGGACGGGATGGTCCCGTCGGCGAGGTAGCCGGCGAGGTGGTAGCCGACATAGCCGAGCGCCGTCTCGTAGAGCGAGACGTCGACGAGCGCGCCCACGCCGCTCCGCTCCCGCTCGAGCAGGGCCGACAGCACGCCGAGCGCGGCCCAGGTGCCCGTGCCCTGGTCGATCAGCGAGGAGCCGATCCGCACTCCCGGTCTGCCGGGCTCACCGGTGATCGAGATCAACCCTCCGGCCGCCTGCATCAACGCGTCGTAGCCGGGCTCGTGTGCGAGCGGGCCCGTGTGCCCATAGGCGCCGACAGAGCAGTAGACGAGCCGGGGATTGCGCGCTCGGAGCGGCTCCGCGCCGAGCCCGAGTTCCTCGGCGAGACCCGGTCGGAGGCTCTGCAGGAAGACGTCTGCGCGATCGGCGAGCCGGAGCACCACCTCGCGTCCCCGCTTGTTCCGCAGGGACACCGCGACCGACCGCTTCCCCGCGTTCGCGGACAGGAACATCGTTCCCTCTCCTTCCCAGAACGGAGGGCCCCAGGCACGTGCGTCGTCACCGTTGTCCGGCCGCTCGACCTTGACGACATCGGCGCCGAGTGCCGCCAGGAGCTGTGCGCAGTACGGGCCGGCGATCGAGGTCGTGACGTCGAGCACCCTGATGCCCGTGAGCGGGAGCATTGGCACACGCGCATCATCGTGATTCGCGCGCTCCGTTCGCGGCCCGAACCCGCCGGCTGATCGTTCTGCGACGATGACCGGATGCTGCAGCTCCTAGCGCTTTTCGAGCAGTTCGAGGAATGGGTCGGCTCCGACTGGAGCTACGGGGTGATCTTTCTCGTCGCGATGCTCGACGCGTTCTTTCCCGTCGTGCCGAGCGAGACGGTTGCGATCACCGGCGGCGTACTTGCCGGATCCGGTCAGCTGAGCCTCCCGCTCGTGATCGTCGCCGCCTCGTGCGGCGCGATCATCGGCGACAACATCTCCTACGGAATCGGGCATTTTCTCGGCGAGCGCACGGTGAAGCGCTTCTTCCGCGGCGACAAGGCCCGGCGCGGGTTCGAATGGGCCGAACGGCAGCTCGAGACGCGGGGCACGTACTTGATCGTGATCGCGCGATTCATTCCCGGTGGACGTACCGCGACGACCTTCTCGGCCGGCTACGTCGAGGCGTTTCCGTACCGGCGGTTCCTGGCAGCAGACGTTCTCGCCGGTGTGATCTGGGGCGTGTACACCGCGTGTCTCGGCTACTTCGGCGGCAAGACCTTCGAGGAAGACCCCTGGAAGGGCCTCCTGCTCGCGTTCGGGGTCGCGATCGCGATCGCCGCGCTGATCGAGATCGTGCGGCACCGGCGGGCCAAGAGCAAGGCGCATCCGGTGGAGGCAGAACCCGACACGGACCTTTGACGTGGGATCGAGCCGCATCGCGACGGTCGCTGTCGCGGTGGCGATCGGCACTTTGACCTTCGTCCTCTCCGAGACCGTGTTGCCCGGCGAGGTGCCGGCCGTCACGGTCGCGCTGATCGCGGGCCTTGCGGTTGGTGCCCTGAGAACCCACGATCTCGACGCTGCGACGGGTGTTGTCAAGTACGCGCTCCCGGTCGCGATCGTCCTGATCGGCCTCCGGATCTCGCTCTCCCGCGTGCGCGAGCTCGGGCTCGAGACGCTGGGGCTGACGATCGTCGCCCTCGCCGTCGGGTTGGGCGTGGCGCTGCTCGCGGCCCGTGCGCTCGGGGTGCCGAGGCGACTCGGGACGCTGCTCGCCCTCGGAACGGCGATCTGCGGGAACACCGCGATCGTCTCGGCCGCGCCGATCCTGCGGGCGCGGCGTGACGAGATCGCCTACGCGGTGGCGACGATCACCCTGTTCGGGACGACCGCGGTGCTGTTGTTCCCGGTGCTCGGGCACGCCTTCGGGCTCGACGACACCCAGTTCGGGATCTGGGCCGGGCTCGGGGTCAACGACACCTCGCAGGTCGTCGCGACCGGGTACGCGTTCTCCGAGCCCGCGGGTGAGACCGCGACCGTCGTGAAGCTCGTCCGGAACGTCTTTCTCGGCCCGCTGCTACTCGGAGTGGCTCTCCTCTCGCCCGACGCGCGAGGCTCGGAGGTGAGACCGCGCCTCGGCGTCCCGTGGTTCATCTGGGGCTTTGCGCTTGCTGCGATCGCGGCGTCGGTCGGAATCGTGCCCAACCAGGTCGAGGATGCCGCCTCCTCCGCGGCGACACTGCTCGTGCTCGTCGTCATGGCAGCGGTCGGGCTGTCGACTCGGCTCGGCGCCCTGCGCACGGTCGGCTTGAGACCCCTCGCGGTCGGTCTCGTGGCGATGAGCGCCCTCTCGCTCGTCGTGCTGGGTGCGGTCGTCGCGGGAGTCGGCAAGTCGTAGACACACTTTCGAGCCTCGCTCGGAACGTGCCAGGGCATACGGTGTGCCGGTGAACCGGCTTTCCGGCGAGACCAGTCCGTACCTGCTGCAGCACGCATCGAACCCCGTCGACTGGTACCCGTGGGGAGATGAGGCGTTCGCGCGCGCGAGAACGGCCGACCAGCCGCTGCTCGTCTCGGTCGGATACAGCGCCTGTCACTGGTGCCACGTGATGGAGCACGAGTCGTTCACCGATCCCGCGGTTGCCGCGCTGATGAATCGCCTCTACGTCAACGTCAAGGTCGACCGGGAGGAGCGACCCGACATCGACGCCCTCACGATGGACGCGACGGTGACGATGACGGGACAGGGCGGCTGGCCGACGACGGTGTTCATGACCCCTGACGGCAAGCCGTTCTACTCCGGCACGTATTTCCCGCCCGAGCCTCGGCACGGGCTCCCGAGCTTCCCGC
The DNA here is from genome assembly GCA_051003695.1 of Gaiella sp. GTDB lineage: Bacteria > Actinomycetota > Thermoleophilia > Gaiellales > Gaiellaceae > Gaiella. Next base: position 7,081 of record JBPCLB010000048.1, on the reverse strand, counting down.
AGTTGCTCGAGGCGGTCGCTGCTGCGTGGCACGAGCGACGCGACGAGCTCGTGGCGCAGGCCTCGAGCCTCGTCGACGCGCTCGGCCGCAACGCGAGCCTAGAGCCCTCCTCGGAACCGCTGACCGAGGCTCTGCTCGTCACCGCCGAGGCGGCGATCGCGCAAACCTACGAGCCCGCCTTCGGCGGCTTCGGGCGCGCTCCGAAGTTCCCTCCCGCCTCGACGATCGAGTTCCTCCTGCGCAGGGGCACGCCGGAAGCGCTCGCGATGGTGGAGCACACGCTCGACTGCATGGGCGCCGGCGGGATGTGGGATGTCGTGGGAGGAGGCTTCCACCGCTACAGCGTCGACGCGCGCTGGCTCGTCCCTCATTTCGAGAAGATGCTCTACGACAACGCACTCCTCGCGAGCGCCTATCTCCACGCGTGGGTGGTGACGGGCGAGGAGCGTTACGCGCGTGTCGCGAGGCAGACGGTCGAGTACGTGCTGCGTGAGCTGCGGCTACCGGAGGGGGGCCTCGCATCGGCGCAGGACGCCGACACCGACGGGGTGGAAGGGCTCACGTACACGTGGACACGGGACGAATGGGCGCACCTCGGGCTCGACCCGGGGCTGCTTCAGCCGTTCGAGCACGGCCGAGAGATCGTCCGCGGCGAGTTGGACGACGAGACCTGCGCTCGGCTCCTCACGCTCCGAACCGAGCGCCCGCAGCCGTTTCGGGACGACAAGGCGATCGCGTCGTGGAACGGGCTCGCGCTCGCCGCGGTCGCGGAGGCCGGCCGTCGGATGCGCCGGCCCGATTGGATCGACGCGGCGGTTGGCGTCGCAGAGTTCCTCCTTGGCCCGCTGACCGACGCCGACGGACGCCTGCTCCGGAGCTATCGTGACGGGCGCACGTCGGGTCAGGGGTTCCTCGACGATTACGCGAACGCCGCGCACGGGTTGACGGAATTGCACCTCGCGACGGGTGACGTGCGCTGGCTGCTCGAGGCCCACCGGATCGCGACGCTGGCGATCGACGTGTTCGCCGACGACGACCGCGGCGGCTTCTACCTGGCTGCACATGACAGTGAGACGCTCGCGACCCGGGCGAAGGATCTCGACGACGACCCCAGTCCTTCGGGCAACTCGATGCTCGCGTGGGTCCTGATCCGGCTCGGCCGGATCTGGGGCGACGACGCTCTCGTCGAGCGGGGCGTCGGGGTTCTGCGCCTGCTGGCACCTGCCCTCGAGCGCGTTCCACGGGCATTCTCGTGGTCCCTCTGCGCGCTCGATCTGCAGCTCGCGGTACCGCGCGAGCTCGCGATCGTGGGCGACGTCGATTCCGACGTCGCGCGCGCGGCACTGCAGCCCTTCGCCCCTCGCACGGTGGTCGCCGTGGGGCCGTCCGAGAACGTGCCGCTGCTCGCCGGCAAGCCACTCGTCGGCGGTCGTCCCGCGGTCTACGTCTGCGAGCGCTTCACGTGCCAGGCACCGGTCACCGAGGCGGACGATCTGTAGGCTCAGCCGCATGGCAACCATCGAGCAGACCGGTGCGGAAGAGATCGCGTGGGATCTTTCCGAGCTCTACGCGAGCAGCGACGATCCTCGCCTCGACGAGGACATGGCGGGGGCAGAAACCGCCGCAACTGCCTTCCGCGACCGTTTTCACGGAGCTGTCGCGACCCTCTCGGTCGACGAGCTCGCGGCGGCGATGGCCGAGCGCGAACGAATCGATTCGATCGCGACGCGCGCGATCTACTTCGCGCATCTGCGGTTCGCGACGAACATGGCCGATCCGACTCGCGGCGCGCTCGTCGCGCGACTTCAGGAGCGCGGTGCCGCGCTCGAGACGCAGCTGCTCTTCTTCGGCCTCGAGTGGGCGGCGGTCGACGACGACTCGGCGGAAGCACTGCTCGCGGAATCCGGGCTCGATCACTGGCGGCACAACCTGCGCTCGCTGCGGAAATTCCGGCCGTATCTGCTGACCGAGCCCGAGGAACGGCTGATGACGGAGAAATCCGTCTCGGGTGTCAGCGCGTGGTCGCGGCTCTACGAGGAGCTGCTGGGTGCATTGCGCGTGCAACTCGACGATGAGGAGGTCTCGCTCGAGACGGCGATGGCCCGGCTGTATCTCTCGGATCGAGACGCTCGGCGTGAGGCGACGGAGGCGGTCACCGAGGCGCTCGCGCCGGGTCTGCGCACGCGCACCTACGTCTTCAACACGATCCTGCAGGACAAGGCGATCGACGATCGGCTGCGCGGCTATCCCACCTGGATCACGTCGCGCAACCTGGCGAACGAGACGACCGACGACGCTGTTCAGGCGCTCGTCGACGCGACCGTCGCGCGCTACGACGTCCCGCAGCGGTACTACACGCTCAAGGCGAAACTGCTCGGGCTCGATCGGCTCGCCCACTTCGACAGGTTTGCGCCCGTTGCGGTCGACTCGGAGAAGACTCCGTGGGACCAGGCGAGGAAGATCGTCGTCGAGGCGTACGACAGCTTCTCGACGCAAGCAGGAGAGATCGTCGAGCGGTTTTTCACGGACGAGTGGATCAATGCACCCGTACGTCCGGATAAGCGCACCGGCGCTTTCTGTGCCACCACCGTGCCCGACGTGCATCCCTACATCCTCCTGAACTACACGGGAGACCGACGATCGATTCTGACGCTCGCCCACGAGCTCGGTCACGGTCTCCACGGTGTGCTCGCGCAACATCTCGGGCTGTTCAACGCCTCGACGCCGCTGACCACCGCGGAGACGGCGTCCGTGTTCGGCGAAGCGCTGACATTCGAGCGGCTGCTCGCGGCAGAGGACGATCCGAGGCGGCGACTCGACCTCCTCACCGGACGCATCGAGGACGCGATCGCGACCACGTTCAGGCAGATCGCGATGAACCGGTTCGAGCACGCAGTGCACACCGCGCGCCGATCGGAGGGCGAGCTTGCGAGCGAGCGGATCGCCGAGCTTTGGATCCAGCACCAACGGCAGCTCTTCGGAGACTCCGTCGACATCGACGGGTACGAGCCGTGGTGGAGCTACATCCCTCACTTCACCGGGTCGCCGGGGTATGTCTACGCCTACGCGTACGGCTACCTGTTCGCGTTGTCGATCTACCGGCGCTACAAGCTCGAAGGCGACGCGATCGTCGAGCCGTACCTCGAGCTCCTGAGGACGGGAGGATCACGCGCTCCGGAGGAGCTCGCCCAGCTGGTCGGCCTCGACCTGACCGACCCGGCGATCTGGGCAACGGGGATCGATGCCCTCGCGGAGGAGCTCGACGAAGCCGAGCGGCTGGCGGAGGAGATCGGCGTGGGTAGCGACCACGGAATCGACTGAGTCAGGTCGCGCGGCTTGCTCGGCTCCTCGTGCACCCCTAATGACAGTTGACAACCAGTGTCAGACACTGCTCGTGGCTTCGGGGCGCTGCGGAAACGACATTCTCGCACACATGACGGCTCGAGCCTGATGAACACTGGCCCGACGCCTGGGGATTGACCGGCACACAGCCGGCACGGTTGGGCCTTGACAGAATCGGTGTTTGACACCGATTGACGGGCACAGCCTGTTCGACCTCTCCTCGCAAACCCGCACCGTTGGCTTTCGTCTACGGAATCACTAGCCAAATCGTGCGTCCGGGCGGTACTCTCGCCCTGGTCACGCAGTTCCTCCGACGAAGGAGATACCGCATGAGAAAAGTCGTGCTCCTGGCCGCGGCGCTCGTCGCAGCGCTCGGGGTCACCGCGTCGAGCGCGACGTCCGCGGCGACCGAGACCGGCATCACCGCGAAGACGATCACGATCGGCGCTTCGTTCCCGCTATCCGGGGCGGCGTCCGGTTACAGCGTCATCCCCGTGACGATGAAGGCGTATTTCTCGTACATCAACGCTCGGAAGGGGACGGACGGAAAGCGCGGCATCGCTGGACGCCAGATCGTGTTCAACTACTACGACGACGTCTACAATCCGGCCAACAGCGTGCAGGTCGCCCGAAGGCTCGTCGAGCAAGACAAGGTGTTCGCTGTCGTGGGCGCGCTGGGAACTGAGGTCAACGTCGCGATCCGACCGTATTTGAACTCGAAGAAGGTCCCGCACCTCTTCACTGCGAGTGGTGCCACGATCTTCGGCACGGAGACGACGAAGTTTCCTTGGACGATCGGCTGGCTGCCCAACTATCAGTTCGAGGGCAGACTCTACGGCCAGGCGATCGCCCGCAACAGCCCGAATGCGAAGATCGCCGTGCTGCTCCAGAACGACGATTATGGCAGGGACTACGTTCGCGGTCTCGAGCAGGGGCTTGGAGCCAAGGCCTCGAACATCGTCGGTAGAGAGACCTACGAGGTCACGGCGGCCGACGTGAGGAGCCAGATCGCGAAACTCCGCGCTACCGGAGCGAACATCTTCGTGATCGTTGCGACTCCAAAATTCACGGTTCAGGCGTACGCGTTCGCCAATGCGCTGAGATGGGCGCCGGACGTGATCTACACGAACTCGGTGTCGGCAACGGACACCTTCCTGACGGCGGCGCAGAAGTCCGGCGGCGGCGACCTCCCGAATCGCACATTCAGCGTGCAATACGCGAAGGATCCGGCAAACCCGAAGTGGGACAACGATCCAGGGATCAAGCTCTATAAGCAGGTGATGGCGAAGTACGCACCCACCACGAGGGTCACCGACGCGTTCAGCCTCTACGGCGTCGCCACGGCTCACGCGTTCGTGCAGCTCATGACGAAGCTCGGGCCCAACCCAACGCGCGCTGGGTTGATGAAGGCCGTACGGTCATGGAACGAGACCAGCCCGTTCCTGCTGCCCGGCAATCGCCAGAAGACTGGGCCGGGTGACCAATTCCCGGTCGGCTGCTTGCAGATCGCGAAGTTCAAGGACGGCACGTTCCAGCCGGTCTCGCGGCTCACGTGCGAAGCCACCAGCAAATAGCCCTCTAACCACCGGTCGGGGCGGGGTCGTCCTAGACCCGTCCCGACTGTTCACTGTCCCGTGGCTGTCACACGAGGTCGGCGAGCACCCGGAGCGCCTCGGGCTGCCGTGCCTGGAGGATCAGCGTCGTCGCACCGCAATCCTCGAATGCGCTCAGCCGATCGGCGATTCGGGCACGGTCTCCGACGAGCGACACCTCGTCGACGAGCGCGTCGGGCACTGCAGCCGCGGCCTCGGTCTTCTTGCCGTCGAGATAGAGGTCCTGAATCCGGTGCGCCTCGGCTTCGAAGCCGTACCGCTCGGCGAGCCGCGTGTAGAAGTTCTGACCGCGTGCGCCCATACCACCCACGTACAGCGCGAGCAGCGGTCGCAGGAAGTCTCTTGCAGCGGCGACGTCGTCGGCGAGCACGACGGGCACGTGCGGCGCCAGATCCCAGTCGTCAGGACGCCCACCGCGGCGCGCGAAGCCCTCCTCCAGCGAGGGCAGGTGCGTCTCGCGGAAGCGTTCGGGCGAGAAGAAGATCGGGAGCCACCCGTCCGCGATCTCGGCGGCGAGCGCGACGTTCTTCGGCCCGATCGCGGCGAGATAGATCGGCAGCTGGTTGCGTACGGGCCGGAGGATGATCCGCAGGGGCTTGCCGAGCCCCGTCGCATCGGCCCCGCTGTAGGGGATGTCGTAGTGGGCGCCGTGATGCTCGAGCGGTTCCTCGCGCCGGAGGATCGTGCGCACGATCGACACGTATTCGCGGGTGCGGGTGAGCGGCTTGCCCCACGCCTGGCCGTGCCAGCCCTCTGCTACCTGAGGCCCGGATGTCCCGAGCCCGAGGAGGAGACGCCCCCCCGAGAGTGCATCGAGCGTCGCGGCCGTCGCCGCCGTCGTGGCTGGGCTTCGTGCCGGCATCTGCATGATCGCGGTGCCCAGCAGCACACGTTCGGTGCGACCTGCGAGCCACGCGAGCGGGCTGACCGCATCGGAGCCGTACGCCTCGGATGTCCAGACGGAATGGAGGCCGCAGCGCTCCGCCTCCTCCGCAAGTCCTGTCCAGAAGAGCGGATCGTCGTACCCCAATTGGAGGCCGAGGCGCATGTGCGACGATCCTACTGAGTGGCATACGCAGTGACCGAGACCCTCTTCCCGCCTTCCTACCTCGCGGCCCGCGCGCGGTATCGCACGTTCATGGAGGAGCACGTCTACCCTGCGGAGCGCAACCTCGACCGAGAGGACGACGCCGCCGGCGTCCTGATCGACGAGCTGCAAGCGCTCGCGCGGGACGCGGGTCTGTGGGCCCCACACATGCCTCCCGAGTCCGGAGGCACGGGTGATGGCTTTCTGTACTACGCCTGCGTCAACGAGGAGGTCGGCCGCTGCGCGTGGGCCCAGCTCGTGTTCGGGTGCCAGGCGCCCGACGCGGGGAACGCCGAGATCCTGCACATGTTCGGCACGGCCGAGCAACAAGAGCGGTTCCTGCGACCGCTCGTTGCCGGGGAGACATGCTCCTTCTTCGCGATGACCGAGCCGGATGTGTCCGGCTCCGACCCGACCATGCTCCGCACACGAGCCGTGCGCGACGATTCGAGCTGGGTGATCGACGGACACAAGTGGTTCTCGAGCGGCGCCGACGGAGCAGGCTTCGCGATCGTGTTCGCGATCACCGATCCCGATGCCGCGCCGCATCGCCGGGGCACGATGCTGCTGGTTCCCGCCGAGACCCCGGGCGTCGAGATCGTCAAGCCGATCGAGGTGATGGGCCATGCCGGTCGGGGATGGAATACCCACTGCGAGGTGCGCTTCACAGGCGTCCGCGTGCCGTTCGAGTCGACGCTCGGCGATCCCGGCGATGCGTTTCTCCTCGCGCAGAAGCGGCTCGGTCCGGGACGGATCCACCACGTGATGCGCTGGCTCGGTCAGATGCAACGCGCCTTCGAGCTGATGTGCACATATGCAAACGGGCGGGTCGCTTTCGGCGGCCCGCTCGCCGAGAAGCAGACCGTGCAGAACTGGATCGCGGATTCGGCCGCCGAGATCCAGGCGTGTCGCCTCCTGACGCTGGACGCGGCCCGCAAGATCGACGCTGGCTCGGAGGCCCGAGTCGAGGTGTCGCTGCTGAAGTTCTATGCGGCGAAAGCGCTCAACGACGTGATCGACCGGGCGATCCAGGTGCACG
>JBPCLB010000047.1:0-15880 GCA_051003695.1 Gaiella sp. | reverse complement strand
CTCGCTGCGCTTGCCCTCGCGGGAGTGGGGCTCGTCGTCTCGCGGTCGGCTGGACGGCGTGATCCAGCGGCTCGTACGCTGTCGCGGTGAGCACACGCCCGCGCGAGGAGGCCGCCCTCTCCCGGATCGTCTCGACGGTCTCCTCCTCGCTCGAGCTCGACGCGGTGCTCGCCTCGGTCGTCGACCTCCTTTCGGAGGCGAGCGCGGTGCACGCGTGCTTCGTCTACCTCACCGATCCGGACGAGCAGCGGCTCGTTCTCGAGGCTGCATCAGATCCGTATCGGCGCCTCGTCGGCAAGATCGTGCTCGAGCGCGGCGAGGCGCTCGCGTGGTGGGCGGCAGAGCGCCGCGAGCCTGCGTTCATCCGCGAGCGCGCCGACGACGACCCTCGCACGAAGCGAGTCCCCGAGCTCGACGACGAGCGCTTCCAGTCACTGCTCACCGTCCCCATGGTCGGGAAGGACGATCGTCTCGTGGGCGCTGTGACCGTGCACACGGAGGCGCCGCGGGAATTCTCCGCCGACGAGGTCGACTTCCTCGTCACAGCCGCCTCGCTCGTTTCGGGCGCGATCGAGAACGCGCGGCTCTACGAGGAGATGCGGGGCCGGGTTCGGGAGCTCGAGCAGCTGACGGCTCTGGCCGAGGCGCTGGCAGGCGCCGACACGATCGGGGAGCTCCTGCCGGCTGCGGTCGATGGCTCCCGAGCGTTGCTCGGCGCAGCCGCGTGCCATCTCTACCTGATCGAACCTGGCGGTGACGAGCTCGTGCTGCGACGGTCGTCGCCCGACCGTGCGCCGGCGGTGGCGCGGATCGGGCTCGCCGAGCTCGGCCCCCAGCTCGCGCCCCGAGCACGCGGTCGCGGCCTGTCTGTTCCGCTTGTCGCCGAGAGCGAGCTCGTCGGGCTCGTCGTCGCCGAAGGCACACGCCACGTCGAGCTCGCGCGCGCGCTTGCCGGGCAGCTCTCCGTCGGGATCCGCAAGGTCAGGTTGATCGAGCGGCTGACCGAGCGAAACCTCACGACCGACTTTCTGGACGAGCTTGCAGCCGGCCGCCATGCGGGCGACCTCGACGGCCGCGCGGCCCGAGTCGGTTGCGATCTCTCCGAGCCCCACATCGTCCTGTACGCCGAGCCGTGCTCGGAGACGGCGGAGAGCGCAGTGCGATCTGTCGTGCCTGCCGCGCTGCTCGACCGGCGCGACGGAACCCTCCGCGGTCTGGTTCGACTCCCCCGTGGTGGGGTTCCGGCGGTCGCCGAGGCGCTCAGGAAGGGGACGGCAAGCCTCGACCACCCCGTGCCGGTTGGGCTCTCCGGGCCGTGCCGCGGAGCGGAAACCTACGCGGGCGGCTTCGCCGAAGCACGGCACGCGCTGCTCGGCACGACCGTTCTCGGCCGCGAGCCACCTGTCGTCGCCTACGAGGAGCTCGGCGCCTACAAGTATCTGCTTCGGATCGCTGCGGATGCCGACGCAGGCGCTCGTGACGCGACGGTCGACGCCGTCGCCCGACTTGCGACCTACGACGCGCAGCGCCAGACCCAGCTCCTGCGCACACTCGAGGAGTTCCTCCGTCGCCACGGCAGCATCAGCGCGACGTCGGAGGCGCTCTATGTCCACCCGAATACGTTGCGGCAGCGCCTCCGGCGGATCGCGGAAGTCTCCGACCTCGACCTCCGCCATGACGACTGGTTGATGATCGAGATCGCCGTCAAGCTGGCGCGGCTCCGAGAGCGCGCGTAGCGCGAACCGACACCTGGAGCTGTGCTCGTGTGGAGGGATCCACCGTTCCCGCGTCCCAGTCGAGCGTGATAGAAGCGAGGCCCCGATGAGAGGAGGGCTGGTGCCGGAGAACACGCCACAGCTCGCACAGGTGCGGAAGCAGATGGAGCAACGTGGGGTGGAGTTTCTCTTTGCCCAGTTCGTCGACCTCTACGCGCGACCAAGCGCGAAACTGATTCCAGCGGCGCACCTCGACGACCTCGTCGCCGACGGCGCGGGCTTCGCCGGCTTCGCCGCGGGTGAGATCGGGCAGGTGCCGGCCGACCCCGACATCGCGGCAATGCCCGATCTCGCGAGCTTCACACCTGTCCCGTGGCAGTCGAACCTGGCGCGCTTCGCCTGCGACGTGACCGTCGAGGGCGAGCCCTGGCCCTATTGCCCGCGTACGATCCTGCGAAACGTGTCGGCTCGGGCCGCCGAACGCGGCCTCGAGCTCCGCATGGGAATCGAGCTCGAGTACTTCCTCGTCGAGCAGTCGGAGGACGGCTCGATCGCCGTGGCCGACAAGTACGACACGCTCGAGAAGCCGTGCTACGACATCGCTGGGCTGACGCGCCGCTACGACTTCCTCACGACCGTCTCGAGATACTGCAACGAGCTCGGCTGGGGAAACTACGCGAACGATCACGAGGACGCAAACGGCCAGTTCGAGCAGAACTTCCAGTACGCCGACGCTCTGACCACGTGCGACCGCGCGATCTTCTTCCGGTACATGGTGCACACGCTCGCCGAGCAGGCCGGAGCGATCGCGACGTTCATGCCGAAGCCGTTCACCAAGCTGACCGGCAACGGCGCCCATCTCCACCTGTCGCTGTGGGAGGGCGACCGCAACGTGTTCCTCGACGAGGGCGATCCGCGCGGCCTCGGGCTCTCCGAGGTCGCCTATCACTTCATCGGAGGGCTGAGGAAGCACGCTCGGGCGTACTCGGCGCTGACCGCTCCGACAGTCAACTCGTACAAGCGGCTGAAGCTGGGCTCGACTTCCAGCGGCGCGACGTGGTCACCGGTCTGGATCTCGTACGGATACAACAACCGCACCCAGATGCTCCGCATTCCCGCGCCGGGTCGCATCGAGGACAGGACGGTCGACGGGTCGTGCAACCCGTATCTCGCCGCCGCCGCAGTGCTCGCTGCGGGATTGGACGGGATCGAGCACGGGCTCGATGCGGGTGAGCCCAACGCGGAGAACCTCTACGCCTCGTCGTATGCCGACAACGTCGCCAACGGACTGCGCACGCTGCCCTCGACGCTGATCGAGGCGATCGAGGAGCTCGAGGCCGACGACGTGCTCCGGGCAGCACTCGGCCGCGGACGCGACGAGGACTACGTCGACTACTACGCGTCGGTCAAGCGAGACGAATGGTTCCGCTATCACGAGCAGGTGAGCCCTTGGGAGGTTCGCGAATACTTGACGCGGTTCTGAGGTCGCACGTGTCATGGAGGAAACCTCCACAAGATGCCTCGAATACTCGCACAATCCGCGCGGTTCGAGGCCTTGGCTAGTCACTATTCTCCACTTAAGGTGGGGCGTGGCGCCCCACACGCACCTCGGGAAAAGGGGCTCTCTGAACGATGTGTGGGATCGTCGGGCTGTTTGCGAAGACGGCTGAGCTCGAGGAGCTTCTCGGAAGGCACCTGAGCGCGATGCTCGTGCAGATGTCGAGTCGCGGGCCCGACAGCGCCGGCATCGCCGTCTACCGGAACCCCGCTCCACCCGGGTCGAGCAAGCTCTCCGTCCACTCTCCGGACCCGCACGAGGACTGGGCCGCGCTCGCGTCCGCCCTGCGGGCGGCGTTCGGCGGTTGTGAGGAGCCAATGCGCCGCGCGAGTCATGCGGTGCTCGTGGTCGAAGGCGGCGCGGACGATGTCGCTGCCTGGCTGCACGAGGAGCGGCGGGACCTTCGCGTGATGAGCGCCGGCCACGTGATCGAGATCTACAAGGAGGTTGGCCTCCCGACGCGATTCGCCGAGCGCTTCCGACTCGGGGAACTGTCCGGCTCGCACGGACTCGGGCATACGCGCATGGCGACCGAGAGCCGCGTCACGACCGAGGGCTCTCATCCGTTCTCGACGGGGCTCGATCTCTGTCTCGTCCACAATGGCTCGCTCTCCAACCACAACCGGCTGCGCCGGAGGCTTCGGCGCGAGGGAATCGAGTTCCGCACGGAGAACGACACCGAGGTTGCCGCCGGCTATCTGGCCTGGCGTCTCCGCGAGGGCGCCTCGTTGCAGGAGGCGCTCGAAGGCTGCCTCGACGACCTCGACGGCTTCTACACCTTCCTCTGCGGTACAGCCGACGGCTTCGCGGTGCTCCGCGACCCGATCGCGTGCAAGCCCGCCGTGATGGCAGAGACCGACGAATGGGTCGCGATGGCCTCGGAATGGCGCGCGATCGCCGTGCTCCCGGGGGCGGCCAACGCACGGATGTGGGAGCCGGAACCGGGTGTCGTCTACGCCTGGGAGCGCGAGGTCGTCGCGTGATGAGCGTCACCACCGACGTCGAGACGGTCGATCTTGCCGTCACTCCACTCCGCGAGCTCAACCAGCGCCTGCACGAGCTCGCAACGACACCCGGACCGCGCCACTGGCGCGTGCTCAACCCGAACGGTGCGCACGCGATCGCCTGCGGGCTCGACGCCGAGGTCGAGGTCGAGGTCGACGGTCACGCGGGGTACTACTGCGCCGGGATGAACAAGCGCGCGACGGTGCGGGTGCACGGCAACGTGAGCACGGGTGTCGCCGAGAACATGATGTCGGGACGGATCGTCGTCGAGGGCAGCGCCAGCCAGTCCGCCGGCGCTACGGGCCGGGGCGGACTGCTCGTCGTGCAGGGCGACGCGTCGGCCCGCTGCGGCATCTCGATGAAGGGGATCGACATCGTCGTCCGCGGCGACGTCGGGCACCTGAGCGCGTTCATGGCCCAGACCGGTCGGCTCGTCGTCTGCGGTGATGCCGGCGACGCGCTCGGCGACTCGATCTACGAGGCGCGGCTCTACGTCGCCGGCACGGTACGAGGGCTCGGCGCCGACTGCGTCGAGAAAGAGCTGCGCGACGAGCACGCCGCGGAGGTGGGTGAGCTCCTCCTCGCTGCCGGGATCGGCGACGTCGACCCCGGGTCGTTCAGGCGCTACGGCTCCGCACGCGAGCTCTACACGTTCAAGGTCGACAACGCGGGGGCGTATTGATGCTCCGTTCGTCCCAACGGGCCATCGGTCGTCGCCCACCCCCGGCGCCCAGGGGAGCGTTCTGATGGCGACGGAATCCGACTGGGGACTGCGCGAGTCGTATCTCTACGACCGCGGGACGATCGCCGGGATCCAGCGCGCCGCCCGGGAGGGGATCTACGACATCAGGGGCTTCGGTGCGAAGCGCAAGGTGCCGCACTTCGACGACCTCCTCTTCCTCGGCGCCAGCGTCTCGCGCTACCCGCTCGAGGGGTACCGCGAGCGCTGTGCCACCGACGTCGTGCTCGGGACGCGGTTCGCGAAGCGTCCGCTCGAGCTGAAGATTCCGGTCACGATCGCGGGGATGAGCTTCGGCGCGCTCTCGGCGCCGGCGAAGGAGGCGCTCGGCCGTGGGGCCTCCGAGGTGGGAACCTCGACGACGACCGGGGACGGCGGTATGACCCCCGAGGAACGCGAGCACTCGACCCTGCTCGTCTACCAGCTACTTCCGTCGCGCTACGGCATGAATCCCGACGATCTGCGCAGGGCGGACGCGATCGAGGTCGTGGTCGGCCAGGGCGCAAAGCCCGGCGGGGGCGGCATGCTGCTCGGCCACAAGATCTCGGATCGGGTCGCCGCGATGCGCGATCTCCCGCGCGGTATCGACCAGCGCAGTGCCTGCCGTCATCCGGACTGGACAGGCCCCGACGACCTCGAGATCAAGCTGCACGAGCTGCGTGAGCTCACCGACTGGGAGAAGCCCGTCTTTGTCAAGATCGGCGCGAGCCGCACCTACTACGACACCCAGCTCGCCGTCAAAGCCGGTGCCGACGTGATCGTGCTCGACGGGATGCAGGGGGGCACCGCGGCGACCCAGGACGTCTTCATCGAGCACGCGGGGATCCCGACGCTCGCGGCGATCCCGCTCGCCGTCGAAGCCCTCCAGGAGCTCGGCGTGCATCGTGAGGTGCAGCTCGTCGTCTCGGGAGGGATCCGGACGGGCGCCGACGTCGCCAAGGCGCTAGCCCTCGGAGCGGATGCGGTCTCGATCGGCGTCGCCGCGCTGATCGCGATGGGCGACAACGCGCCCGAGCACGACGAGGCGTACCGCGCGATCGGTAGCGCTGCCGGGTTCTACGACGACTGGCAGGCAGGACGCGATCCGACCGGGATCTCGACCCAGGACGCCGAGCTCGCAGCGCGGTTCGATCCGGAGCTCGGGGGGCGCAGGCTCGCGAACTACCTCCGCGTGCTCACCCTCGAGGCGCAGACGCTCGCGCGCGCGTGCGGCAAGTCGCACGTCCACAACCTCGAGCCGGAGGATCTCGTCGCGCTGACGATCGAGGCATCGCTGATGGCACGCGTCCCGCTTGCCGGGATGCAACAACCACTGCTCGATGAGCTCGCGGAGCGGGTCGCCGCACGGGTACGGGAGGGCTCGTAGGCGGAGGCGGGGCCTCGGCCTCGTCGAGCCACGATCATGCTGTTCTACGACTCTGCCGTCTCGGGTAACTGTTACAAGGTGCGCCTCCTGCTGGCGCACCTCGAGCTTCCGTACGAACGGGTCGAGCTCGACGTCGTCGACCGCTCGAACCGCGCCGACGTGCTCGGCTCCCTGAATCCGGCGCTACGCGTGCCGACCCTCGTCCTCGACGACGGCCGCGCGCTCGGTGAGTCGAACGCGATCCTCTGGTGGCTCGGGGACGGGACGGACTACGTGCCGGTCGACCCGTTCGAGCGCGCGCAGGTGCTCCAGTGGCAGTTCTTCGAGCAGTACGACCACGAGCCGAACGTCGCAGTCGCCCGCTTCTGGCTCACCAAGCGACCCGGTGAAGCAGACCCCGAACGGCTTGCGACGTGGCAGGGCGGGGGCCACCGCGCGATCGCCGCCATGGAGCGCCACCTCACCGGTCGCGACTTCCTCGTCGCCGATCGCTACTCGATCGCCGACATCTCGCTGTACGCGTACACGCACGTCGCACACGAGGGTGGGATCGACCTCGATGGCTATCCCGCGGTTCGTGAGTGGATCGAGAGGGTGTCCTCGGTTCCGCGGCACACCACGATCGACGCGCCGTGAACGGCCCGCCCACACGGGCCGATCCTTCCCCGCCGCGCCGCGTCAGCTGAGCCGTCGCAGACGGGCGCTACCGTACGCGAATGGTTCGCGTGCCCGCCGTTGCCGTGCTCGCAACCGTCGTCGGCGCGCTCTCCGTGACATCTGCCCACAGCGCGAACGCCGTCCAGGTCACCTTCGTCGGCGATTCCGTGCCGGCGTCGCTCGAGTACGTTCCGAGCGCCGAGCGCGCTTTGCGAAGGGGCCTCGACGTTCGTCTCGACCTCGAGGTCTGCCGGCGGCTCGTCCAACCGAGCTGCACCTTCAACGGCGCCGTGCCGACCACGGCGCTCGAGGCGGTGCAGTCCTACGGCCACTCGCTCGGCGAGGTCCTCGTCGTCGACGTGGGCTACAACGAGTCGACGCAGGGGTACCGCTCGGGAATCGACCGGATGATGCGTGCAGCGCTCGCGCAGGGCGCGCATGGGGTCGTCTGGGTGACACTCCAAGAGCGACGCGATGTGTATCGAGGGACGAACACCGCGATCCGGGCGGCGGCCAGGCGATGGCCGCAGCTGCAGATCGCGGACTGGAACGCCCACAGCCTCGGGAAGCCGTGGTTCAAGGGCGACGGCCTCCACCTGGGTACGACGGGCGCCAACGCGCTCGCAGCGTTCCTGCGGCCGTTCATCCTGCGCGCTGCGGCCTGAGTCGGATCCGGGTCACGTGACCGCCGCGAGGATGCGGCGCGCGACGCTCGACCAGCTCCAGCGCCCGACCGCCGCCCTTCGCGCTGCCGCTCGCAGCGCGGTGCGCTCCTCGGCGGAGAGCCCGAGCACGGCCTCGAGCCGCTCGCGCAACGCGGCGGCGTCGCCATTCGGGAAGCTCGCGAGTCCCCCGCGTCCGGCCGGATAGTCCTCCTCCAGTCCGCGGGCGATCTCCGCCAGGCCCGAGTGGTTCGCGACGATCGGTGGGCACCCGGCCGCGGCTGCCTCGGCGGCCACCATCCCGAAGGCTTCCGGGAAGATGGACGGAACGACCGCGACGTCGGCGAGTGCCAGCAGGTGCACGAGGTGCCGGTGCTCGAGAGGGCCTGTGAAGAGGACGTCGAGGCCCGCGGAGCGGCGCTCGAGCTCGTCGCGGTAGTCGCCGAAGCCCACGACAACGGTGCGGGCGTCGATCCCCCGAAGTGCTTCCAGGAGAACCTGGACGCCCTTGTTCTCGATCAATTTCCCGTAGTAGACGACCGTCGGGCGGTCACCGGCGAGGAACTCCTCCAGGCGCCCGGGGTTTCCGTCGTCCGGGAGGCGCTCCTCGGCGTTGCCGGGGTTGGCCGGATCGAGGCGGGCCTCGTCGAGCAACCGTACGAGAGCGTCGTCCTTCGAGGCGGGCTGCCACAGCTCGACGTCGACGCCGGGCGGGATCTCGTGCACGCGGTCGACCGCGCCGCAGACGTCGCGTACGACGTTGCGGATGTGCCCGGAGCCGACGATCGTCGCGGTCGCAGCCTCGAGCACCTCGCCACCCCAGGCCGAGAGGTCTGCGTTGCCGCGCATCGAGTACTCGAGCTCCGAGCCGTGCGCCTTGACCACGTAGGGGCTGCCGCTCGCGGCGCCCACGGGTCCACCGAGGAGCACGTGATTGACGAGCACGAGGTCTGCCGATCCGCGGTCGCGGAGCGCGGCGGCGTTCGCCTCGACCCATGCGTCGAGCTCCTCGCGAGAGCAGTCCTGCAAGCGCCTCACCTCGTAGCCCTCGTAGCGGTCGAGCACGAACACCGGGAGCAGCCCGCCGACGTCGGGCCTGACCGTTGTCGCGCCGCCGAGATCGAACCGCTCCGGTCGGGGCTCCTGCGAGAAGACCGTGACGTCGTGCCCCTCGCGGCTCCACTCACGGGAGAGCTGGCGTGTGTAGATGTTCGAGCCCGTTCCTCCGAGCAGATAGCCGTGCCAGACGAAGATCCGCATTATGGGTGGGTCACCTCAGCCGGTCGCTTATCTCGCGGTCGTCACGCACTCGTATCACGACTCAGCGGGCAAGCAGACCGCGGGCCGCCAGCGTCCCCTCGAGCACGGCTTCCTCCGCGGTCCGGGCGCCGAGCACGTCGCCGGCTCGCTCGTAGCCGGTGCGACCTTCGACGGCGTGCCACAGCGGGTCGTACGGCGCGCGCCCTTGCGCGAGCACGATCGTCGCGACATCGGGAAGCGATTCGGTGCGGCCCGAGTACACGTGGCGTAGACGCAGCTCGCCGTCTTCGGCGACGAGCTCGCGGTGATGCTGGATCTGCACGCCCAGGTCGTCGAAACGCGAGAGGTAGAGCGCGCGTTGGTACTGATGGCACGCCTCTCCGACGACGCTCGCGGCGCATGCGAGGGTGACCGCGTGCCCGACGGCGGCGAGGACTTCGGCCGCGTCGAGCCCCGCCCACTCGCCACCCCAATCGGCGACGAGGATCGGGCCGGCGAGCTCGTCCGGCGCCTCGATCGCGGCCCAGGCCTGGATCGTCGCCATGCCCGCCGCAATCGGCAGTCCCGGGTCATACGGCACCGCGCCCGTGGCGATCACCGCGAGGTCCGAGCGCGAGACGGTCTCTTCGTCGGCGTCGACCCCGAGCATGACCGCGACCCCCTCGTGCGCAAGCTGTCTCTTCGCGAGGCGGTGGTAACGCTCCCAGAGCTCGGCGTGGGCGGGAGCGCGCCCCGCGAGCCGCAGCTGACCGCCGATCGTCTCGGAGCGCTCGAGGAGGGTCACCCTCGATCCGTGCCGAGCGGCCTCGAGTGCCGCGGCGATCCCGGCGGGGCCTGCACCGACGACGAGCACGTCAGGTGCGTGCTGCGCTCGCGCCGGCTGCGGCAGCGAGCGCTCCCGACCCGTCCGAGGGTTGACGACGCAGCCGATCGGCACGCCGGCGTGGTAGTGACCGATGCAGGCCTGGTTGCACCCGATGCACTCGATCGTCTCGTCGGTGCGATCATCGACGGCTTTCCGCACGAGGTGTGGATCGGCGATCAGCGCGCGGGTCATACCGACCGCGTCCGTAGCGCCGCTTGCGACGAGCCGCTCGGCATGCTCGAGGTCGACGACCCGCGTCGTCGCGATTACCGGCACGGGCGCCACCGCTGTGCGAGCGACGTCGAGACTCGACTCGAGGTCGTGCGACGCCGGAGGAGGAGGCACGATGTACGTCGACGAGGCGTACCCGGACGAGTGCCCGAGCGCGAACGAGACGAAGTCGAGCGAGACGCTCGCGCAGAGCGCGCCGGCGAGCTCCGCGCAGCGCGAGGCGTCGAGCAGACCAGGCCCGATCTCGTCCGCGGAGAGCCGCACGCCGACCGCAAGTCCCGGCCCTGCGGCCTCCCGCACGACCGCGACGATCTCGACCGCCAGGCGAATCCGCGCCTCGAGGCTCCCGTTGTAGGCGTCCGTGCGCCGGTTCGTCGCCCGGCTGAAGAACTGCGGCACGAGATAGCCGTGCGCCATCGAGAGCTCGATCCCGTTGAGGCCGCCCGCCCTCGCGTGCGCGGCGGCTGTCGCGAACCCCGCGACGAGCTCGTCCAGCTCGCGGAGCGTGAGGGCGCGCGGCTCGGACTTGAGCCGTGCGCTGGGGACACTCGACGGAGCCACTGTCGGCGGTCTCGGAGGAGAGGCGATCTGCTCCCGTCCGCCGTGGAACAACTGGACGAAGAGCCGGGTGTCGTGGCGGCCGACGGCCTCGGACAGCGAGCGGTATCCCCCGACGATCTCGGGGAGGTAGCCCCCGAGTGTCGCAGCGGTGAGCAGCCCGGTCGGATGCACAGCCACGGCTTCGAGGAAGACCGCGCCGACGCCGCCGCTCGCGCGCTCCTCGTGGTAGGCGACCAGGTCGGGCGTCGGCAGGTGGCCGGCGACGAGCCCGGTCTGGTGCGCGGTCGACACGACCCGATTGGGCAGCTTGACTGGTCCGAGCTGGAGCGGGGAGAGCAGCGCCGGGAACCGGCTCATCTCGATCCGCCGCGAACGTCGCGCGGAACATCGCGAGCCCGGCATCGGTCGAGGGGGATCATCCGCTCATGATCCACGAACCGAAGATCCCGGTCGAGGTGCTCGAGGAGCATGTTGCCGCGTCGCGTTATGCGGGCACGAGCGTCAGGGCTGGGCAGTGGCGCGGGCGAACGACCGAGAAGTGGCGGCGGTCGAGGGTCGCTAGCGTCGTCGCGCCGAGCCGTTCGCACACCGCGACGACGCTGGCATCGACGATTCCGAGCGGCAGGTCGGCATAGTCGTCGAGCAACTCCGCGATCCGCTCCCAGTCACCCGGTTCGACGGGCTCGACGACGAGCTCGCCACGAGCGATCGAGCCGGCGAAGGCGCGCTCAGCCGAGGATCCGATCCGGTCGTTCAGGAAGTACGCGACCTCGGTGACGACGAGCGTCGGGATGACGAGTGGGCGAGCGGCGCCGGTCAAGAGCTCGACCGAGTCCTCGTGGTGCCGGTCGCGGGTCGCAGCCGCCGCGACAATCGGCCCAGCATCGACAACCAGCATCAATCCTCGGCCCGCTGCTTCCGCAGCGCCTCACGAACGATGTCGTCCACTCGTTCCGAAGCATCCGGTGGCCCACCCTCGCCGATCGCGAAGAACGAGAGCTTCCCCGGATCCTGTTTGGGCACCTGTCGCTCTACCGCCTCGCGCACGACGGCTGCCACGGAGACCCCTCGGCGGCGCGCCTCGCGCGCGACCCGGGCAGCGGCCTCGTCGGAAAGCATGATCGTCGTTCGCTTCATGCATACAGCCTAACGCATCACGCACTCTAGGGCTCGTGGCTGTAGCCGATCTCCGAAGAGATCGCGCGCGCGTGTTCGAGCAGCGGTGGCAACGCCGCTCGCACCGACCCTCGCCCGAACCTCCCGCTTGGTCCCTGCAAAGCCACGATCGCGGCGAGCGCGCCCGACGCCGCGAACACCGGCGCCGCGACCGCGTTGAGACCTGGCTCGCGCTCCTCGAATGCCTCGGCGTAGCCCGCCTCGCGGACTCGGCCGATCTCGATCGCCAGCGCGCCGCGTGTCGTGATCGTCCTCGGGGTAAACGCGCGCAGCTGACCGGCCGGCAGCGGTCGATCGCTGAACGCGAGCATGACCTTCCCCGCCGAAGTGGCGTGCGCGATCGACGGCCGGCCGAGCTGAGTGACGTGCTGCACGTAGTGAGCACTGGGAACGAAGTCGACGGTGATCGCGTCCTCGTCGCCCGGAATGTGCAGCGTCGCGGTCTCACTCGTGATCCGCACCAGCTCCTCGAGATGAGGGCGCGCGACCTGCCTGACGTCGAGGCGAGCGAGCACAGCGTTTGCGAGACGGACGATTCTGATCCCGAGGCGGTATCGGCCGCTGTCGGGTAGGTGCTCGACGAGGCCGGCCGCGGCGAGCGTGCCGAGCTGGCGCGAGACGGTGGACGGCGGCAGCTCGGTGCGTCGTGCGATCTCGTTCGTGCCGAGCTCTCCGCCGTCGGCGAGCGCGTCGAGCACTGCGACTGCCCGTTCGGCAGCCACGATCCGCCGGCTCGACGGTTGACGTCGCGGGGTCACCGCGATATCCTCGATGTTGCATCCAGCGCGATGGTATTGCGCATAGTGGAACTATAGACCCGATGTCGTTGCTCGTCACCTGTCCCAACTGCGGCCCTCGTGAGGTGGAGGAGTTGCGCTGCGCTGGTGAGTCGACGAAGCGCCCCACCAGCGCACCGAGCCAGCGCGAGCTGAACGAGTACGTCTACTTCCGCGAGGGCGTGTGGGATGTTCAGCGCGAATGGTGGTTCTGCCGGACCTGCGAGGAGTGGTTTCTCGCCGAGCGGCACACCTACACGAACGAGGTGCTGCGCACGTGGCATCCCGAGCGCCCGACGGGCGACGCGCAACCCGGTACGGCAAGCGCGGGCGATGTCGCGGCCTCCCCTGAGGGGACGGCGTCGGTCACGTGAGCGTCCGGAATGTGTGCGGCCGCCGGAGGTGCCTGGCTGAAGCCAAGCACCAGCCGTATGGGAGGTGCCTCGGTACCTGGCTGGAGCCAGGCAACTCCGTCTATTGCGGTGCGGACGCGCGCAGATGACCCGCCTCGACCAACGTCCCGGCGAGCGCATCGACCGGACACGCACTCTTTCGTTCACATACGACGGCAAGCCTGTCCAGGGCTTCGCCGGCGATACCGTTGGCTCGGCCCTCTACGCCGCTGGTCGCCGCATCTTCTCGCGCAGCTTCAAGTACCACCGCCCTCGTGGCCTCGTCTGCTGCTCGGGTCACTGTGCGAACTGCCAGATGACGGTCGATGGGATCCCGAGCGTCCGCGTCTGCGTCGAGCCGCTGCGCGAGGGAGCTGTCGTCAAGGGGCAGAATTTCCTCGGCTCACTCGATCGCGACTTGATGTCGGCGACCGACAAGTTTGCCGGCCCGTTCACGCCGCCGGGCTTCTACTACAAGACGTTCATCCGGCCGCGCAAGCTGTGGCCCCTCTACGAGAAGGTGCTTCGCAACGCGGCGGGCCTCGGGCCGCTCGACCCGAACGGGTCGCGCACCGAGCGGGTCGAGGTCGAGCACCGCCACGTCGACGTGCTCGTGATCGGGGGCGGCGAGGCAGGCCTCGAGGCTGCGATCGAGGCGGCGGAGGCCGGCAAGTCGGTGACCGTCGTCGACGAGGGGCCCGAGGTCGGCGGCGGGTTGCTCGCCGAAGCGGGCGGGGTCGAGCGTGCCCGCGCCTCGCAGAAGGCGGCTCGTGCGTCAGGGGTCGAACTGCTCGCGCCGGCGGTCGCGATCGGTCTGTTCGAATACGGCTTCGTCCCGGTCGCCTTCGGCAACCTGTTGCTCAAGTTCCGGGCGCACGACGTCGTCGTCGCGAGCGGTGTCGTCGAGCAGCCGCTCGTCTTTCCGGGGAACGACCTGATCGGCGTGATGCTGCCCGACGGCGTGCGTCGGCTCGTCAACTACTGGTCGGTCAAGCCCGGCGAGCGCGCGGTCGTGCTCACGGCCGACGACCGGGGGCTTCGCGCCGCCGAAGATCTCGAGGGCGCCGACGTGGAGGTCGCGCAGGTCGTCGATCTCCGCGAGGGACAGCCTCCGAACATCGCCGCACACGGCCGCAGAGGCCGTGTCACCGACGTGATGGTCAACGGCAAGCGCACGATCTGCGACCTCGTCGTGATGTCCGGGAGCCCTCAGCCGAACTACAAGCTGCTCGCACAGGCCGGCGCGCGGGTCGAATACGACACGGCGCGCGGGATCTTCGTCCCTACCGATCTGCCCGACCACGTCCGGGCGGCCGGTGCGGTCGCGGGAGACATCGGCGAGCCGGCCGTGCCTCATCCGGTGCTCGGCTACCAGGGCGACAAGTGTTTCGTCTGCTTCTGCGAGGACCAGACGACGAAGGATCTGAAGTACGCGATCCGGGAGGGATTCGACTCGATCGAGCTCTCGAAGCGGTACACGACGGTGACGATGGGGCCGTGCCAGGGCCGGCTCTGTCACGTGAACTCGATCCGCGTCTACGCGAAGGCGAACGGCGTGGACGAGAACACGATCGGGACGACCACGGCTCGCCCGCCGTCCACCTCGATCTCGATGGGGTTGCTTGCGGGCCGCCCGCAGGAGCCCGCGAAGCGCACCTCGTTACACCATCGCCACAAGGATCTCGGCGGGAAGATGATGTGGACGGGCGCCTGGCGGCGTCCGCATTCCTACAGCGACGACGCGGGCGCCGAGGCGCAGCACGTCCACCACCACGTGGGGCTGATCGACGTCTCGACCCTCGGAAAGATCCTCGTCCAGGGGCCCGACGCGGCCGCGTTTCTCGACCGTGTCTATCCGAACCGCTTCTCCGATCTCGAGGTCGGTCGGATTCGCTACGGCGTGATCACGGGCGACGCGGGCCGGATCATGGACGATGGCACGGTTGCTCGCCTCGAGGGCGAGACGTTCTACGTGACGACCACCTCCACCGGCGCCGACTCGATCTACCAGTGGTTTACGTGGTGGAACGCGGTGTGGTTCATGGACGTCTCCTTCGTCCAGCTCACCGGTGCGCTCGCGGCCGTCAATGTCGCCGGCCCCAAGGCGCGCGAGCTGATGCAGCGCGTCTCCGACGACGACTTCTCCAACGACGGCCTGTCGTACCTCGACGCGAAGCACGCTCGCGTCGCGGGTGTGCCAACGCTCGCGCTCCGGATCGGCTTCGTCGGCGAGCTCGGGTACGAGCTGCACTTCCCGAGCCCGCAGGGGGAGCACGTCTGGGACACGCTGCTCGAGGCCGGCAAGGATCTGCGGGCGGCGCCGTTCGGGCTCGAGCCGCAACGCATCCTCCGGCTCGAGAAGGGCCACGTGATCGTGAGCCAGGACACCGACTCGGAGTCGAACCTGCTCGAAGCCGCGATGCCGTGGCTCGTGAAGAACGACAAGGAGTTCGACTGGGTCGGCAAATGGGCGACCCAGCACGTCGCGGAGAGAGGCCTGAACTGGATGCTCGTCGGCTTCGAGAGCCCCACGGGCGCGATTCCGGTCGAGGGTGGGCAGGTCGTGATCGACGGTGTCTCGTCGGGACGCGTGACGAGCGTCCGCCACTCGAAGGAGCTCGACAAGGTGATCGGGCTCGCGATCGTGCCGCACGCGCTTGCCGTCGACGGCGGTGGCTTCGACGTGCAGGTCGACGGCAAGCCCGTCGCGATGAGGGTGCACCTCGGGCCTTTCTTCGATCCGGCGGGCGAGAGGTTGAAGGCATGAGCACGTGGCGCTGCGAAGGGGTCTGGTTGAAGCCAGACCCCGTTTTCTCGAGGTCGGGGTCTGGCTTCAGCCAGAAACCTCCATCCCGCGACAGAAAGAGAAAATGAGAGCGCTCGAATTTCTCTCGGTCTCGGCCGCGAACGACAACAA
>JBPCLB010000046.1:0-5046 GCA_051003695.1 Gaiella sp. | reverse complement strand
GAATACACGCTCGCAGGCAAGAACAGGGATCTGCCCGCGCAGCGGGATACTTTGCGGCGTGTGTTCCGCGGGAGCGGAATACACGCTCGCAGACGAGTCGGCGGCAGTTCTCCGTCGACCAGGCGCTGATCCGGTTCGATGCGGCCTGCACTTCGGTTTGATCGATCCCCTGGATGATCTGTTGGAGCTTGGCGATCGTCTCGGCGTCCGGTGTGGCGCCCGCGCTCAGGTCGAGATCCTGCAGCGCGTCCGCATACTCGGTGAACGCCGCGGCGAGAACCCTGAAGTCATCGCGGATTTCCTCGGGTACGCGGTCGGCGAACTCCTCGAACGCCTCCGAGGTGCCGGCGAGGTTCTCGCCACCCGCGGCCCCGGCCGCGCCGAACGCCTTCCCGAACTCGTCCGCGAGCGAGACGAGCTCCTCACATTCCTCCGAGAGATTGTCGAGGTTCGCCGAGGTGGTGGTCTCTGTCTCCTCGATCGCGGTCGTCGCATCCGTCTCCGTCGGCTCTTCGAGCGTCTCGGTCATCGTGGTCTCGGTCGCGGCGGTCTCGTCCGTCGCTGCCTCGTCACTGCCACCGCACCCCGTGCCGACGAGCGCCAGCGCCGCGAGCAGCATCGCCCCTGTCACCGTCCACCTGTTCATGTGCCTGTCTCCTTGCCGCCGGAAGATGATCGGTATCGCTTGGCGTTCACGAGGCAACCGCCTCCAGCATCGCTTCGGGAATATCGAAGTTCGCGTACACGTCCTGCACGTCGTCGTTCTCCTCGAGACCGTCGACGAGGCGCACGACTTGCTTCGCGACCCCTTCGTCGGCGATCTCGACGGTCGTCTTGGGCACCA
This sequence comes from Gaiella sp., assembly GCA_051003695.1. Lineage (GTDB taxonomy): Bacteria > Actinomycetota > Thermoleophilia > Gaiellales > Gaiellaceae > Gaiella. Next base: position 4,202 of record JBPCLB010000046.1, on the reverse strand, counting down.
TCGCGAGCTCTGCGGACTCGAGCTCGAAGCCACCGGTCTCCAGCCCCTCGCGCACGGCGGCGAGCTGCTCTGGCGCAGTCGACACGAGGAAGCTCGACCCGTCACGCTCGACGTCGTCGGCGCCAGCCTCGGCAGCGACGAGGACGAGGTGGTCTTCGTCGACGCCCTCGGCGACCACGAGCAGAACCCCCCGTCGCTCGAACTGCCAGGCGACGGCCCCGGTCGCGCCGAGATTGCCCCCGTGCTTCGCGAACAGGTGCCGCACGTCGGCCGCCGTGCGGTTGCGGTTGTCAGTGAGCGCCTCGACGATCACGGCGACCCCATCGGGGCCGTAACCCTCGTAGACGACCACCTCGAAGCTCGCGCCGTCGGCCCCTTCCCCGGATCCCTTCGCGACGGCACGCTCGATGTTGTCCTTCGGCATCGAATACGACCGCGCCTTCTCGATCGCGTTCTGGAGCGCGAGATTCGTCGCCGGGTCCCCCCCGCCCTCCTTCGCCGCGACCATGATCGCGCGCGAGAGCTTCGAGAAGAGCTTCCCCCGTTTGGCGTCGGCGGCACCCTTCTTGTGCTTGATCGTCGACCACTTGCTGTGACCTGACACAGACAGTCCTCCTACCGTTACGGCTCGATCCTCGAGCCACATGATTCCAGCAGAAGGCGCGGGCTTCGCGCCGTTCGCCAAACGCGGCACGCGAGGGGCACGGCAGTGTCACGCACCGACCTACGTCGAGCGCAGACTGGGCCGACTTCGCTCTCCACCACTCAGACGCCGTTCGAGCCTCGCGTCGCCGGAACGGCCGACGCATGCCTGTTGCCGACTGCATCCGCGACGAGCCTCAGGAACCGCTCGTGCACGCGACCGTCGTCGGTCAGCTCGGGATGGAACGCGGCAACGAGAATCCTGCCGTCGCGCAGGAGCACCGGCGCCCCGTCGAGCTCTGCGAGCACCTCCACGTCTTGGCCAACCATGCTGATGCGGGGCGCGCGGATGAAGACGCCTGGGAACGGATCGCTCTCGCCCTCGAGCTCGAGCGCCGCCTCGAAGCTCGCGAGCTGGCGACCGTAGGCGTTCCGCTCGACCTCGAGATCGGCGAGCCCGAGGTGCGCCCGGTCGAGCACGATCATGCCCGCACAGGTTCCGAAGATCGGCCGGCTGAACGACCGGATTGCGTCGTCCAACCCGTAGAGGCGCGCAAGCCGGAGGATCGTCGTCGATTCGCCACCCGGAATCACGAGGCCGTCGAGCTCGGCGAGCTCCACCGGCAGCCGCACTTCGATCACGTCGGCACCGAGCCGCCTCAGCGCCTCTGCGTGCTCCCGAAACGCGCCTTGCAGAGCGAGAACCCCGAGCTTCGGCCGGTCCACCATCCTCCACGCAGTCTAGGGCGGACAACTCGATCGGCCTGCGTCGCGAAACGGTTGTGTTTTACGCCGGTGGATCGCTGGGCGGCAGTCTCTCAGGGTCCCGATCGCGTCCTCTGATCGCCCATCGGAACCGCACCCGGATCAAGCCAACGAGCGCGATCACGAGCGCGAGTCCGAGCCCGACCCAAGCCCAGCCGGTCTGGAACTCGTTGTCGGTGATCAGCTTGGCAATCGTGAGCACGACGAGCGCAACCCCAGCGACGGCCGTGATCGTCGCGGTCGGCCAGCCTCGCATCGAGAGCCGGGGCAATGCGATCGGCAGCGATTCCCACACGAAGATCGCAGCGGCGAGGACTCCGACCCAGACCCCGAACCCGTGCCAGGCCGTGACGAAGCCGCAGACCCTGTCGTTCGTCGTGACCGCGCAGGGCCGTTGCCACGGGGCGAGCGTCAGCAACAGTAGTGCGAGGGAGCAGAGCAGGATCACCTTTGCCCCAAGCGGTCGATGCCACAACGATCTCATCATGCGGCGAGTCTAGTCGCGCACTTCGCTAACGCGATTGCCTCGCAGAGCGTTCACCTCATGGCGCTCCTCTACAGCAGTTTCGCGAAGCGAAAGTGCTTACCAGCCGCGGACTTCGAGACGCTCGTCTTCGGAGAGGGTGCTCGATGAGATCCCGACCATCGGCTCTCCGAGCCCGGCGGAGACCCTGGCCAGGATCTCGGCGTCGGTGTAGTGCGTCGTTGCCTCGACGATCGCCTTCGCGCGCAACGCGGGATCACCCGACTTGAAGATGCCCGATCCGACAAAGACGCCGTCGGCGCCGAGTTGCATGCAGAGCGCGGCGTCGGCAGGTGTCGCGATCCCGCCGGCGGTGAACGTCACCACCGGAAGCTTGCCGTGCTCAGCGACCCAGCTGACGAGCTCGAACGGGGCGCGGTGCTCCTTGGCGGCGGCGTAGAGTTCCTCTTCGCGCAGCCCCTGGAGGGTGCGAACGGAACCGAATACCGAGCGCATGTGAGTGACGGCGTTGACGATGTCGCCCGTACCCGCCTCGCCCTTCGTGCGGATCATCGCGGCTCCCTCGGCGATCCGGCGCAGCGCCTCGCCGAGGTTGGTCGCGCCACACACGAACGGGACGGTGAACGTGTGCTTGTCGACATGGTGCTCGACGTCTGCGGGGGTCAGGACCTCGGACTCGTCGATGTAGTCGACCTCGAGCGCCTGGAGGATCTGCGCTTCGACGAAGTGCCCGATCCGGCACTTGGCCATCACCGGGATCGAGACCGCATCCTGGATCTCGCGGATCATCGCCGGGTCGGACATGCGTGCGACGCCCCCGTCGCGCCGGATGTCCGCGGGAACGCGTTCGAGCGCCATCACCGCGCACGCGCCCGCCTCCTCTGCGATCCGGGCCTGATCGGCATCGACGACGTCCATGATCACGCCGCCCTTCAACATCTCCGCGAGGCCCGTCTTGACCCGTAGCGTCCCGATCTCAGCCATGGACGCAGTGTATCCGGCAGTTCTCTCCCGCCCCCGACGGGAGAGAACTCCGAGTCCGCGAAGCTGCTACGGCGTGGTGCGTGGTGTCTCGGGGCCGTCGTGCGTGTCGGCCGGAGGAGTCGGAGGCATCGGATCGGCCGGCGGAGTCGTCGGCGGCATCGGGTCGGCCGGGGGAGGCGTCGTCGAGGTGGTCGCGCCCCGGTTGCGGGCGGAGCCGACCGCACCGGAGAACTCGCCCTTCATGTCCGAAAAGCTCCGCCCTGAGGACTGCATGTTCAGGAAGGCGCCGGCAGCGATCAAGATCGCGAGGATCAGACCGAGGAACGCGAAGATCGTCCGATCGAAGCCTGTGTACCCATCGATGAACCTGATGAACGTGAACAGGAGCAGGAGGCCCGCGAGCGCCATGCTGACGAGCGATGCCGAGACGCCGAACTCCAACTTCACGTCGGCGAGTCGCAAGCCCTCCCAGACGAGCAGTGCGATCGCCAGAAGTCCTGCGATCACGCCGACGCCGTGCCACATGTTGATGCCTGCGTCGAGATCGATTCCGCCCGTCAGGTCTTCGTCGATCTTGAACCACTTGAAGAACGAGACGATCACGAAAACGATCGTCCCTCCGAGCATCAGCTTCGCCCCTTGCGACAGCTTCGAGATGTCCATTTTGCGACCGTTTCCTTTCCGAGGTGGGCGCGCGCCCCTCGCATCGCGCGCGTGACAGGAAGAAGATACTCCGCGAGGCGGCGTAACTCCTCTCCCCGCGGGCGAAAGCCCGTACCCGAAGTTGCTTCGTCGGGTGGGGGTTCCAGGCCCGGAACCCCCACCTCCTGGCTCCCGCCGCCCGCGTTGTGCTCTCCGGGCTCGGGCCAGGCCCGGCCGCCCGACCACATCGCCTTTGTGGTTTCCGGCCGGGCAGCGGCCGCTTCAGGGGTCTTCGCGCGATCGGAAATCCGCTCCTGCGGATGTCCGATCTTGCGCTATCAACATGGGCCCGCCTGACCCCGAACGCCCCTGCTAATCGACGGTTTTCTTCTTACGGTGCACGCACCGGTGCACGCACCGCCCGAGCAGGCCTGCGCATGAGTACAAAGCGGAACGGACGCGTCCCCGAGGGGTAATGGACTCCCATCCGTTCCGCGTAGTAGGCGAGGCCGTCGACCAGTTCCGCTACCGACAGGCCCTGGCGCTCGTAGAAGCGCACGGCGCGATCGTTTCCCTCGACGACGAGGAGCATGTACTCCGCGTCATGTCCGATGCGCTCGTGTAGCGCATCCATCAAGAGGCCCCCAACACCGCCGCCGCGTTCGCTGTCGTAGAGATAGATGCG
>JBPCLB010000045.1:0-6674 GCA_051003695.1 Gaiella sp. | reverse complement strand
TCAGCTCCTCCGGCATGCGGAGGAGGATCACTGGGCTAGCACCCGGAAGAGGGCTCTTGCGCAGCGTTGGCTCGTAGTCGAAGCCGAACGCATCCGCGAGCAGTCCGACGGCGACGTCGTTGAGGCTTACGCCCCGGCGGGCAGTCTCGCGGACGAGGGCCCCTTTCAACGCGAAGGGCGCCCTGACCAGGACGCCCTTCCTCTGTGAAGTGCTAGCAGGCAAAGTGCTAGCACTATAGCAGCACGGCCCGCTTTGGACTCTCACCTGGGGCAGCACGAGGTGTCGCTTCCGCTGGTGCCGGGCTCGCGTCCTCTACGAGTCGAGAGCGAGCTCGCGCAGCTGTCGCCGCACGAAGAGCACGCGCTGGGCCACGGTCAGCCACGTGATCGCGGCCAGCGCGTAGATCGGCCACTGCAGCCAGCCCCACGGCGCAAGCGCGAGCCCGACCGAGATCAGCACGACCCGCTCGACCCGCGAGCCGAAGCCGACGTCGCCGCGCAAGCCGAGCGCCTCGGCCTTTGCCCGCGTGTACGAGACGAGGAACGATCCGATCACGGCTGCAAAAGACGCCACGAGGGCCACCTCGTTCGAGTCGCGCATGAACGAGAGGCCGATCGCGGCGACGACCGCGGCTTCGCCCACACGGTCGAAGGTGGAGTCGAGGAAGGCGCCGAACACCGTTCCCTTGCTCGCGGCTCGCGCGAGCGCGCCGTCGAGGATGTCCGCCACCGAGCCGACGACGAAGAGCGCGCCACCGACCCAGAAACCGACGTGTTCGTTGCGGCTCTCGAAACCGACCAGCACTGCTGCCGCCAGGCAGAGCGCCACGCCCGCCACCGTCAGCATGTCGGGCGTCAGCTTCGTCTTCGCGACGCCTCGCATCGAGCGCTGCAGGATCTCTCTGGCGGCGTCGGTGTACTCCTGCTTGACGCGGTCGAGTTGACTGACCTTCGAGCTCGCGGGGTCGGTCACGGATTGCTCTGCCGCAGCACCGCTCCGAATCGCCGACGGAAGAGCAGAGCACCCGTGCCGAGCGCGAGGGCGAATCCGGCAAGGCAATCGACCCAGAAATGGTTCCCGGTGCCCATGACCGCGAAGCTGAGCCAGAGCGGCCACAGCACCCAGAGCGCCCGCGCGACCGGGGTTCGGCACACCGAGATCATCACCATCGCGACGATCAGCGCGTCCATCGCGTGCAAGCTCGGCATCGCCGCATACGGATTGGCGGCGAAGGCGATCGCTCCGGTCTCGTGAGTCACCGTCGCATACTCCGCGAGGGTGTCGCCGAAGCCCCACTCCGGGAACATCCGCGGTGGAGCCGTCGGGAGCAGGACGTAGCCCACGAGACCGAGGAGATTCGCCCCGATCAGCCAGTTGCGAAAGTCGGCGAAGCGGGTGTGGTGGCGGAAGTAGACCCAGAGCAGCGTCAGCCCGACGACGGCGAACTGCGAGAGCCAGTACGTCAGCGACGTCGCGGTGATCAGGAAGTGGGAACGCTCGACGAGGTTCTGGAGCCCCGGCTCGACCAGCAGGCCGAGCTTGTTCTCGGCCTCGATCAGCAGCGTCCCGTTCCAGAAGGCCTCGCCGATGCCCCGATCCGCCGCCCCGCGCGCGACCTGGTAGGCGCCGTAGAAGCCGAACCAGATCGCGAACTGCAGTGAGAGATGCGCCCACCCGCGCGGCAACCGCCGCCCTGCGCTGCCTGCATAGCTCGCCACGAGACGGCCGATTCTATCTCTCGCGCCGGTGTGCCTTGCTGTTCCGGTCTTGCCGGAACAGCTATCCGCCGATGTAGGACATCTCGACGCGCTCCCGATCGACCGTCTGCTCGCTGCGGATCTCCGAGTAGCGGTCGGTTCGCCGACTCCAGACCTCGCGGATCGCGGCGTCGAGCTCGTCGTCGGTCGCGCCGCCGCGCACGAGCGCACGCAGGTCTGTGCCGCGGACGGCGAAGAGGCACGTGTAGAGCTTTCCGTCCGCGGAGATCCGGGCGCGTGTGCAGGTTCCGCAGAACGGCTGCGTGACGGACGTGATCACGCCGAGCTCGCCCGAGCCGTCGCGGTAGCGCCAGCGCTGCGCCACCTCGCCTCGATAGGCGGGCTCGACGGGCTCGACGGGAAAGACCTCGTCGATCCGGCGCACGATCTCTGCGGCGGGCACGACGTCGTCCATTCGCCACCCGTTCGTCGCGCCGACGTCCATGAACTCGATGAAGCGCAACGTCTGCCCGCTGTTGCGGAAGTAGCCGGCGAGCTCGACGATCCCACCGTCGTTGACACCGCGCTTGACGACCGCGTTGACCTTCACCCGGAGGCCTGCTGCGGCTGCTGCGGCGATCCCGTCGAGCACGCGGGCAACGGGGAAGTCGACGTCGTTCATCGCCCGAAACGTCGCGTCGTCGAGCGAGTCGAGGCTCACGTTGACGCGGTCGAGACCGGCGTCGCGGAGTGCCTGCGCCTTGCGTGCGAGCAGGGAGGCGTTGGTCGTCAGCGTGAGGTCGAGACCGGGAATCCCGGCCAAGAGGGCGATCAGCACCTCGAGATCCTTCCGCAGCAACGGCTCGCCGCCGGTGAGCCTGATCTTCTCGACCCCGTGACGCACGAACGCTCGCGCCACCCGCTCGAGCTCCTCGAAGCTCAGCAGCTCTGTTCGGGGCATGAACGTGTAGTCCCGACCGAACACCGACTTCGGCATGCAGTACGTGCAGCGGAAGTTGCAGCGGTCGGTGACCGAGAGGCGGAGGTCGCGCACAGGCCTGGCCAGGGTGTCGACGACGTGCACCAGGCCAGGGTAGCCGCGACGTTTCGCCCCGCGCCAGCACGGGAAACCACGTGCACACCCGTAAACCAGAGGTTCAACCTCAGCGAGAGGAGCAGGTCATGGACAGCGATCAGGCCGAGGGCAAGCTGAAGCAGGGCGAGGGCAAGCTGCAGGAAGGCTGGGGCGAGGTCAAGGAGTCACTCGGCGGCGACGGGGATGCCGACCGAGCCGAGGGCAAGGCCAAGCAGGGCGAAGGCGAGCTCCAGGAGACGTGGGGCGACGCGAAGGACAAGGCCGGGGACCTGTGGGAGAAGGCAAAGGACGCGGTCGACGGCGACGACGAGCCGAGCGAGGCGCGCCGGTAGGACAACGAGCTCCCCGTTCCCCGGTGACGGAATAGAGGGCGCCCGGATCCGGGCGCCCTCGTCGTCCCCGCTTCCGGATAGCGTGCGCCGGTGGGCCGGCCAGGGATGCCGATTCTGCTCCTGGTCGGTGTCACGGCGATCTGGGGGTACACGTTCGTCCCGGTCCAGGAAGCGCTCCTGCGCTACCCGCTCTTTGCGTTCCTCGCCGTTCGCTTCGGGATCTCGACCCTCGTGCTCGCGCCGTTCGCCTGGCGTGCGGTCGTGCGCCTGCCGCGCGCCGGGATTCTGGCCGGGCTCGTCGCCGGATCGCTGCTCGCGGCCGCCTACGGGCTGCAGACCGCCGGCCTCGAGCTGACGACCGTCTCGAGCACGGGCTTCATCACCGGCCTCTACGTCGTCTTCACGCCGCTGCTCGCACTCGCGCTCTTCCGCACAGCCGTGCCCTACGCGGCGTGGCTGGGCGTCGGTCTCTCGCTCGTCGGACTCCTGCTCCTCAGCGGCGTTCCCGGCGGCTCGACGACCGGGAACGCGCTCGTGCTCGGTAACGCGGTCGCGCAGTCCGCTCAGATCGTCGCGATCGGGCGGTTCGCGCCGCGCTACGACCCGCGCGCGCTCACGTTCCTCCAGATGGCCCTTTCGACCGTCGTGTTCACGTCGCTCGCGCTCGCGCTCGACGAGCTGTCCGTGCCGCGCGACGGATCCGTCTGGTTCGCCCTCGTCGCGACGGGTGTGTTCGCGGGCGCGCTCGGGTACCTCGTCGCGACCTGGGTGCAGGCTCGCACCACCGCTGCCCGCGCGGCGCTCGTATTCACGCTCGAGGCGCCGTTCGCGGCCCTCGCGGGCGTGCTGCTGCTCGGCGAGCAGCTTGGCTGGGTGGGGTGGGCGGGGTGTGGCGTGATGCTCGCCGGGATCGTGCTCGCCGAGCCGGCGGCCGCGGCCACGCTCCGCCGTCTCGTCGGGGCCCGTGCCTGCACCTGATGGACGCCGTCGTCCTCGCGCTCTGCTCGGCGGCGCTGTTCGGGGCGATGACCGTCGCATTGCGATCTGCGATCGGGCGTGGCGACGATCCGCTCCTCGGCGCGTTTCTCACCGTCCTCCCGGCGCTGGGCGTCGGCCTGGTCGCCGCCGCGATCGTCGGCGACCGGAACGTCGCGAACGTCTGGCCGTTCGCCGTCGCGGGGGTCCTCGGCCCGGGGCTCTCCCAGGTCCTGTTCACGCTCGCGATCCGAGACGCCGGGCCGGCCCGCGCCTCGGCCACTGTCGGAATGGCGCCGCTCTTCGCTGTCACGTTCGGGCTCGTCTTGCTCGGCGAGCCTCTCGCCGCGGGAATCGTGCTCGGTGCGCTTGCGATCGTCACAGGCGGCGTCCTGCTCGCGAGCGAGGCAGGTCGGCCGGCACATGTCAAACGGATCGGGCTCGGTTTCGCGCTTGCCGGGGCGCTCGTCTTCGCGTTGCGGGACACGTTCGTGCGTTGGCTCGCAGTGGACACCGACGTGTCGCCCGAGCTCGCGGTCAGTGCCACGCTCGCGGCGGGCGCGACGACGATCCTCGCCGCGCTCGCAATCACCCGGCGGCCGGTCGGCTTCCGCTCCGCGCGCGCGTTCCTCCCGGCGGGCGTGATGTTCGGGCTCTCGTACGTCTCGCTCTACGAGGCGTTCTTCCGTGGCCGGCTGAGCGTCGTCGCCCCGCTCGTCGCGACCGAGTCGCTCTGGGGGGTCGGGCTCTCCGCGCTGTTCCTCCACCGCATCGAGGGTGTCGGCCGCCGGCTGCTCGCGGGCGCGCTGCTCGTCGTGATAGGGGGGGTGCTGATCGGCGTGTTCCGGTGAGCGTGGCCGGAGATGATCTGCTAGCCTTCGACTCAGATTTTCGCAACATCAATCTGACAAGGAGCGAGCAGACATGGCGAAGACGATCGGTATCGACCTCGGCACCACGAACAGCTGCATGGCCGTGCTCGAGGGCGGGGAGCCAACCGTGATCCCGAATGCCGAGGGCGGGCGCACGACACCGTCCGTCGTCGCATTCGCGAAGGACGGCCAGCGGCTCGTGGGGGCGCCAGCCCGGCGCCAGCAGGTGACGAATCCCGAGAACACGATCTCCTCGATCAGGCGGTTCATGGGCCGGAAATGGGACGAGGTCTCCGACGAGATGACCATGGTTCCCTACGCCGTCGCGCAGGGCGACAACGGCGACGCTCGCGTCAAGGCCGACGGCAGCGAGTACGCGCCGCCGGAGATCAGCGCGATGATCCTGCAGAAGCTGAAGGTCGACGCGGAGTCGTTCCTCGGCGAGCCCGTCACCGACGCCGTCGTCACGGTACCCGCGTACTTCAACAACGCACAGCGCGAAGCGACGAAGGACGCAGGCAAGATCGCCGGCCTCAACGTGCTGCGCATCGTCAACGAGCCGACCGCGGCAGCGCTCGCCTACGGCCTCGACAAGGAAGGCGCAGACCAGACCATTCTCGTCTTCGACCTGGGCGGCGGCACGTTCGACGTGTCCGTGCTCGAGCTCGGCGACGGCGTGTTCGAGGTCAAGTCGACGAACGGCGACAACCACCTCGGCGGCGACAACTTCGACAAGACGATCGTCGACTGGATGGCCGGCGAGTTCAAGAAGGATCAGGGCATCGACCTGTCCGCCGACAAGATGGCGCTGCAGCGGCTCTACGAGGCTGCGGAGAAAGCGAAGATCGAGCTGTCGTCGACGATGACGACGCAGATCAACCTGCCGTTCATCACGGCCACCCCAGAGGGCCCCAAGCATCTGGATCTGCAGCTCACCAGGGCGAAGCTCCAGGAGCTGACGCAAGCCTTGCTCGAGCGGACGGTCGGCCCGACCAAGCAGGCGCTCACAGACGCGGGACTCGACGCCTCGGCGATCGACCACGTCGTTCTCGTCGGCGGTATGACGCGCATGCCGGCGGTGCAGGACAAGGTCAAGGAGCTGATCGGGAAAGAGCCCCACAAGGGCGTCAACCCGGACGAGGTCGTCGCAGTCGGCGCCGCGATCCAGGCGGGCGTGCTCAAGGGTGAGGTGAAGGACGTGCTGCTGCTCGACGTGACGCCGCTCTCGCTCGGGATCGAGACGAAAGGCGGCGTGTTCACGAAGTTGATCGACCGCAACACGACGATCCCGACGCGAAAGGCCGAGACGTTCTCGACGGCGGAGGACAATCAGCCCTCGGTCGAGATCCACGTGTTGCAGGGCGAGTCCGAGATGGCCGGGTTCAACAAGACGCTCGGTAAGTTCCAGCTCGTCGGGATCGCGGCTGCGCCTCGCGGGATGCCGCAGATCGAGGTCTCGTTCGACATCGACGCGAACGGGATCATCCACGTGAACGCGAAGGATCTCGGCACGGGCAACGAGCAGCAGGTCAAGATAGAGGGCGGCTCTGTTCTTTCGGGGGACGAGGTCAACGGGATGGTGCGCGACGCCGAGTCGCACGCCGACGAGGCGCGCCGGCTGCGGGAGCTCGCCGACACGCGCAACCTCGGCGAGACGCTGGCGTATCAGACCGAGACGACGCTCGCCGAGCACCGCGAGGC
>JBPCLB010000044.1:0-7521 GCA_051003695.1 Gaiella sp. | reverse complement strand
TAGAGGACGTTGTCGGGCGCCCGCGCGACGATCGCATCCAGTCCCTGGTCGGCCATGAGCGCCCGCACACGGTCGAGCTTCGCGTCGTCCCGCGGCCACCCCACCGCGCGATCCTACTGACGGGCCGGGGATCGGGATCGGACCGGTGACGTGGCCGGCCCGAATTCCCTTCCCTCGCTGTCAGCGTTCGACGCGATAGATCGTGCCCGTCAGGTCGCCGGCGTAGACGACGTTCCCCGAGGCGCCCACGGCAACGACGGGTGCGGCGAATCCGTTCAGAAACGGCTTGGGCGCCCCGCCCTTCACCGGGAGAGTGACGATCTCAGGCCCACGCCCCCTGCCGGAGAACAGCGCGACGTAGAGCGTCGAGCCGGCCGCCGCGATCCCCGTGGGAGACGAATGCGCCGGGAGCAGGGCGAACGGCTTCGCGGACGAAGCGCATGCTGCCGGCTTCGACCAGTTGCACGTCGGGAAGCCGTAGTCCTCGCCGTCGCGCGCGATGATCACGTAGTCGGGCGGCTGCTTCTTGCCGAGGTTCTCCTGTCCGAGCACCGTGACGAACGGTCGCGGAACGCCTTTCGCGAACACGAACTGCCACGGCTGGCGCAGACCCGACGCGACCCTCCGCACGTCGCTGCCGTCGAGCCGCATCGAGATCACCGACTGGGCGAACGGGCGGGTCGACTTCTTGTGGTCGCCTGCGTCGTCGCTCAGTCCCACCCCCGCGTAGATGCGGCCGTTCGACCCGATCGCAAGACCCGTCAGACCGGCGAACCCTTTTGGCCCCGACCAGACAACGTGCTTGCGCGCGAACGACGACCCGTTCCATCCACTCCAGGCCATGATCCGCGCAACGTGGTCGGGCGCAAAGCCAACCGTCCCGTACAACGTGCCGTTCCGCCATGCCAGCTGCCCGACACCGGGTAGACCGCGTACCGAGGCTGCTCCGCCGTCCCGCAGGACGTACACGCCGCCGGGCGTCTTGCCGTCCTCGCTGCCGAACGCGCCGACGAACACGGTGCCCCGGCCGAACGCGAATGCGGTCGGCGTGGGAATCCCAGTCGCGACGACATCCACCCGCACTCCGCTCGCGGAGCGCGGTGGTGGCGGGCCCTGCGCTGCCATGGCCCCCGATGCCAACGCCGTCACGGCCAAGCCGGCGATACAGGCCAGCCCTTTCCACTGTTTCATCGAAGTTCCTTTCGTTTGAAACCATGATGCGCGACGCGGGTTGAGACGAAGCGATCCGCCCGACGACCCGATTGTGATCCCTTCGGCTCGGCTCGAGCGCGATCCCCTCGATCTTCCCACGATCAGTAACTCCGTGCGATTCGGCGCGCGTTCTCCTTGTGACAGTCTGTTGCGAGACGCCCGACGCTCGCCCCAGACTGGATCGCGTCTCGTCTCAGCCAGGTAGCCCTGTGTGACCCGAGCCTCGATCAGCGTGACTCCCGGCGTCACCAGCGGACGCGCGCAGGGGCCGGCTCGCCGTGCCCCTCCTGCCAGGAGATCACAGGGTTCCGGAGGACGCCGATCCGCTCGATCTCGCACTCCATCACGTCACCGGGTCTCAAGTACAGCGACGCCGCGTCCGGTGAGAACCCCGCTACGCCCGACACCGTGCCGGTCGAGAGCACATCCCCCGCCGAGTAGCCGAGCGCAGAGTAGTGGCTCAGGATCTCGGGGATCGTCACGCTCATCCGGCTCGAGTGGGACACCTGACGCTCCTCCCCGTTCACACGCAGCGTCATCGCGAGATCGTGCGGATCCGGGATCTCGTCCGGGGTCACGATCCACGGTCCAAGCGGACAGAAGGTGTCGATCGCCTTGCAGAACGAGAACACGCCGGAAACCATCTCGCGCCGCTGGATGTCGCGCGCGGTGATGTCGTTGAAGATCACGTAGCCGCCGACGTAGTCCATCGCCTCCTCTGGCGAGAACCACGTGCCAGCACGCTTGAGGACGACGGCGAGCTCGAGCTCGTAGTCGAGCTCCTCGGTCAGGTGCTCGGGGTAGACGACAGGCTCGTCCGGGCCGACGATCGCGTCGATGTTCTGGAAGAACATGATCCACGGGGCGATCTGGTGCGACCAGTCGACCCGTTTGGACTCCTCCTCGTGCTCTCGGAAGTTGCCCGCCGTGTGGAAGAACTTCTTCGGCACGATCGGCGCCTTGAGCCTGACGTCGGTGAGCGGGTACTCGAACCCCGTCGCGTCGGCGCCGCCGCGCTCGAAGTACGCCCGCATCGTCGGCGCGTCGAGCTCGACAACGAGGTCGTCCTTGACCTCGCCGATCGCCTCGCTGCCGCCCAGCTCGAACGTGACGAGCTTCATCCGATCATCCCCGCCGGCTGTTCCACGGTCTCGAGTCTACGCACCTCGATCTGGAGATCTGTCACCACTCGGGGGAGCGCTCGAACAGCGCGGCCTGACCCTGACCGACCCCGACACACAACGTCGCGAGACCGTAGCGTCCCTCTCGGCGACGCAGCTCGTGGACGAGCGAGACGACGAGCCGCGCCCCCGACATGCCGAGTGGATGGCCGAGGGCGATTGCTCCGCCATTGACGTTCACGATGTCGTCGTCGAGCCCGAGCTCGCGGATCACGGCAATGCTCTGCGACGCGAACGCCTCGTTCAGCTCGACCAGGTCGAGGTCGGCAACCGTCATGCCTGTCCGCCCGAGCAGTTTTTGGACGGCCGGGACGGGGCCGATACCCATCACGGCGGGGTCGACCCCGGCCACCCCCGAGCCGACGAAGGCCGCGAGCGGCGCCAGGCCCAACCCACGGGCCTTCTCCTCGCTCGCGACGACGAGTGCCGCGGCGCCGTCGTTGATCCCGCTCGCATTGCCTGCCGTGACGGTTCCATCGGCGCCGAACGCCGGGCAGAGTGCGGCGAGTCCCTCGATTGTCGTTTCGGGCCGCGGGTGCTCGTCGACCGAGACGTCGCCGACGGAGACCAGCTCGTCCGCGAAGCGCCCCGCTGCCTGAGCCGCCGCCCAGCGCGCCTGCGAGCGCGCGGCAAACGCATCCTGGTCGGTTCGCGAGATCCCCCAGCGTGCTGCCACGTTCTCGCCCGTCTCGCCCATCTGCGCGGTCGAGTACCGCTCCTCGTAGCGGGGGTTGACGAAGCGCCAACCGAGGGTCGTGTCGTGCAGCCTCCGGTCGCCCCGTGGATATGCGACGTCGGGCTTCGCGACGACGAGGGGCGCACGCGTCATCGACTCGACCCCGCCCGCGACGAAGAGGTCGCCGTCTCCCGCGACCACGGCGTGACAGGCGCCGACGACCGCAGCGAGCCCCGACGCGCAAAGCCGGTTGACAGTCACGCCGCCGACCGTCTCCGGAAGCCCGGCGAGCAGCGCCGCGAACCGCGCAACATTGCGGTTGTCCTCGCCGGCCTGGTTCGCACAACCGAGCCAGACGTCCTCGAGCTCGTCCGCCGGCACCCCAGCGCGAGCGACCGCTTCACGGACGACGAGGGCGGCGAGATCGTCCGCGCGCTCGCCCGCCAACGCGCCGGCGTAGCGACCGACTGGCGTCCGTACCGCCGACAGGATCACCGCACGCGTCACGTGATCTCGCTTCGGAACGAGGCGGCGGTCACAGCAGCCACCTCTTCTACCGTCGCGCCCGGAACAGCCCAGTTGGCGATGTCACCGGCTGCACTCACCTGCAGCGTGCCGAGCACCGCGACATCGACGTGCCCACCGCGAATCATCGCGAAGCTCGACGCGCGGTCGAAGTATGCGGCACCGGGCAGCGTAGTCACGGGACGTTTCGCAGCGTCGGTCAGATCGGGGTCGAGATCGTCGTCTGGAGGACGAGGTCCGACCCGAGCAGCCCGTTCTCGGTATGGAACCCTACAATCCCTGCCCCGCCGGCGCGAATCGCCTCGGCAAACGTCCCCTGCGGAACGAGCGTCGCCTCGATGCGACCCTCGTTGACCGCCGCGACGCGGAGGAGGGATCGATCCCGCCGGACGATCGAGACCCGCGGCCTGGGACGGCGCACGGAGCGCCCGCCGCTGGCAGGATCCGCAACCAAAGATGGAGGAGGACACGACGGTGACGAGACCGATCACGCTGTTCACGGGCCAATGGGCCGACCTGCCGTTGCAGACGCTCGCCGAGCAGGCAGGCGGCTGGGGCTTCGACGGCCTCGAGCTCGCCTGTTGGGGAGACCACTTCGAGGTCGACCGGGCACTAACCGACCCCGCCTACTGCACAGCGCACCGAGCGCTTCTCGAGCGGCACGGGCTCGGCTGCTGGGCGCTCGGCGCACACCTCGTCGGTCAGGCTATCTGCGACAGGATCGACGACCGCCATCGCGCGATTCTCCCGCCCGAGATCTGGGGCGACGGGGATTCCGACGGCGTTCGTCGGCGCGCCGCAGACCGGATGAAGGACACGGCGCGCGCCGCCGGGCAGCTCGGGGTCACACAGGTCAACGGCTTCACGGGCTCGCCGATCTGGCACCTGCTCTATTCCTTCCCACCGAACGACCCCTCACGGATCGAGCGCGCCTACGAGGAGTTCGCCGCCGTCTGGAACCCGATCATGGACGTGTTCGACCAGGAGGGCATCCGCTTCGGCCTCGAGGTACACCCGACGGAGATCGCCTACGACTTCGTCACCACGCGCAAGACGCTCGACGCGATCGACAACCGTGAAGCGTTCGGGATCAACCTCGATCCGTCCCACTTCGCCCACCAGCACCTCGACACGGCACAGTTCGCGCTCGAGTTCGCGGACCGCATCTATCACGTGCACGTCAAGGACTCGCGCAAGCGACTCGACGGCCGCCGTTCGATCCTCGGCTCACACCTGAACTTCGGTGAGGAGGCGCGCGGCTGGGACTTCGTCTCCCCCGGTCACGGCGACGTCGATTTCGGTGCGTTCTTCAGAGCGCTCAACCGCATCGGCTATCAGGGACCGCTCTCGATCGAGTGGGAGGACTCGGGCATGGAACGCGTGTACGGCGCGCGCGATGCGCTCGCGTTCGTGCGCCGCACCGACTTCGCGCCGTCGGTGCTGGCTTTCGACGCGGCGATGCAGAGGAAGCCATGACGAGCCGAAGCGGCGAGATCCGGAAGCTCGGCGTCGGGATGATCGGCTATGCCTTCATGGGCAAGGCGCATGCGAACGCCCGAGAGACGGTGAAGTTCAGCGACGCGCCGTAGAGGTCATCCGCAGACGCGCACCACGATCTTTGCGTACACCTCGGCTGTCCGCACGAGCCCGTCGATCTCGAGATTCTCGCCCAGCTCGACGTCCATCAGCCCCGTCGACGTGCCGTAGTTGACCGTCGGGATCCCGTAGCGCGTGAGCACGGAGGCATCGGAGAACCAGCGAGGAACGTCGCGTTCCGGCGTCGAGCCGAACACCTCGGCGTGTGATGCGTCGATCGCGGCGACGAGCTCGTGTTGGTCGTCGATCTCGGCGCCCGGCGCGGTCACGTAGATCTCCCCTTCGATCCCGTAGTCCGGGAACCTCGCGGTCAGCTCGCGAACCATCGCGAGCACCTCGCTGCGTGCCTCCGCCATCGGTTTCGTGGGTGGCACGCGGATGTCCAGGAAGAGATCGGTGTGATGGGGCGTACGCGACACGCGCCAGCCGAACCCACCAGCGATTGCGCCCACGTTGACGATCGCCTTCGCTCCGCGGTAGGCGTTGGTTGGATCGTTCTCCCAGGTCGGGATCCACTCGAGCACGGCTGCGGTCACGCGGTGCATCCGTAGCACTGAGTTGAGCTCGCGCTTCCCCTCGCTGAACGCCGTGTGGATGAAGTTGCCGTGGACTCGGATGCGGAGCCAGAGGGCGCCGAAATGGCCCACTACCAGCTTCCCTTCGGTCGGCTCGCCCAGGAGGCACATGTCGGCCACGCCGCCGTGCGTCACGAGATACCGCGAGCCGGCGGCATACCCGCGGTACTCCGAGCCGACGGCCTCGCCGTACTGCGTCTTCTCGATCTCCCCGCAGACGGCGGCGATCAGCACGTCGCCGGCGAGCGCCACATCCGCATCGCGCAACGCCCTGACGGCCTCGACGTAACACGCGAGCGCACCCTTCATGTTGGAGATCCCGAGCCCGTAGAGCCGGCCGTCGCGGACGAACGGCTTCGGCTGAAAACCCGGAACATCGACGAGCCACGGCTCTCGTCCCGAGTATGACGTGTCCATGTGGCCGTTGAGCATGAGGCTCTTGCCACCGCCGGAGCCCTCGAGGATCCCGAGCGCATTGGCGCGCCCTTCCTCGACCTGCTGCCACTGAACCCGTAGACCGGCGTCGCGGTAGAGCTCGACCATCAGCTCCGCCATCGCTTGCTCGTCGCCGGTGAAGCTCGCGACGGCGATCATCCGGCTCGCGGTGTCGACCAGCCGCTCGCGGTCGATCGCGACCCGTCCCGCTTGAGGTTCCATCGACGGCCAATCCTAGGTGCGGGAGTGCGGCAGGACTTCCGCACCAAAGAGGTGGATCTGCTCGAGGCGGTCATCCCCCCACAACTCGAGCATCACATGGGTGCAGCCCGCGTCGCGATACTCCTCGATCGCGGCGATGCAGTCGGCGGGCGTGCCGGCGATCGGCTTGCACTTGTCGAGCAGCGCGTCGGTCACCTTCGCCTTCGCGGCAAGGCGTCCACCCTGCTCCATCGCCTCCGCGACTGGACGGATCTCGTCCTGCTCGATGCCGGCGAGGTCGAGCAGGACGTCGGCCGAGCCCTGGATGTTCTGCACCTTGTTGGCGAGGTACATCCCCGCGATCCCGCGCGCCCCGTCCCGCCCCCTGTCGCGGTCGGCGGCGTGGATCGAGGCGACGACCGTGCAGCCGATGTCGATGTCGGCGTACACGTTCTCGCGTGTGTAGCGGACGAACGCCGGCGTCGTGATCGACGGTGTCAGGCAACCGTCGCCGATCTCGCCTGCGAGCGCCTGCATCTTGGGCGCCGTCGCGGCAACGTAGACCGGCGGCACCTCACGCGGGGCGTGCGCTTCGGCATGCTGCGCCGGCACGTCCGCCGACCACGTCTCCCCCTCGTACTGGAACGCCTCGCCGCCGAGCACGCCGCGCACGATCGAGACCGCATCCCGCATCGGGCCGAGCGTCTTGCGCGTCTGCATCCGGGCGTTGTTGAGGAAGATCTTCGACGTGCCGAAACCGAGCACGAACCGCCCTGGCCCGGCAGCCTCCTGCACGACCCGGGCGTCCATCGCAACCTGGATCGGGTGACGGGTGAACGGCGAGATGATCCCCCAGCCGATCGTCAGACGCTTGGTCTCGCGAGCAAGCAGGGCGGAGACGACGGTCGCGCCACGCGGTTCCATCCCGTGCTTGCGCCACCAGGGGTACGCCTCGGCGAGCCAGATGGTGTCCATTCCGGCCTCGTCCATCGCGCGCGCCGAGGCGAGCATCTCGTCGAGCGGCTCCATCGTCAGCTGCATCACTCCGATGCGGAACGGCACGGGCACGAGCAACCACCTTCCGAGTTCGGGGCCGACCTATCAGTAACATGTCAGGGCC
>JBPCLB010000043.1:0-6238 GCA_051003695.1 Gaiella sp. | reverse complement strand
GAAGCTGGACCTGGGGGGTCGGGCGGACACGCCCGACCCCCGTTGTCCCTCGTCCGACGCGCCGGCTAGTTTGACGAGCCAGGTCACCGGGTAGCACTCCGGCGTTCGTTAGGAGCGGCTTTCTCACTCGAGGTGGCCGCGGAGCCAATCGACGCACTTACGGGGGCATCCATGGGTATAGGGCTGAGCTTGATCTTCGTAGCAGCCGGCGCCATTCTGATCTGGGCGGTGGATGCAGACGCATCCGGCGTCGATCTCCAGGTCGTCGGCGTGATTCTGCTCATCGTCGGAATTGCTGGCGCGCTGCTGTCGCTCGCGTTCTGGTCGAGCTGGGGGGGCTTTGGCGGTACTCGCCGACGCTCCGTGGAGAGCGGCCCGGACGGTACGACCGTCCGCGACGAGCGTATCGACTGACGCACCAAACGACCGTTGTGGCAGGCTGAGGGCCGGTTGCTGATGCCGGCCCTCACTGTCTGCGTATGAATCTCTCGATCACGCTCGACCAGCCCGACTCGCACACGGCCGTGATTGCGTGCGGCGGCGATCTGGACGCCTACACCTCGCCGAGTCTCCGAGAGGCGGTACACGCGACCGGCGACACGACAAGGATGCTCGTGATCGATCTGAGCGCGACGACGTTCCTCGACTCGTCCGGCCTCGGCGTGATCGTCGGCGCACACCGGCGGATGCGTGAGCGCGGCGGGGAGCTCCGGGTCGTGCGGCCGGCCCCTCTCGTCGCGCGCATCTTCGAGCTCGTGGGCCTGGAAGCCGTGCTCGACCTCCGCGCATCGCGCGACGCAGCGCTTGCACGCTAGAGCGATCTGCTCAGCCCGACAGACTACGGCCGAAGCGGACACACGTGCCCCGGCCGTCGGCTCCGGGTTCGATCGACAGCGTGTCCGCGAGCGAGGAGACGATCGAGAGCCCCATGCCGCTTTCGTGCTCGCCTGAAGACATCGCTTGCCCGTCGAGGGCGGGGTCGAATCCCTTGCCGTCATCGATCACGGCGATGTCGAGGCGCGTCTCGGCGAGAGTCAACTCGACCATCACCCGCCCCGCCTGATCGGGATACGCATGACGCGCGACATTGGCCACGGCCTCGGTGACCGCGAGCTTCAGGTCTGCCAGCGCTTCCTCCGAGCCGCCGGCGGCGCGACACACACCTGTGACTGCCAGCCGTGCGAGCAGAAGGTACTCCGGCCGGGCCGGGAGGTCGAGGCGCACCGTCCCGATCACCGGGACCCCTCGATCCCGTCGAGCTCGTCGAGCTGTCCGCGCATCGTTTCGAGCGCTCGGCGAAGCAGCCTGGAGACGTGCATCTGCGAGATGCCCACCTCGGCGGCGATCTCGGACTGAGAGAGACCTTTGAGAAACCGCAGCACGATGATCCGGCGTTCGCGCTCGTCGAGCGCAGCGAGCCCCTGGCGAACGACGGATCCGCGCTCGAGCGCGTCGTAGCCGAGCTCGCGATCCTCGAGTCGGCTGAGCAGGTCGTCCTCCCCGTCCCCGTCGAACGGCGCATCCAGCGATCGCGCCGAGTAGGCCTTGGAGGACTCCAAGGCGTCGATCACCTCTTCCTCGTCCGTACCGACCGCCTTCGCGAGCTCTGCGATCGTCGGCGAGCGTCCCAGGTCGGCGGTCAGCTCATCCAGCGTCCGGGAGAGGCGGAGGGAGAGCTCCTTCAGCCGCCGTGGGACGTGAACAGACCAAGCACGGTCTCGGAAGTGCCGCCTGATCTCGCCGACGATCGTCGGAACCGCATAGGTCGAGATCTCGACACCCCGGTCGAGATCGAACCGGTCGAGGGCCTTGACGAGCCCGATCGCGCCAACCTGCACGAGATCCTCGAACGGCTCACCACGGTTGGCGTACCGCCCGGCGAGTGAACGGACGAGTGGCATCATGTCCTCGACGAGCCTGTCGCGCGCCTGGATCTCCCCGCCCTCGCGGTATGCGACGAGCAGCTCGCGTTGGGACATCGTCGGCGCCAAGCTCATCGGCTTTCAGCAAGTGCGAAGGTCAGCTCGAGCCACTCGCGATCACCCTCGGCCGTCGCACGACTCGAGTCCGCGAGGGCCCGGAGCACATGGCCGGAGACGACCGAGGTCGCAGCCGGAGCAGCGAACGGACCGACGCGCACCACGAGCTCGTCTGCATCGAAACCGGCCTCGAGGGTCACCTCACCGCCCGGTTGGAGCGCGTCGAGCGCGGTCGAGACCGCGAGCTGCAATTCGTCCAACCGCTCGAACGGGAGGTCGAGCCGCGTTCCCAGCCCTCCCAGGACGAGACCGACGACCGAGTCCCACGCTCGGGCGGACGGCAACGAAAGAACGATGTGATCCTTCATCGGAGCGACAGCGTACGCCGTGGCGCAACAGGCGTGTGGACGGAAGCTACAAGCCCGCCAGGGCAGCGTCGCGCGTCTCGCACAGCGTGAACACGCGATCGAGCAGCGTGATCTCGAAGATTCGGCGAATGCTCGAGCTCGAGACGACGATTCGCATCTGACCGCCCGTCGGGCGCAACCGCTTGACGGCTCCGAGCAGCACTCCCAGCGTCATCGAGTCGATAAACGTCGCATCGGTTAGATCGATCACGAGGTTCTGCGCTCCCTCGTCGATCGCCGCCGCGACTTTGTCGCGCAACTCGGGAGCGGTGTGAAGATCGGCCTGCCCGTGAAGCACCACGAGCGACGTCGTCGGACTGATCGTCTCGGCCTCGACAGCGAACCCGGTCTGAGGTTCGTCGTCCTCCAAGTCGACTTCCATTGCGAGCCCATACCCACTTCGTGGGCGCTCGAAACCATGTCCCTCTGTCACGGTCCTCACCAACGTCCGCCGAGTCTCGGCGCCTCCGGGCGGCACACGAGGATCGGATTTCGGTGAAGATCAGCCAATGTCGATGGTCTTCCGCCGAATCGACTCGCTGCCGCCATACGTCTTTGCGGTGATTCGCGATCTCACGCTCGAACTGCGTCGTGCCGGCGCGGACGTCGTCGATCTCGGTTTCGGCAACCCCGACCTGCCCTCACCGGACATCGCCGTCGCGAAGTTACAGGAAGCTGCCGCAAAGCCACACAATCACCGCTACTCCGCCTCGAAGGGGATTCCGAAGCTGCGGGCCGCGTGCGCGGATCTCTACGCCAGACGGTTCGGCGTCGAGCTCGACCCGGAGAGCCAGGTCGTCGCGACGATGGGCGCGAAGGAGGGTCTCGTCCATCTGCTGTGGACGCTCGTCGAGCCGGGCGACGCCGCGCTTGTCCCGGCACCGAGCTACCCGATCCACATCCACGCGCCGATGCTCGCCGGTGCGAGCGTGTTCCAGGTTGCGATGGGTCCGGACGAGGACCTGTTCGCCAACCTCGCCGAGGCGTATGAGCGTGCGAGGCCCCGGCCGCGGGTGCTACTGCTGTCGTTTCCGCACAACCCGACGACCGCGACGGTCGAGCTCGAGTTCATGGAGCAAGTCGTCGCGTTCGCCCGAGAGCGCGAGCTCGTGGTCGTGCACGACTTCGCCGATGCGGATCTGGCGTTCGACGGCCACAGGCCGCCGTCGATCCTGGGAGTGCCCGGAGCGACGGACGTCGCCGTCGAGCTGTACACGCTCACGAAGTCGTTCTCGATGGCGGGCTGGCGGGTCGGTTTCCTCGTCGGCAACGCGGAGGTCTGCCAGGCGCTTGCCCGGCTCAAGAGCTGGCTCGACTACGGCACGTTCCAACCGATCCAGATCGCGGCGATCACGGCGATGAACGAGGCGCCGGAGACTCCGGTCGAGGTGTGCGAGGTCTACCGCTCTCGACGCGACACGCTCTGCGGCGGGCTCGAGCGGGTCGGTTGGTCGTTCCCGAGACCGCGAGGGACGATGTTCGCCTGGGCACCGGTGCCTGAGGCGTTCGCGGCGCTAGGGTCGCTCGCGTTCGCCGAGCACTTGGCGCGCGAGGCGAACGTCGCGGTCTCGCCCGGGGTCGGGTTCGGCCCGGGTGGTGAGGGGTTCGTGCGCTTCGCCCTCGTCGAGAACGAGCAGCGAATCCGGCAGGCGGTGCGCGGGATCGGGCGGGTGTTGCGCCAGGGACCCTCGACCAAACCCTGAATTCGATGAGCAAGCACGAGTCACCGCTCACGCGCCGAGCGACATCGCAAACCGATGTCCGCGCTCGACGAGCTCACGCAGGCACCGGGCAAGATCGACCGGAGTCGGTCCAGCCAGGACGGACGATGGAGCCGAGGGGGCTCGAACCCCTGGCCTCTGCGATGCCATCGCAGCGCTCTCCCAGCTGAGCTACGGCCCCAGAGGGGCAGATTGTAACCCCTCCAGAGCGTAGTCCACAGCCCAGTTGATCTTGCGCGCCTGGTTAGCGGACGACATCGTCGCCACATCGGAGAACGTCAGGCGGTCGCCGCTGCCTCGAGCTTCGGCACGTCGTCCCAGAGGTCCTCGAGCCGGTAGAAGGCGCGGGTCTCGGGCGTGAAGACGTGGAGGACGACGTCGAGGTAGTCGTCGACGATCCACGTGGCCTCCGGCAACCCCACGGACGAGCGAGGCGTCAGCTTCTCCGGCTTCAGGGTGCCGTACACCTCGTCGTGGATCGCCTTCGTCTGCCGCGGGTTCTTCCCGGTCGCGATCACGAAGAAGTCCGTGTAGTCGCAGACCGTACGCATGTCGAGGATGGCTACGTCCGTCGCCAGCTTCTCCCCGCAGAGGGCGGCGATGCGGCGTGCATGGTCGAGCGATGTCAGGTGGGTCGTGTCCTCTCCGGCTCTCGTCCAGGTGAAGCATACCCGCGGATCGCGGACGTCAGATCTCGCAGTAGAGCCCGAGACGCTCGATCTCGGTGACGACGGCCGGAGGGACGAGACCCTCGATCGACTCCCCGGAAGCGACCCGGGCTCGGATCTCGGAGGACGAGATCTCGAGTGGGTCGATCGGGAAGAAGACGACGCGTTCGGGGAAAGCGAGGCGCATCAGAACGGCATCGAGAACCTCGGGTGGGTACCCCGGCCGGGTCGCGACGCCGAGACGCGCGAGCTCGAGCACCCGCTCGGGTCGAGTCCAGCCGAGAAAGAAGGCGAACTCGTCGGCGCCGATCAGGAAGACGGGGTCGTCGAGGCCGAGTGCCTCGAGCGAGTCGACCGTGCGTGCGTGTCGGTCGAGTGCGAGCTCTGTCTCGCCGAGCGGCGAGAACGCGAGCTCGGCGAGGTGCAGACGAACCTGCGGGTCGGTTTCCACCTGCTTGTGGCCCGGTTTCTCGACGACCCGGATCAGTAGTCGATCCAGCTCGAAACGGTCGCTGCCCGCGCGCGCGAGCACGACATGGCCGTTGTGAGGAGGATCGAACGCGCCGCCGAGCACGCCGACATCGGTCACGGCTGCCACTCGAGCTCGTCGTCGCCGATCTCCACGAGTGAGCCCTCGCGCACACCCGCGACCTTCAGCGCAGCCTCGAGCTCCTCCCCCTCGGGGGCTCTCCCGACCACCCGGAAGCCGCGATCGGTGCGAAGCACGCGGAAGCCCGGTCCTGTCCGCGCGCTCGGCCGGTACTCGAGGAACTCGGGGAGCTCGGGAACCGCGGCCTCGGTGGGCTCCGGCGCCCCAGGGCACAACGTGAGGAGCGCACGCTTCAGCGCGTCGATCCCCTGACCCGTGGCACACGACACACGATGGGTCGCCCGGATCCGGTCGTCGGCGATCCCGAAGGGTGGAGGCTCGGGGGCGAGATCGGACTTGTTGAGGACGACGACCTGGGGTCGCGCCTCGAGGCCCGCGCCGTAGGCCGCGAGCTCACGGTCGATCACACGGAAGCGCTCGTCGGCGTCACCCTCCGACCCGTCGATCACGTGCACCAGCAGGCGCGCACGCTCGAGGTGCGCGAGGAACTCGTGCCCGAGCCCCACCCCCTCGCTCGCGCCCTCGATCAGGCCGGGAATGTCCGCGACGGTGAGCTGGGCGCCGTCGGGGGACTCGACCGTCCCGAGGACGGGCTGAAGCGTCGTGAAGGGATACTCGGCGACCTTCGGCGTGGCGTTCGAGATCCGGCGCAGGAGCGACGACTTGCCGGCGTTCGGAAGCCCGACGAGGGCGGCATCTGCGAGGAGCTTGAGGCGGAGCTCGAGCTCGCGCTCGCCGCCGGCGAGCCCGGTCTCGGCGTATCTCGGCGTCTGCCGGGTAGGGGTCGCGAAGTTGCTGTTCCCACGCCCTCCGGCGCCGCCCACGGCGACCACGATCCTGGCGCCCACTCGCG
>JBPCLB010000042.1:0-3420 GCA_051003695.1 Gaiella sp. | reverse complement strand
GGGTAGCCTCGGGCGCCGATGGAGCGACTCGCCCACCTGGTCGTTCGCCGTCGTTTCGTCGTGATCGCGGCTTGGCTCGCGCTCTCGGTATTGGGGGCGTTCTCCGCAGGCCAGCTCGCCGACCGCTGGCTCGAGGACTTCTCGATTCCGGGCGCAGACGGCTACGAGGCGAATCAGCGGGCCGTCCAGGAGCTCGGCAACGGCGGGCTCTTCCCGTTCGTCCTCGTCCTCCGGGCCGAGGGGGACGTGACAAAGGCGCCCGGAGTCGAGCAGGCGATCGAGCGGACGGCGGGCGCCAACAAGGGAGCGCGAGTCAGCTCGTTCTTCAATACCGGCAACGACGCGTACGTTTCGGACGATCGGACGGTCATGTTCGCGAACATCTATGCCGCGGGTCGGCAGGGCATCGACGGGATCGACGTCGGGCCTACCGAGAAGGCGCTCGCGGGAGCGCTGCCGCCCGAGGTCGACGGCTACGTGAGTGGGGGCGACACGCTCATCGGCGAGGCGAACGAGGGCGAAGACGGCTCCAAGCCGCCACGCGTCCTCGTCGAAGCTCTGATCGGCGGCGTCGGAGCGCTTGTGATCCTGCTCTTCACATTCGGCACGATCCCGGCGATCGCAATGCCGCTCCTGATCGCGCTCGTCTCGATCCTCAATACCTTCACGCTGGTCTGGGTCCTCACCTACGTCACCGACGTTTCGATCGTCGTGCAGTTCCTCGTAGCGCTGATCGGGCTTGGCGTGGCGATCGACTACGCGCTATTGATGATCTTCCGGTTCCGGGAGGAGTTACGCCACGGCGCGGACCGTGAGACGGCGATCGTCGAGACGATGCGCCACGCGGGGCGCTCGGTGATCGTCTCCGGCTCGACCGTCGCGGTCGGGTTGCTCAGCATGATCATCATCCCGCTGCCGTTCATCCGCTCGATCGGGATCGGCGGGATGCTGATTCCGACCGTTTCCGTGTTGACGACGCTCACGCTCCTGCCGGCCCTCCTGTACACGCTCGGCCCCAAGATCAACAGCTTGCGCGTGCTGCCGAAGCGGCTCGTCGAGGGCAGCGATGACCCGGACAAGGGCTTCTGGAATCGGTGGGCCCGAACGGTGATGCACAGACCGATCGCCGTCGGCTTGGCGGGAGTGGCAATCGTCGCGCTGCTCCTCTTCTACGGCCTCCAGCTCAACCCAGCCGATGCGCAGGCAAAGGATTTTCCGGGTGGCGGCCGAGGGCACGAGGGCGCTCGGGTGCTGACCAAGGCTGGGATCACGGAGGGCGTCCACAAGCCTTTCCAGATCGCTGTCGAGGGGGACGCAACGCAGGCCGAGCTCGATCAGCTGGCCGTCCGGCTCGCCGAAGACGAAGGGATTGCAGGCGCAGCCGCGCCTCCCCCGGCACGCGCCGACGGCTTCGCGCTCGTCGAGGCGTTCTCTACCACGGACGGTTCGAGCAGGGAGACGCGCGAAACCGTGTCGCGGTTGCGGGACGATGTGCTCCCGGCGGCCGAGGCCGAGCTCGGGGGTCGCGCGGAGCTGACGCTCGCCGGAATCCCGACCGAGGAGCGCGAGTTCATCAGTGCCGTGTACGGGACGTTCCCCTACGTGCTCCTCTTCGTGATCGTGCTCACGTACCTGTTGCTGATGCGCGCGTTCCGATCGGTATTCCTGCCCCTCAAGGCGGTGATCCTCAACCTCGTCTCGCTCGGCGCCGCCTATGGGATCATCGTCTTCATCTTCCAGAAGGGGAACGGGAGCGAGGCGATCTGGAACGTGCCCGCGACCGACTCGATCATTTCCTGGATCCCGCTGATGATCTTCGCGTTCCTCTACGGGCTCTCGATGGACTACGAGGTCTTCATGCTGACGCGGATGCGCGAGGCGTACGACGAGACGGGGAACACGGTGCAGGCCGTCTCCCTCGGCCTTGCTCGGACGGGGAAGCTCGTGACGAGCGCGGCGCTCGTGCTGATGTTCGCGTTCTTCGTTCTCTCGACGAGTCCCGGCACAGACATCAAGCAGTTCGGAATCGGGCTGGCAGCCGGGATCATCTTCGACGCGACGGTGATCAGGGCCCTGCTCGTACCCGCGATCATGCGGCTCATGGGTCGCTGGAACTGGTGGCTGCCACCGGCCGCGGCGCGTCTCCTGCGCGTTGCGCCGAGCCGCGGATAACGGATCGGTCCGTCGCCTCGCGGCGTGCATTCGCTTCGACGAGACGTCGAGGGCCGGGGAAGCCTGACAGAGCGCGCGTCGTTTGATACACACAGCAAGAGCTACGACGCATGTTCAACGAGGGAGGTCGGCAGATGCAGATCGGCGACACCGCACCGGATTTCCAGGCGGAGACGACGGAGGGAACGATTCGCTTCCACGAGTGGCTCGGCGACTCGTGGGCGGTGCTCTTCTCGCATCCCAGGAACTTCACCCCGGTCTGCACGACCGAGCTCGGCTACATGGCGAGCATCAAGCCCGAGTTCGACCGGAGAGGCGTGAAGATCATCGGACTCTCCGTCGACCCGGTCGAGAACCACCCCAAATGGGCGGCCGATATCGAGGAGACGCAGGGTCACGCCCCCAACTACCCGTTGATCGGCGACGTCGACTTCGAGGTCTCGAAGGCATACGGGATGCTGCCCGCAGAGACGAGCGGGGATCCGCTGGCACGGACTCCGGCCGACAATCAGACGGTCAGGAACGTGTTCGTGATCGGGCCGGACAAGAAGATCAAGCTGATCCTCGCCTATCCGATGACGACCGGTCGCAACTTCGACGAGGTTCTGCGTGTGATCGACTCGCTCCAGCTGACCGCGAAGCACAAGGTCGCAACGCCGGCCAACTGGCAGCAGGGCGACGACGTGATCATTGCCGGCTCCGTGTCGGACGACGAGGCGCGGGAAACCTACCCGGACGGCTGGAAGACGCCCAAGCCCTACATCAGGATCGTGCCGCAGCCGAACTGATCCCTCTGCGCCGCTTGAACTGAGGCGATACCGCTTGCCAGCCCGGTCGTAGAGTCTCGCCTCGGACCTGGATCTCCGGCACGGAGGCTTCGCGTCCTATGGGCTCCGACCGGATGGTACGGAGAGCCGTACCTATGACATACGGGGCGCGTTACCGTCGGCGATGACTTCTGCCGCTTCGAGCGGTCTCTTGACAAAGCGAAGTGACGAAA
This sequence comes from Gaiella sp., assembly GCA_051003695.1. Classification (GTDB taxonomy): domain Bacteria; phylum Actinomycetota; class Thermoleophilia; order Gaiellales; family Gaiellaceae; genus Gaiella. The sequence continues at coordinate 248 of JBPCLB010000042.1, read as the reverse complement.
AAGGGCAGCGCCATGAGCGAGCACGACACGGATACGAACAAGACCGACGAGCTCGTGGGCGGCGAGCCCACGCGGTCGGATCGACTCGCCGCTCACGAGCGGCTCTCGACGGGGGCGCTCGCCCGCTGGACACGTGCCTGCGCCACGCACCCGTGGCGCGTCGTCTTCGGTTGGATCGGGCTCGTGGTCGTCCTGGTCGCCCTGGTTGCCACGGTCGGAGGTGAGCTCCGGGACGAGTTCGACATCCC